>OX352322.1:3190250-3494500 GCA_947090765.1 Pseudomonas sp. MM223 | reverse complement strand
ATATATTGTTGGCGCCCATGTTGGCGTTTGTCTTGGTTTTGTCAGTCTGCTATAAGCTTTTAAAGCTGGACCCGGCTGTTGCGATTCTGCTGAGTGTTGCGCCATTCGCTATTGTTGGGTTCGCCTATGCTGTGGTTTGCCACTGGTCAACCGAACGTCCTGTCTTTAAAGTGATAGGGGCGCGTGTTGATGTATTGGAGGGCCCGCCTTCGCACAGCCCTTGGTTGGCTGGGTTGAGTGCGGCACTGGGCAGCTTGGTTTACTCAATGTTTCGTGAGCATGATACTCTCTATTTGGGTGTTATTGTTTTAGCGATTTCCATATCGATCTATATGGTTTTTTATAATCGCCATAGTATTTTTGCACTCCGGGCGCTGAGGCGACAGGAAGAAAGCAAGGGGTGCCAATATACCTTCATGGACATCGAAGCCATACGGGAGAAGCGCGCAGCGTCTCCGCTTGGAAGGCTCTTCGCGAAAAAGCACAGCCTATAAGGCCTGTTACGCAACACGCCTCGAGGACGATCATGCTGATGGAAAATTTCTCTATTGCCTCTCTGTTAAACCCACAAAACAGGCGCCTGTTCAAGCTCAATACTTTCGCAGCGGCGGGTGAAGACAGCTTTTTGCTTGAAAGTTTTTCAGGCAGTGAAGGCCTGTCACGTCTGTATCAGTTTGACCTTGCATTGCTGAGCGATACGGCTAACGTCAAGCTCAAAGCGCTAATTGGTCGTCCCGCTACACTTGAAATTGAGCTGGCTGATGGTGCTGTTCGTCATGTCAATGGTTATATCAATCGCTTTAGTTCCCAAGGGAGCGATGGAGGCTATGTCCGCTACGCTGCGGTATTGAGCCCTTGGCTATGGATGTTGACGTGCCGGTTCGACTCGCGCATCTTTCAGAACAAGACGGTAGAGGACGTCGTCAGTGAAGTGTTCGCAGGCTTTGGTACGTTACCCAAATATGAGTTCCGCCTCAGCAAAGCACTTAAGCAGCATAGTTATATCACGCAGTATCGTGAGAGCGATTTCAACTTCGTGCAGCGGTTGCTCGAAAACGAGGGGCTGTTCTATTATTTCGAGCACACCGCCGACTCGCACGTGATGATCATCACTGATGATTCGAGCACCTTGCTACCCTTGCCAGAGCAACCACAGATTCGGTTTCACAGTACTTCTGTGACGGAGACTGCGGACTCGATCACGCAGTGGCGTGCAATACGCCAGCTTCAGTCCGGCAAAATCGCCGTGCGTACCTTTGATTATCGTCAACCGCGTAACTTTCTTCCGGTGACCATGCAGAGCCTTAATGACCAGGGCGATGTGGATAAATTTGAAATTTATGATTTTCCTGGTCAGTACACGCATGGCACCTACGAAGACGGCGAACTCATGGTGCGCAATCGTATTGAAGCACTTGAATTGCTGGGCAAGACGTTTTATGGCGACAGTAATTGCCGCGTGATGCGGCCCGGGTTTACCTTCGAGCTGATCCAGCACTACGAACACGACCTGGGTGACGCTGAAAACCGAAATTTCCTATTGCTCAGCATTGAGCACCGTGGCAGCAATAACTACATGACGGGTGACCAAGCCGGTTACTTCAACAAGTTTGTTTGCGTACGGAAAAAAATCCCGTATCGACCCCAATTGAGCACGCGTAAGCCTTCTATTAATGGGCCACAAACCGCGATCGTCGTTGGCCCGCCAGGCGAAGAGATCTACACCGATGAACTGGGGCGGGTGAAGTTGCAGTTCCACTGGGACCGCAACGGCGAATTCAACGATCAGAGCTCATGCTGGGTACGCGTCGCCCAGTCCGGTGCCAGCGGCGGCTTCGGCAGCATCCAGATCCCCCGCGTGGGCGATGAAGTGGTGGTGGTGTTCCTCGACGGCAACCCCGATCGACCGCTGATCATGGGCAGCTTGTACAACAGCAGCAACACCCCGCCGTGGGCACTGCCGGCGAACAAGACCCAGAGTGGGTTTCTGACACGGTCGATGAAGGGCGACGGTGGTACCGCCAACTTCTTCCGCTTCGAAGACAAGGCCGGCGCCGAGCAGATCATCATGCATGCCGAGCGCAACATGGATACCGAAATCGAGCTGGATGAGACCCATGATGTGGGGAACAACCGCTCGATGACTGTTGGCGGCACGCACACCGAAACGGTCAAGAAAGACACGGTGGTGCAAGTGACCGAAGGCTCTTACACCCTGCAGGTCGACAACCAGTTCATACAGGTGGCCGCCAAGCAGCACATCATTCTACAGGTGGGCGAAAGCAGCATCACGCTGACCCCTGAAGGCGTCGAGATCAAAGGCAAAGTCATCGTCACCACCAGTACCGACACCACCCAGATCACCGGCGCCGCAGTGCGGATCAACGACTGAGGCAACGCTCATGTACAAGCCCTCGATCTATGACCGCATCTCGGCCAAGCGCGAAGCCTTGGAAGAAGCTGCACGCGTGGCCAGACTGGCAGAACCCGTCCAGATGCCCGTGCCGGTACCCGAGCCAGAACCGGTGCGGGCCGCGCTGCAGGATGTCGCCAGTGGTTTCACCTTCGCCGGTTTCAACTTGCAGTTTCCAGCAGGCTTTCGGTTTCGTGACATTCACACCAGCATCGAGCATGAAGGGGAGCCCGTCAGCCTCAGCATTCGCCGCCGTGATGTCCGCGTCAGCCAGCCCTTGGAGCAACAGTTCGAAGAGGCGATCCAGGCTTTGCGCCAAGTCACCCCGCAACTGCGCGTGATTCGTCAACGTGACTGCCAACTGGCGGGTAACCCTGCCAGGGTCCTGGATTTTCACTTCAATGCCGGCCATGAGCCCCGGCACGGTCGCCTGGTCGGCGCGTTGGTGCCTGTTACCGGTACCCAGGCGCTGCAATGGCTGGATATCTCCAGCGTGATCGACCCGAGCAAGCCGGGCTTGAGCCAGTGGCTGGCCGAGTTCGATCGGATGCTCGACGGCTTCGCGCTGGGCTGACCCCATTTTTCGCTATCAGGAATTTTCATTTCATGGATTACGAGTTGCAGGAAGGCGGCATCGCGCTGCCGGCAGGTTTCGAGGACCGCACGGTCAACATGTTCGTCTTGGGTGCCAGTGTTCCCGCACCGTTGAGCATCACCATCTCGCGTGACACCCTGCTGCCGGACGAAGCGTTGCAGGCGTATGTCGATCGCCAGGTCAAAATGCTTACGTCCAAGCTGCGCGGCTATACCCGCATGGGCAACAAGGCCGTCGCGCTGTCGGCTACCGCACCCATTGCCGGTATCCAGATCGACGCCTATTACATGAACCAAGGCCGCCCGCTATACCAACGCCAGGCCGCCTTCGTCATCAGCCCCGGCCGTGCGCTGATCTTCTCCACCACTGCACAGGCCGATTTCAGTGCCCGGCAAAACCAGGACTGGGACAACCTGCTGGCGAGCTTCACCCCGCGCACGCCGGTAACCCGCGCCGAGCCCGGCGAACAGGAGTAACCCCTCATGTTCGAAGCGGCCAGGTTCGGCGACGAGATATCGCACACCAGCGCGTTGGGGGGCTTTCTGATTGGCGCCGCCCTCGGTATTGCCCTGGTGGCGACGGTGGCCATCGCCACCTTTACCTGTGGGTTCGGCGTGGCGTTGCTGGCGGGCCTCGCAGCCGGTATTGGAGGCAGCTTGCTGACCGCTGCCGGAGAGGCGATAGGCAGTATGTTCTCGTCCCCCTCAGGGACGATAACCACTGCCTCACCCAACGTCTTCATCAACAGCCGCAAGGCTGCCCGCGTCGAAAAAAGCATCGGTGCCTGCGACAAACACCCGGGGCCGGTGCAGATTGCCGAAGGCTCGACCAATGTCTTCATCAACAGCGTGGCGGCTGCGCGCAAGGGTGACAAGCTGACCTGCGGCGCGACCATTTCCGGTGGTTCGGACAACGTGATCATTGGCGGCGGCACCTACCGCTACCTGCCAGTGGACGACGAAATCCCGGAATGGCTGCGTACCACCGTGGATGTGCTGATGGCCATTGCGGGCGCTGCTGGTGGTATTGCCCAGCTGATCAAGGCAGGTACTCAAGCCGGCATGAAAGCCGTGATGCCCTGCGCCCTGAAGTTCACCGCAGGCTTCGTTGCCGGTGAGGTAGCCAGCCGCTACGTGGTCGAGCCTGTGGCCCGCAAGGCCATAGGCGGCCTGGTCGGCAACCCGGTCGACCTCACCACTGGCCGTAAACTGATCCCCGATGAAATCGACTTCAGCCTGCCGGGCTTGATGCCGATCGAGTGGTCGCGCTTCTACGCCAGCGACCTTACTGTGGATAGCGTGCTTGGCCGCGGCTGGGTGCTGCCGTGGGAGCAAAGCCTGCGCCGCCAGGGCTCATTTATCTACCTCACCGACAACCAGGGCCGCGAAGTCCCGTTCGTGACCCTGCAACCGGGCGAACGCATCTACAACCCGCACGAACAGGTCTACCTGGTATGCACCGAGGGCGGCCACTACATCCTGCAAACCCTCGACAACCTGTTCTTCTACTTCGGCGAAGTGCCAGACACCAACACCGAAGTACCTCTGCAACGCATCGAGAACGCCCTCGGTCACTTCCTGCATTTCACCCGCACTCCCGATGGCACGTTGACCGACATCAGCGCGACCGGCGGCACCCGCGTGCACCTGCATTACGACAACCCGCTCGGCCGCCTGACTGACATCAAGCGCGTGGTCAACAATGAGGCGGTCGAAACGCTCACCCAGTACCGCTATGACGAACACGGTCAACTGAATGCGGTGATCAACCGCAACGGCGACACCGTGCGCAGCTTCAGCTACGCCGAAGGCCTGATGGTGAGCCACGGCAACGCCTTGGGGCTGGGTTGCCACTACCGCTGGGAAACCCAGGGCGATAAGCCGCGGGTGGTCGAACACTGGACCAGCGATGGCGAGCACTATCACTTCCGTTACGACCTCGATGCCCGTACCAGCTGGGCCACGGACGTGCTCGGTCGGGAGCTGGAAGTGCAGTACAACGCCGATCACCGTGTGGTGGCCAGCCGCGACTATGGCGGCGAGCGTTACACCGTCGAGCTGGACGAGCAGGGCAACATGGTCGGCCTGGGCTTGCCGGACGGTAACCGGCTCGCATTCAAGTACGACGAATACGCCCGCCTGCTGGAAGAAACCGACCCGTTGGGGCGCAAAATCGCCTATGCGTATCATCACCTGACCACGCTGGTGACCAAGGTCAGCTATCCGGATGGCAGCACGTGGCAGGCGCGCTACGACGACAAGGGCAACCTGCTCGCCGAAATCGATGCACTGGGCCAGGTGACCGAGTACCTGAACAGCGACGACGGCCTGCCGCACACCATCATCGATGCAACCTTCAAGTCCAAGTACCTGTGGTGGAATACCCTGGCCCAGGTGGAGCGTTACCAGGACTGCTCGGGCAAGAGCACCTATTACCGCTATGACGAGCGCCAGCACCTGGTCGCGGTCACGGATGCGCTGAACCAGACCACCACCCTGGCGCGCAAGCCCGACGGTGAAGTGCTGCGCATCAGCCATCCCGACGGCACGGCGGAAACCTTCACCTACAACGTGTACGGGCAGGTACTCAGCCACACCGACGGCAAGGGCCAGACCACACGCTTGATGCGCACGGCCCGTGGCCTGCCGAGCAGCCGCCAGGATGCCACGGGCCAGCGGGTGCGCTACGAGTACGACAAGGCCATCCGCCTGACCGCACTGGTCAACGAGAACAACGCCACCTACAGCTTTGCCTACGACGTGTCGGACCGGCTGAGCGAAGAGGTGCGGGTGGATAACCTGACCCGGCGTTTCAGCTACAACGTTGGTGGCCATCTCACGCGTCTGGATGAGATTGGCTACGGCGAAAATGCCGAACGTCCAGAGCGCCACACCCTGTTTGAGCGCGACACCCTTGGCCGGCTGGTTGCCAAGATCAACCGCGACACGAGCCAAACATTCGCGTACGACGATGGCGACCGGTTACTGAGCATCGAGAGGCAACCCAGCACTGTCGGCAAGCAGCTTGGTATTACCGAAGAAAAGCTTGAGTACGCCTACGATCTGCTGGGCAGGCTGACCAAAGAAATCACCCCCGACGGCACGCTCGGCTACGAGTACGACCCACTCAGCAACCTGACCACACTGACCCTGCCGGATGGCCGCCACGTTAACCACCTGTATTACGGCAGCGGGCACCTGCACCAGCTAAACCTGGACGGCCAGGTAATCAGCGACATGGAGCGAGACGACCTGCATCGCGAGGTGTACCGCACGCAGGGCAAGCTCACCAGTTGCTTTGGTTATGACGCGATGGGGCGTAAGGCGTGGCAGTTTGCGTCGACGTTGCCGGCTGACAAGCTTTCCCAGATACACAACACCGGCATCAATACGTCGCTGTTGGTGGAGCATGCGTATAACCCGATTCACCGCCGTTACCAGTACGACCCTGCAGGTGAACTGGTGCGCACGCTCGACAAGCTGCGTGGCGAGATCAAGTACGAATACGAAGCCAACGGCCAGTTGCGCAGCCGCGATACCGGCTCACTGATCGGCAGCGAAGAGTTTCGCTACGACGCGGCGGCCAACCGCCTGGACTTCAATGCGCGGCAGTTTGACAAGGTCAAGGACAACCGGATCAGGCAGTGGCGGGACCAGGAGTATCGCTATGACCCGTGGGGCAATCTGGTCGAGAAGCGCTCGGGGCACAGCAAGCTTCAGCACTTCAGCTATGACTGCGAAAACCGCCTGGTGCGGGCGGAGACGTTGTTCGATGGCAAACTGGAAAGCCTAGGCGAGTATCGTTACGACAGCTTGGGGAGGCGAGTAGCCAAGCAGGCGGAAACCAACGGCGAAGTCGAACAGAAGCGCTTCTTGTGGCAAGGGCTGAGGATGCTGCGGGAGGAGACGCCTGGGCAGAACATCCTGTACCTGTACGAGCCCGGTAGCTATGCGCCGTTAGCGCGGGTTGATCAGGTGGAAGGGGAGGAGCAGAAGGTCTATTACTTCCATACGGACCAGATTGGTACGCCGCTGGAGTTGACGGATAGTGATGGCGAGATTGTTTGGCAGGCGACGTACCGGTCGTGGGGGAAGGTAGAGAGCCTTTCTGTCCATGAGATTGAACAGAACCTGCGATTTCAGGGGCAATACCACGATTTTGAAACCGGGCTGAACTACAATACTTTTCGATACTACGATTCTGAAGTCGGGCGATTCGTAACGCAAGACCCTATTGGGCTAGAGGGTAGTGTAAATTTATACCACTATGGGCCAAATGCGATATCGTGGATTGATCCTTGGGGGCTATCATTCAAAAGCGTTAATTTTGAAGGGTCGCCAGATTTGTTTCCTGTTACAGGGCTTCAGAAAAATATTGTGTCGATTCAGTTGCAAGGGGCTCGGGGGCGAGACTTCACCGAAGCGTATAAGCAGGCTGGATTGACGAAAGCTCAAGTAAAATCAATGGGTAAATACACGTGGCATCACTTGGATGATTTCGACCCTGTAACGGGTAAGGGTACTATGCAATTGATAACTCAGTCAGCGCACGAAGCCTCGTTGCCGCACACTGGTTCAGTTGCGCAGTTCGAAAAGCATTTTGGCTTGCCCTCAGGATCTTACGGTACGCCCGAAGCTGTTGCTATTTCGCAGGATAAAGGGTGGCTGAAAGGACGCCCACAAAAAACATCATCTACAACGTGCTGAGACTTTTATAATGAATGATTTTGAATTGTTAAATTCCGATACTCCTATTTCGGATTGGGAGATTGATGCGCTTGAATCGGAGGTCGGCATAAAATTCCCGTTAGCATTCAGGGATCTTTATTTATCCTTCAATGGTGGGGCTCCTAGTCGGGAGTTTTGGGCGGAGGATGAAGGTTATGAGCCGATTAGGGTCGAAGATTTTAAGTCCATTGCACGATTTGAAAGCTCTGACAGGCAAGAGACCAAATATATTGGAGGATGTTTCAATGTGATGACTGGCAAAAATGTTTTGCCACAGCATTTAGTACCATTCGCAGTTGATGAGGCAGGGAATTTTATTTGTCTTGAAAAGAATGGTGGTCAGGTGGTTTATTTTGCAGTCGATGTCTTTCAGCCGGATGTTGACATGTACGTGAATCATGTCAATGCTCAAAAAATACTTTCGCCATCTTTTGAGGTGTTTATTCAGTCATTGGTGGATGAGAGTGAGGTTGATATATAAGGCTTTTGTTTTATTGCAGGCTGCTCTGTAGTTTGCGCGATTTTTTATCATTCCATGTCAGCTCTTGATTTTCCTAAATTCTAGTGCTTGAGTTTCTGATCATTAACAAATCAAGCCCGAAGGACTGAGGCGAAAGCCTCAGCATTCAATTTGTGCCTCAGGAGTATCGCTACTACCCTTGGGGCAACCTGATCCAGAAGCGCTCGGGGCACAGCAAGCTTCAGCACTTTACTTATGACTGCGAGAACCGGCTGGTGCGGGCGGAAACGCTGGTCAATGGCACGCTGGAGAGCAAAGGCGAATATCGTTACGACAGCCTTGGGCGGCGAGTAGCCAAGCAGGCGGAAACCAACGGCGAAGTCGAACAGAAGCGCTTCTTGTGGCAAGGGCTGAGGATGCTGCGGGAGGAAACGCCTGAGCAGGATATCTTGTACCTGTACGAGCCGGGTAGCTATGCGCCGCTGGCGCGGGTTGATCGGGTGGAAGGGGAAGGGCAGAGGGTTTACTACTTCCATACTGACCAGATTGGTACGCCGCTGGAGCTTACAGACAGTGACGGCAAGATCGTCTGGCAGGCGACCTATCGCTCATGGGGGGCTATAGAGCATCTGATTATCGATGACGTGGAACAAAACCTTCGGTTCCAGGGCCAGTACTTGGATGGAGAGTCGGCATTGCACTACAACACCTTCCGTTACTATGACGCTACAGGAGGTAGGTATATTTCCCAGGACCCAATCGGAATCGACGGGGGATCCAATCTCTACTTCTATGCTTCCAATCCTGTCGCTTGGGTCGATCCTCTAGGATGGGTGGCGGAAGCTGCACCTGGCTATTTTGTTTACGCACGGTATGATAAGGCAGCTAAAGATCCTTATTATATTGGATTTACCGATGACGTAACCAGGCGTCGTGGTGAACATGTTGCTAGTGGCAGATTAAATGGTGGAAAGATGAAGATGCTTGATCGTAATGTGACCTACGGGCAGGCTCGTGGCTACGAGCAAGCCTACATTGAGCATCACGGCACCAAAACTGGTGTTGTAGGTGAAGCTATCTCGGGCACCGATAGAGGTAATAAGATCAATTCGTACGACCATCAGAATAGAACGAGATCTGCGAGCTCGGCAGCAGTATTTTGAAAATAGCTTCAATGGAAAAACATCAGCTCTCGGTGAAAAAACAATGTCGAGTTCCATAGCCTGCTGAGGAGTTTTAACGATGGGGTGGTGGAGTGTGCCAAGCCAAACTGAATTGATTGTTGGTGGTATTCCCTTGGATCGGATTGGGAATCTGTTGGAGGAGCTGCAGGAGATATATCTCGAATCTTTGGGCCGACGGCCGGTGGTTGAAGAGATACGATATATGATTGATTTGTCTCTCAAGGCTAATGGCCCCGGCTTCTTTGATGAACTGCAAACCAGTTTAGCTAATCATGAGGGTGTTCTAGTGCGCAAAAATAAAGCTGTCAAGTACTCTGCAGGTGATGTTGTTGCTTTCAAGATTGATGAGGAAGTATACGGATTTGCAAGGCTAATAAAAAAAATTGAATTAGGTTATGTGTCGGAAATTTACTCTGAGACAGCTGCTTCGCCCAGCAAGGGTCTATCTGTCATAAATAAAATTAAAAAATTCCCAGTTATATTGGACACTTTTTCTTTATTGGAAATGGGGGAGGGGGAGTGGTGTGTAGTTGGTAATGCGGAAGGGGAAAATGATAAGAAAGTGGATGGGTTGAGGTTTGTATTTGGCACGGCTCCACACGACTTGAAAAGCATCGATGTTAATGAGAATCAGCAGAAAATATCGGAGGACGATTCTATAGGGCTACCTCCATACGAGCAGATGGGGGATGAAGATGTCAAGGAGCTCTTTGAAAAAGATTGATGTTTGAAGATTGATTTGAGTAGGGTGTTTTTTATTTGCTTGGCATATGCAGATAAAATATGGGGCGCACGATGGTTAAATTTTAGTGTCTATTTTTCTTTGATGCGTCTGGCACCTATTTTTAGACGCGGGGATAGTGATTTGTTGGCTGGGGCTTTTGACTCTCAGTGACAGTTCTTTAACATCATTGAAGCAGAAGTGGGTGCCGACTTTGTTTCATTCGCTTCTTTTTAAAGTGATGCTCCGCAGTACGACAAGGCCATCCGCCTGACCGCACTGGTCAACGAGAACAACGCCACCTACAGCTTTGCCTACGACGTGTCGGACCGGTTGAGCGAAGAGGTGCGGGTGGATAACCTGACCCGGCGTTTCAGCTACAACGTTGGTGGCCATCTCACGCGTCTGGATGAGATTGGCTACGGCGAAAATGCCGAACGTCCAGAGCGCCACACCCTGTTTGAGCGCGACACCCTTGGCCGGCTGGTTGCCAAGATCAACCGCGACACGAGCCAAACATTCGCGTACGACGATGGCGACCGGTTACTGAGCATCGAGAGGCAACCCAGCACTGTCGGCAAGCAGCTTGGTATTACCGAAGAAAAGCTTGAGTACGCCTACGATCTGCTGGGCAGGCTGACCAAAGAAATCACCCCCGACGGCACGCTCGGCTACGAGTACGACCCACTCAGCAACCTGACCACACTGACCCTGCCGGATGGCCGCCAAGTCAACCACCTGTATTACGGCAGCGGGCACCTGCACCAGCTAAACTTGGACGGCCAGGTAATCAGCGACATGGAGCGAGACGACCTGCATCGCGAGGTGTATCGCACGCAGGGCAAGCTCACCAGTTGCTTTGGTTATGACGCGATGGGGCGTAAGGCGTGGCAGTTTGCGTCGACGTTGCCCGCTGACAAGCTTTCCCAGATACACAACACCGGCATCAATACGTCGCTGTTGGTGGAGCATGCGTATAACCCGATTCACCGCCGTTACCAGTACGACCCGGCAGGTGAACTGGTGCGCACGCTCGACAAGCTGCGTGGCGAGATCAAGTACGAATACGAAGCCAACGGCCAGTTGCGCAGCCGCGATACCGGTTCACTGATCGGCAGCGAAGAGTTTCGTTACGACGCAGCGGCCAACCGCCTGGACTTCAATGCGCGGCAGTTTGACAAGGTCAAGGACAACCGGATCAGGCAGTGGCGGGACCAGGAGTATCGCTACGATCCGTGGGGCAACTTGATCGAAAAGCGCTCGGGGCACAGCAAGCTTCAGCACTTTACCTATGATTGCGAGAACCGGCTGGTGCGGGCGGAGACGCTGGTCAATGGCACGCTGGAAAGTGCCGGGCACTACCGTTACGACAGCCTCGGGCGGCGGGTGGCCAAGCAGGCGGAAATCAACGGTGACGTCGAGCAGAAGCGCTTCTTGTGGCAAGGGCTGAGGATGCTGCGGGAGGAAACGCCTGGGCAGGATATCCTGTACCTGTACGAGCCCGGTAGCTATGCGCCGTTGGCGCGGGTTGATCGGGTGGAAGGGGAAGGGCAGAGGGTTTACTACTTCCATACTGACCAGATTGGTACGCCGCTGGAGTTGACGGATAGTGATGGCAGGATCGTTTGGCAGGCCACGTATCGCTCGTGGGGTGCTGTAGAGGGCCTACCGGTCAAAGAGGTCGAGCAGAACCTGCGTTTTCAAGGCCAATATATTGATAGTGAAACCGGGCTGCACTACAACACTTTCAGGTTCTATGATCCTGCGGTTGGCCGATTTTTGACTCAGGACCCGATAGGATTGGAAGGGGGGATAAATTTTTACAAATATGCATCCAACCCGACTGGCTGGGTGGATCCTCAAGGTTTAGCTAATCTATTTGAGCTTGGGACTTATGGTGGCTTAAACGGTGATTTGCATGTGGGTGATAACTTGCAAGCGCATGAGTTACTGCGACACGAGTTTTTGGTTCAGCAGGAGGTTGCGACGAAAGCTACGCGTCTTGCTGGTAACCCCTCAATTGCCCTGGATTTGGATCACCATACCCGAGGTCCAGCCAAAGATACTCGTGGTGTGGGCGGTGCGCATTGGCATGAGACGCAGATTAGAGCAAGTCAAGGGCTCGGTAAAAATGATTTTGCACCTAGCCTAAAGCGAGAGCTAGACATTACGTCAGGCGCATTGCGTAAAGCTGGTGTGCCGGCAAGTAGAGTGAAAGCTCTTAAAAGACAAGCTAAAAAATTCTATCGCAGCTTAAGTGGCTGCACCGGAGGCTGATGATGAAAGCGCACAAAATAGTTGCGACTGCAAGTGAAGGGCCATTTGTCTTTGGTGGTGACAGTGCGCGTTTGGCGCAATGGCCCCAAAATGCTGAAGGCCAAGATCTTCTTCTTCTTTTTACGATTGACTGCAATGTTGCAAGGTGTCGACTGAAGCGCACGGATCTTCCATTGAGCGGTTTTTTGCATGTCTTTTCCACATATGATCCGGATGAATACTTTATTGATTTGATTACCGTTGATGAAGTCCAGCAGAGCAAGGGTGTGGCATCATATACTTATGTTGTACATTCCGAGAGTGAGCAGGTCGTTAAGTCGCCGCGCTCGTCGATTCCTCTTCGGTTTGCGGACTTTGAGGAGTGCTATATCGATGATGGTGAGCTAAGTGTTTCTTCACTTTCTGCCATCAATCCACCGTTAGGTGCTTTAATTCCAGATGAGATTTCTGAGAGCTTCAATTTTCTGTGCCAGGTCTACTCGTCAGACTTTCCTGCACCCTATCAAGATGCGCTTTATATGACGGATGGGGTAGGGTATTTGATGATCAATAGGACTTTGGGAGATTACAAGAGTGATGGCTGCTTTTTTGTGCAGGTAGCATAGTTTAATTGTCGCCCCTCTTCTACTGAGATTATGTAGTGCGCCCCGTAATCAACGGAAAGGAATTCTGTATTGAATCCCATGATCGGGGGCGCGCGCGGCCCTGAGCGACCGCCTGATGTCCGACGGTGTAATCTGTATGTTCTGCTAACGGTGCTGGATGGCGAGACATGCTTGAACGCTCTGGCCTCTGGTCAACGGCATATCAACGGTTTCGTGGCGGGCATGCCCTTACGGCAGCCTCGGGCGGCGGGTTGACAAGCAGGCTGAATTCAATGGCGAGTCCGAACAAAAGCGCTTCCTCTGGCAAGGGCTGAGGATGCTGCGGGAGGAGACGCCTGGGCAGAATATCCTGTACCTGTACGAGCCGGGTAGCTATGCGCCGCTGGCGCGGGTTGATCGGGTGGAAGGGGAAGGGCTGAAGGTCTATTACTTCCATACTGACCAGATTGGTACGCCGCTGGAGTTGACGGATAGTGATGGCGGGATTGTTTGGCAGGCGACGTATCGTTCGTGGGGGCGGTAGAAAATTTAAATGTCAATGAAGTTGAGCAAAATCTAAGGTTTCAAGGCCAATATCTGGATCCTGAAATAGGACTGCACTATAATTTATTTAGATATTTTGATCCAGAGATAGGCCGATTTGTTACGCAAGATCCTATAAGTCTTCAAGGTGGTTATAACCTTTATGAGTATGCGCCAAATGCATTAATTTGGATTGATCCATTTGGCTTGTGTAAAAGCGCTATAAGTGGTGATAAAGGACGATCGAAGGCGATGCATGACTTGGAGCGTAATGGCTTTAAAATCGTTGCCGAAGAAGTTACCATGAAGGTTAATGGAAGCAGGGTTAGAGCGGATTTTGTTGCTAGAGATGCTCATGGGAATTTGCATGTATTCGAGGTGAAACATGGGGCGGGATCCCTCACTAAAAATCAAAAAGCCTCCGGAGTGTTCGATATGAGTAATCCTGCGAATTCCACGCAGCATCTTGGGGGAGGCAGCATTACACCATCAAGTGGCACCGCGGCGAAGTTGAAGCTGGATACTAAAAGCGCACGCGAAAAATTACTTGGTGGCAAAGGGGCTGTGCATGATGCAGTATTTAATGTTCTTAGATATCGGTGAGTTATGAGCGCAGAGAATCGGCTGTATTTTGAAAAAATTCTGCTGAGGGGGCTTAAGATTGTTGCCTCTAAGTTCGACGGCGTGGTGGCATCGAAAAATAAATTAAAATTTAAGCACGATAAAAAGTATGTAGGTGAACTTTTCTTTGATCACCTTGCGCGTGTTGATTCTTATGTGCTTGGAGGGATCGTGAATGGAGGTGAGATTTTTGAGTGCATATCTAACTTTGCACCTCCTTATAATAGTAATCTGTTTAGCGATGCTTGTTTTTCATTTGTATCTTCTGGCGAACAAAATAAACGGTTCAGTGGCGACTTTAGTGGCGCTATAAAAACACCAACTCCCGATTTCGCGGATGAAGTTTGCGCTCATGTTCGGCTTGTGTTGGAGGATTTCTATGTTCCTAAGGTTTTAGCCTGCATCGTGCCTGCTGAGCGGACAGTAGGTGATGTTCTGTCCGCTCCGGATGAATACTCTTATCCAGCTGTATTCATACATTGTGCTGCTCAGATTTATGGGGTGGCTGGAAGTTCTGCTAAAATAAAAGAGGCAATGAGCTCAAAGAGAATAGTTAAGAATAAAGAGTACGATACTTCACTGCTTGCCGGACTTTTATAGTGTTTATTGGAGTAATGGTCTGCTGGCGTGCGTTTAGTTGCCAATAAGTACCACTGTTGATCTTTAAAATTTTGGCTGCGACATACGTTTTAGCCGCTACGGTAAGAAAATTTCGAGCAAGAAATCTCAGAGACCTCCATCTGCAAGGTCTGTGTTAACTCGAAACGCTCACACGCTGTTCGAGCGCGATCTTTTCGGCCGCTTGATCAGCAAGTTCAATCGCGACACCCAGCAGCAGTTCACCTATGACGATGGCAACCGGTTACCGAGCATCGAGAGGCAACCCAGCACTGTCGGCAAGCAGCTTGGTATTACCGAAGAAAAGCTTGAGTACGCCTACGATCTGCTGGGCAGGCTGACCAAAGAAATCACCCCCGACGGCACGCTCGGCTACGAGTACGACCCACTCAGCAACCTGACCACACTGACCCTGCCGGATGGCCGCCAGGTCAACCACCTCTATTATGGCAGCGGGCACCTGCACCAGCTAAACCTGGACGGCCAGGTAATCAGCGACATGGAGCGAGACGACCTGCATCGCGAGGTGTATCGCACGCAGGGCAAGCTCACCAGTTGCTTTGGTTATGACGCGATGGGGCGTAAGGCGTGGCAGTTTGCGTCGACGTTGCCCGCTGACAAGCTTTCCCAGATACACAACACCGGCATCAATACGTCGCTGTTGGTGGAGCATGCGTATAACCCGATTCACCGCCGTTACCAGTACGACCCGGCAGGTGAACTGGTGCGCACGCTCGACAAGCTGCGTGGCGAGATCAAGTACGAATACGAAGCCAACGGCCAGTTGCGCAGCCGCGATACCGGCTCACTGATCGGCAGCGAAGAGTTTCGCTACGACGCGGCGGCCAACCGCCTGGACTTCAATGCGCGGCAGTTTGACAAGGTCAAGGACAACCGGATCAGGCAGTGGCGGGACCAGGAGTATCGCTACGATCCGTGGGGCAACTTGATCGAAAAGCGCTCGGGGCACAGCAAGCTTCAGCACTTTACCTATGATTGCGAGAACCGGCTGGTGCGGGCGGAGACGCTGGTCAATGGCACGCTGGAAAGTGCCGGGCACTACCGTTACGACAGCCTCGGGCGGCGGGTGGCCAAGCAGGCGGAAATCAACGGTGACGTCGAGCAGAAGCGGTTCTTGTGGCAAGGGCTGAGGATGCTGCGGGAGGAGACGCCTGGGCAGGATATCTTGTACCTGTACGAGCCGGGTAGCTATGCGCCGCTGGCGCGGGTTGATCGGGTGGAAGGGGAAGGGCAGAGGGTTTACTACTTCCATACTGACCAGATTGGTACGCCGCTGGAGTTGACGAACAGCGATGGCAAGACTACAACACTTTTCGTTTCTATGATCCTGAGTCAGGAAGGTTTGTCACTCAAGATCCAATAGGTATCAGAGGTGGAGCTAATCTGTACGCATATGTAGCCGCCCCGACTACTTGGATTGACCCTCTGGGTTGGGTGCCTTGGGAGAAAAATGGATTTGATAGCTGGTTTAATAGCGCTTCTGTTCAAGATATAGTCGATAACAAGAAGGCTGTAGAAACCGCTCTTCGAAGTCCGGGTGGTAAGTATGGAATGTTCCACAATAAACTAATACAAGATCTGAGTCATGGCAAAAGTAAGGCTCAGGCGCTGAATGTAATTAACTTTCATCACAGTAAGCAGATGAAGCTTGGAGCGCGTTAAATGGATGCTCATGATATTGAACGTTATGAAAAGGTTCATGTTTGGGTGGGTACTAATCTTTCTTCTGAAAGCGACTACATTAGTTATTTTGAATTGGACTATTCTGTGGGTCTGGATGATCCAGCATATAAGGTTTGTGGGTTCTGCAGGGATATTGGTGTTAGGTGGTATGATGAAGACTTCATGGGTATAATGCCGAGGAAAGAGCGCGAGGTCAGCTTGGATGAGATTTTGCTTGAATCTGCAGTTGATCAAGACTGCATTGAGGACCTAAAGGCAGCGTGTTTGAAGCTAGGGATTTTAAAAGCTAATGCAATTTTTTGGTACTCCGACGGTGGCACGACGATTTCCAAACCGATTAAGTCAAGTTACAATGGCTTGAAGTATGTTGGGCTGTACGAAGGTGAATAGTTAAGGTGATTGGCAGCGGCTCAATAAACTCTTGATGGCTTAATTGGAAGTCGTGCCTTGTGAAAACGGGTATTGCCCATTGAACGGCCTTGACCACTTGTTTTTCCCCTTTGGCGAAGTGCCACTCAACACATTGCGAACGCTCTCGGAAAAATGATGGAGCGAGCCGCAATGCTAGGATAAGGCTGCTAAGTTGGAGGCAGGGCTACAGCAATACATTAATGGTTTGCTTTCAAGGTATTGAAGGGGGTGAGAATGAATTGATCTGAGGTTTTAAAGCAGCGTATTGCGATTGAGTTAAATGGTTATGATGTGTATTTCACATCTTGTGATGTACCCCTTGAGGTGAAGTATCCCAAGCAGTGGCTTGGCTTTGGTTTTTTAGACGAGGAAAAAAACATATCCCTGCTGAGTGGGCCGATTTTTCTGAAAAACTACCATGGGTAAGGTCGTGGCTTGATAAGTGTGTGCTAGGTACTGTTCTGGCCGTAAGTGATAAGCCGTATCTTATGTATGTTTACGTCGAGAATGGTGATTTGTGCTTCTATATGGGGGCGCTCCAGTAGGTGTTGAAATTTCGAATTTGGATGGCTGTCCTGGCCTGCCTGCGGACTTTAAGCAGTTTTACTCAAAGCTACATGATGGCTTTGGTTTTTACATTGGTTGCACCATGGGGCCATCGAGACTGCAGGATTTTGTTCAAATAAAGGACCTATGTGACGAAGAGTATCCAACGCTTCCTAATATGTTAGGCGTATTTTCTAGCGGGGCTGGTGATTACTTGGCTATAGGTGAGGGGGCACTTAAGGAAGGTCTGAAGTAGCCCTGTATTTCCGGTCGACTTCAGCCCTCGCTGCTTTTGAAAGCGGGCCGTCGATCAAATTCGACCAGGTAACCCGCTCAGTTCTCCGTTTTTGGCCGCCGCGAGCACCTCGCAGCAGCCATTTTCCGCATTACAGGTGCACCTTTCCTGCGGTAGTCAGCAAATGTCGGCGCGCCATCCATAGGTTCGACAGCGCGAACAGCGTCACCAGCTGAGCGGTGTTCTTGGCCAGGCCACGGAAGCGCACCTTCACGTAACCGAACTGGCGCTTGATCACTCGAAACGGGTGCTCGACCTTCGCTCGCACTTGTGCCTTGGCCTTCTCGATCTTGCGCTTGGCTTTGTACAGGGCGCTGCGTTTATCGAGCTTCTTGTAGGTGCTGCGGCGTGCTGCGACCTGCCAGATCACTTCGCGGCCAGCATGTTCGGGGCGCTTTTCGACGCCGGTGTAGCCGGCATCGGCGCAGACGACGTTCTCGTCACCGTGCAGCAGTTTGTCGACCTGGGTGATATCCGCCACGTTGGCTGCCGTGCCTACCACGCTGTGTACCAGCCCCGACTCATCATCCACGCCGATGTGCGCCTTCATGCCAAAGTAATACTGGTTCCCTTTCTTGCTCTGGTGCATTTCCGGGTCGCGCTTGCCGTCCTGGTTCTTGGTCGAGCTGGGCGCGTGGATCAGTGTGGCATCGACGATAGTGCCCTGGCGCAGCGACAGGCCGCGATCCCCCAGGTAGCCATTGATTACGCCGAGGATGCCGGCTGCCAGCCATGTTTCTCCAGCAAGCGACGGAACTTGAGGATGGTGGTTTCGTCGGGAATACGCTCGAGGCTCAGCCCGGCGAACTGACGCAGGATGGTCGTCTCGTAGAGCGCTTCTTCCATGGCCGGGTCGCTGTAGCCGAACCAGTTCTGCATCAGATGGATACGTAACATGGCCATCAGCGGATAGGCTGGACGACCACCTTCACCCTTTGGGTAGTGTGGCTCGATCAGGGCAATCAATCCCTTCCACGGCACCACCTGATCCATCTCGATCAGGAACAATTCCTTACGGGTCTGCTTGCGCTTGCCGGCGTACTCGGCGTCGGCGAAGGTCATCTGCTTCATGGAAAAACTCGGCTGGCGGGATCGGCGTATTTCACCAGATTCAGGAAGTCTTTTTCAGACCTTCCTTAAGGGTGAGGCGTTTATCTGGTGGCATGAAAACCCAGCAACTCCTACGAAAGGAATCGATTTGTGGGATGTAATGGATTCGTGGATGTCAATATTTTTGGAGAATTCAGAGTCAAACGAGCACTTGAAGGCGTATTAAGGTGGAACCCAAGGTTAAGCGCTACCGGCGGCCTCCGTTCGCACGTGCATTATGACAACCCGCTGGGGCGCCTGACCGAATCAACCGGCTGGTCATCAATGAGGCGGTCGAGACACTCGCGCAGCTCTACGACGAACACGGCCAGCTGACTGCCGTGATCAATCACAACGGCGACCCGTTGGGGCGCAAGATCGCCTATGCGTATCATCACCTGACTACGCTGGTGACCAAGGTCAGCTATCCGGATGGCAGCACGTGGCAGGCGCGCTACGACGACAAGGGCAACCTGCTCGCCGAAATCGATGCACTGGGCCAGGTGACCGAGTACCTGAACAGCGACGACGGCCTGCCGCACACCATCATCGATGCAACCTTCAAGTCCAAGTACCTGGTGGAATACCCTGGCCCAGGTGGAGCGTTACCAGGACTGCTCGGGCAAGAGCACCTATTACCGCTATGACCAGCGCCAGCACCTGGTCGCGGTCACGGATGCGCTGAACCAGACCACCACCCTGGCGCGCAAGCCCGACGGTGAAGTGCTGCGCATCAGCCATCCCGACGGCACGGCGGAAACCTTCACCTACAACGTGTACGGGCAGGTACTCAGCCACACCGACGGCAAGGGCCAGACTACACGCTTGATGCGCACGGCCCGTGGCCTGCCGAGCAGCCGCCAGGATGCCAAGGGCAGCGGATGCACTACGAGTCCGTCAAGCCCGTACGCCTGACCGCACTGGTCAACGAGAACAACGCCACCTACAGCTTTGCCTCAGCTCTCCCTGACTCACACTGTGCACAGTCTCTGCGACTGGTTCCGCTGGGTGGAACCACATTCGTTTGTTATCCCTCGTCACTCGCGTTTATCTGTCAGCCAAGCACGACCTGCCTTACCCGTCGTGACCTCAAGGCAAACAACAAGAACGGGAAATCACCCGCGCGAGGAGACTCTACATGTCCCGACATCAACACATCCTGGCCTGGCTGAACGATGTGGCCAGCGACCTGCACGCGATCCGTCACGATATCCACGCCCACCCGGAACTGGGTTTTGAAGAAAGCCGCACCTCGGCGCTGGTTGCCCGGCTGCTGGAGGCGTGGGGCTATGAAGTGCACACCGGCATCGGCAAGACTGGCGTGGTTGGCGTGCTACGCAATGGCAGCAGCCCACGCCGCCTGGGGCTGCGTGCCGACATGGACGCGCTGCCCATTCATGAGGCGACCGGCGCCGCCTACAGCAGCCAGCACCAAGGCTGCATGCACGCCTGCGGCCATGACGGGCACACCACCATGCTGCTGGGCGCGGCGCGCTACCTGGCGGCAACCCGGCAGTTCGACGGCACGCTGACGCTGATCTTCCAGCCGGCCGAGGAGGGCCAGGGTGGCGCCGAGGCAATGCTGGCCGACGGCCTGCTGGAGCGCTTCCCCTGTGATGCACTGTTCGGCATGCACAACATGCCTGGGCTGCCGGCTGGGCATTTGGGTTTTCGCGAGGGGCCGATGATGGCTTCGCAAGACCTGCTTACGGTGACCCTCGACGGTGTGGGCGGCCATGGCTCGATGCCGCATCTGACCGTCGACCCGCTTGTGGCCGCGGCCAGTGTGGTGATGGCGCTGCAAACGGTGGTGGCGCGCAACATCGATGCACAGGAGGCTGCGGTGGTTACCGTCGGCGCCCTGCAAGCCGGTGAAGCGGCCAACGTGATCCCGCAACAGGCACTGTTGCGCCTGAGCCTGCGCGCGCTCAACGCCGAGGTCCGGGCGCAGACCCTGGAGCGGGTGCGGGCAATCATTGTCAGCCAGGCCGAAAGCTTTGGCTGCCGCGCCAGCATCGAACACCGCCCGGCTTACCCGGTGCTGGTCAACCATGCTGCAGAAAACGCCTTTGCCACCCAGGTAGGGGTCGAGTTGCTGGGTGCCGAGGCGGTGGATGGCAACACCCGCAAGCTGATGGGCAGTGAAGACTTTGCCTGGATGTTACAGCGCTGCCCGGGTGCCTACCTGTTCATTGGCAATGGTGTATCGCGGCCGATGGTGCACAACCCGGCCTACGACTTTAACGACGACATCCTGCTGACCGGCGCCGCCTACTGGGGCGCGCTGGCAGAGCGCTGGCTCGCACCCGCCTGACGTTCATTTTTTGACGACTGCCGCTGGAACCCGGGTGCCACCGCGCCTGGGCGATCACCCAATCATTGTGTGGAGTGTTCCCTATGCAGACTTCGAGCACCGGCGTGTCGCGTACCCGGCAAGTGGTCGCCGCCGTTATCGGCAATGCCTTGGAATGGTATGACTTTATCGTGTACGGCTTTTTGGCCAGCATCATCGCCCGGCAGTTCTTTCCGTCCGACGATGAGTACGCCTCGCTGCTGATGGCCTTGGCCACCTTCGGCGTCGGCTTCTTCATGCGCCCGGTAGGCGGCGTGTTGCTGGGCATGTATTCCGATCGCAAGGGCCGCAAGGCGGCCATGCAACTGATCATCCGCCTGATGACCGTGTCGATCGCGATGATCGCTTTTGCGCCCGACTACCTGGCCATCGGCATGGCTGCGCCGCTGTTGATTGTGGTAGCGCGCATGCTGCAAGGCTTTGCCACGGGTGGCGAATACGCCAGTGCTACGGCATTTCTGGTGGAGAGCGCGCCAGCCCATCGCAAGGGGCTGTATGGCTCATGGCAATTGGTAGGGCAGTGCCTGGCGGTGTTCTCTGGCGCGGCCATGGTGGCGCTGGTTACCCACCTGTGCTCACCTGAGGCGCTGGACAGCTGGGGCTGGCGCATTCCGTTCGTGCTGGGCTTGCTGATCGGCCCAGTGGGGCTGTGGATTCGCAAACATATGGAAGAGCCTGAAGAGTTTGTCGAGGCACGCCGCCAAGCCAAGGGCCCGTCGCCCAGCCTGTGGCAGGTATTGCGTGAGCATCGGCGCAGTGTGCTGGTGTCGATGGGCCTGGCCTGTGGCGCGACGGTGTTGTTCTATGTGGTGCTGGTGAACATGCCAACCTTTGCCCACAAGAACCTTGGGCTGCCGCTGGACCAGGTGCTGCTGGTACAGATGCTCGCCGTCGGCCTGATGACCGTGGTCATCCCTTTGTCTGGTGCGCTGTCTGATCGGCTGGGGCGGCGCCCGGTGCTGATGGCCTTCACCCTGGCGTTTTTCGTGATGGTCTACCCGCTGTATGTGTGGGTGGCCGCCGTGCCCTCCGTGGAGCGGCTGCTGGTGATGCAACTGCTGCTGTGTACCGCCATCGGCGGCTTCTTTGGCCCGGCACCTACCGCCCTGGCCGAGCAGTTCCCGGTCGAGGTGCGTTCTACCGGTGTATCGGTGGCCTATAACGTAGCGGTGATGGTGTTCGGCGGCTTTGCTCCGCTGATCGTCACTTGGCTGAGCAAGGTACTCGGCACCCCGGTGGCGCCATCCTTCTACGTGCTGTTCGCCTGCCTGCTGACGCTGCTGGGTACCTACTGCCTGAAAGAAGCACCCCGGGCGGGCAAGCCTGCCACTTTCAACCTTGGAGTAAAACCGTGAAGCCGCTAGCCATCGACCCCATCGTTACCCTCGATGCCGAAGCATTGTCCCAGGCCATTCATGCCCGTCAGGTGTCGTGCCGGGAGGTGATGCAGGCCTACCTGGCGCATATCGAACGCTGCAACCCGAAGGTCAACGCACTGGTGTCGCTGCGCCCGGCCGAAGCAGTGTTGGCTGAGGCCGATGAGCGTGACCGTGAGCTGAAGCGAGGCCATTCCCGCGGCTGGATGCATGGCATGCCGCAGGCCATCAAGGACCTGGCCGCCACTGCCGGGTTGCGCACCACCCTGGGCTCGCCGTTGTTTGCCGAACAGGTACCCGAGCATGATGCGATCAGCGTGGCGCGGGTGCGGGCGAGCGGGGCGCTGATCGTTGGTAAAAGCAACGTGCCCGAGTTCGGCCTCGGCTCGCAAACCTACAACACCCTGTTTGGCACCACCACCAATGCCTACGACCCGCAGCGGGTGGCCGGCGGCAGCAGTGGCGGGGCGGCGGCGGCCTTGGCCATGCGCCTGCTGCCAGTGGCTGACGGCAGTGACATGATGGGTTCGCTGCGCAACCCGGCGGCGTTCAACAATGTGTTCGGCTTGCGCCCGTCGCAGGGCCGAGTGCCCCATGGCCCGGCGCCTGAACTGTTCGTGCAGCAGCTGGCTACCGAGGGGCCGATGGGGCGCAGCGTGGTGGATGTGGCGCGGCTGTTGTCGACCCAGGCAGGCGTTGATGCGCGTGTGCCGCTGTCACTGAGCGGGGGCAAGCAAGATTTTGCGGCAGGGCTGCAGCGCGATTTTCGTGGTGTGCGGGTTGGTTGGCTGGGGGATTACAACGGCTATCTGCCGATGGATGACGGGGTGATGGGCCTATGTGAAGCGGCGTTGGCCGATTTTGCCGAACTGGGCTGCCGGGTCGAGGCTTGCCAACCGGCATTCGACCCGGCGCGTTTGTGGCAATGCTGGCTCACCCACCGCCACTTCCTGGTGCACGGCAACCTCAGCGCGGCTTATGCCGACCCGGCCAAGCGTGCCTTGCTCAAGCCCGAAGCACAATGGGAGGTGGAGGGTGCCTTGCACCTGAGCGCGGCAGCGCTGTACCAGGCGTCGCTGGACCGCAGCGACTGGTACCGCGCCTTGGCCAACCTGTTCGAACGTTACGACTACCTGCTGCTGCCGTCTGCCCAGGTGTTCCCTTTCGATGCAAAGCTGGCTTGGCCGACGGAGGTCGGAGGGCGAGCGATGGACACCTACCATCGCTGGATGGAGGTGGTGATCGGGCCGACCTTGGCTGGTTTACCGAGCATCAGCGTGCCGGTCGGCTTCAACAGCGCCGGTTTGCCCACGGGCCTGCAGATCATAGGCCCGGCCCAGGCCGACCACGCGGTGTTGCAACTGGCGTATGCCCATGAACAGCTGACCCGTTGGGTTGAGCGGTGCCCGCCACCGTGCCTGCTGGCCTGATGAAAGCACTGGGCAGGCGCGGTTCTTGCTGGCTATGCTGACCATCCAGTTACAGGGAGGTCATACCCATGGGCATTACGGCAGACAGCGGCGGTGTGCGTTCGGTGGAGCGTGCGCTGGCCATTGTCGACCTGCTGGGCGAGCACCAGGCACTGGGCCTGGAAGAACTGCATTACCTCACAGGCCTGCCCAAGGCCACGGTGTCGCGCATGCTGGCCACCTTGCAGGAGCAGGGCTGGGTCTACCGTGGCCTTAGCGACCGGCGTTATCGCCTGTGCGCGCGGCGGTTGTTCGGCGACCGGCAGATGCGTTTCAAGCGGCGCCTGGTGGAAAGTGCCGCACCGATGCTGCTGGACCTGAGCGAACGCACCGGGCTGGTGGTGGACCTGTCGTGTTTCGATGGCGAGCGGCTGGAGGTGATGGAAAGCGCCATCCCCCAGGTATTGCGCAAGCGGTACCCACATACCTGCCAGATCGTCGGGCACCATGCCAGCCTGTTTCACTCGGCGATGGGGCGGGCGTGCCTGGGTGAGCTGGCGCTCGATGAAGTGCGGCGCCTGGCGGCCCATGAGCGGTTGCGCGATGACACGGTGCTGCGCAACATCGAAGAAGACGCGCACAAAGGCTTTGGCCAGCGGACCGAAGGGTACTGGGAGTACCCGGTTCGCTTGCCGTTCTTGATCCGCGCCATTGCTCTGCCGGTGCATGCCGAAGGGCGCCTGGCCGGGAGCATTGCCTTGCATTGGCCGCTGGATCAGGCGCCGGTGGAGCGGGTGTTGAATTTGCACCTGAGCAGCCTGGCGACCACGGTGGGTGACGTGCAGCGGGCCATGGCGGTCTAGTGCTGGCCTGCGCCTGCCGCTTCGCAGCACAAGGCTGCTCCTACAGGAGCACGCGATACCTGTAGGAGCAGCCTTGTGCTGCGAAGAGGCCCGTGCAGGCCACAGCAAAATCCTGCAGGTGTTACTGCCCCTCGCGAAACCCGCTAGGGCTCACCCCCGCATGCTTGCGGAAGAAACGGCTGAAATACCCCACATCGGCAAACCCCAGCTCATGGGCGATCTCTTTCACACTCAGGCTTGAATGCCCAAGCATGCGCTTGGCCTCCAGCACCAGCCGGGCATTGATCACGTTCATGGGCGTCATGCCCAGGTGCTCCTGACACAACCGCCCCAGCGTGGCCAGGGTCATGCCCAGCTCGGCGGCGTAGTCCGCCAGTGGCCAGTGCGCGCGGTAATGCATGTCCACCAACTCACGAAAAGCGGTCAGCTGCTGGCTGCGCCTTGACACTGGGCGCTGCTCGCCATGGGGCAGGTGCGGTTCATGGCGCAGCACCTGAATCAGCAGCGTCAGCAACAGTGCCATGCTGCTGGCCACATGCTCACGGGCGCGGTTGTGGTACTCCTCGCGCAAGGCCATGCACAGCGGCAGCAACGGGTCTTCGTCGGCTGCCCACAATGGCAGGGCGATCACGTGTGGTTTGCGCACCCGCACCAGCAGGTTGGGTGCCAGCACCTGGGCAATGCTTTCCAGCGGGTGCTGGGCGGCGGTGATCACCTGGCCCTCGACCTGGCCGGCCCAACGGAAGCCATGCACCACTTGCGCCGGTACATACACCACGCAGGGCGCCTGCACCTGGAGCCGGTCACTGTCGAACAGCACTTCACCGCCACCGCTTTGCAGGTACAGCAGCTGCAGCAAGCCTTCATGACGGTGCGCGGCAATTTCCCAGTTGTGTGCGCCAGACCGCTGGGAGATCTGCTCCACATGCAGGGCTTCGTGCCACACCGGTTGTGCGGTTTCACCGTACAGGGCGTAGTTGGGGATCTTGTTCATGTTGTTGTAATTGTTCTGTTCGGTACCTGGCTACTGTGCCACAGCTGCCTGCAGGCTTCAGGTGACTGGGAGAAAATTGTCGGGAATGTGGGGCTGGTTGCAGGTTTTGTCCATTCTGCCGGTGTGCCTGCCGGCCCTAGGCTGTGGCCCAGATGAAGCGACACTCTGGAGAGCAGCATGCACAACAACAAGATCCCCTCTCAATGGCTGGGCCTGGACTCGGCCGTATGCGTGGTCACCGGTGCCGCCGGTGGCATTGGCGCGGCGCTGGCGAGCGCCCTGGTGGAGCAGCAGGCCCATGTGGTCCTGCTGGACCGTGACCTGGACAAATGCCGTGAGCTGGCTGCCACCCTGGGTGAACACAGCGTCGGTGAGGTCAGCGCCCTGGGCTGCGACATCGCCGACCCGACCAGCGTGGAGCAGGCTGCTGCCCAGGTCCAGGCGCTGCACGGGCGCTGCGATGTACTGGTCAACAATGCCAGCGTACTGCGCCCCGGTGCACTGGACGTACTGACCCTGGAGCAATGGAACCAGGTGCTGGCGGTTAACCTCAGTGGCTACCTGTTGTGTGCCCAGGCCTTTGGCCGTTCGATGCTGGCCCGCGGCCAGGGCCGTATCGTGCACGTGGCCTCGATCGCCGCCCATTACCCGCAACCCAACAGTGGTGCTTACAGTGCGGCCAAGGCCGGCGTCAGCATGCTGTCGCGGCAGATTGCCGTGGAATGGGGACCGCGAGGTGTGCGCAGCAATGCAGTGTGCCCAGGGCTGATCCGCACACCTTTGTCTGCAGCGTTTTACGCCGACCCGCAGATCGAACGCCAGCGCAGCGCAATGACAGCCAACCAGCGCATTGGTGAACCACAGGATATCGCTGAAGCCGTGCTGTTCCTGGCCAGCCGGCGCGCCGACTACATCAATGGCGCAGAGCTGACCGTGGATGGCGGGCTCGAAAGCATGCCCATGGCGCTGATCCCGCGCCCAGGCTTCGAGGGGGCACGCTCATGACCACGCGAAGCTGCGATGTGCTGGTGGTCGGTGCGGGCGCTGGCGGCCTGGCGACGGCGATTACAGCTAAGAAGCATGGCCTTGACGTGATCGTCATCGAAAAAGACCACTGCTTTGGCGGTACCACGGCGTTTTCCGGCGGTGTGTTGTGGGTGCCTGGCAACAGGCACGGGGCCAACGACAGCCCTGAGGCGGCCATGACTTACCTGCGTAACGAAACCGGTGCTTGCCTTGATGCTGCGGGGGTCGAGGCGTTCTTGCGCTACGGGCCGCAAATGGTGGACTTTTTCGAGCGGGAAACCGCCGTCAAGTTCGTGCCCACGCTGTACCCCGACTATCACCCACAGGTGGAGGGTGGCGTCGATGTGGGCCGTTCGATACTGGCCGCACCTTATGATATCCGTGGCCTCGGGCCGGACATGGCCCGCCTGCGCCCGCCGCTGAAAACCATCACCTTCATCGGCATGATGTTCAATTCGTCGAATGCCGACCTCAAGCACTTCTTCAACGTTACCCGCTCGTTGACGTCGTTCGTGTATGTGGCCAAGCGCCTGCTGACCCACCTGAAGGAGCTGGCCCTGTATCGCCGCGGTACCCAGGTCACCAGCGGCAATGCCTTGGCGGCGCGGCTGGTGCGCTCGGCATTGGACCTGGGCATCCCGATCCTCACTGGCACCCCGGCGCGGCAGCTGCTGTGTGAAGGCGGGCGGGTGGTGGGGGCACTGGCCGGGCAAGGCGACAGCGAACTGCGCATTCAGGCCCGGCGTGGGGTGGTGCTGGCCTGTGGCGGGTTCTCCCATGACCTGCAACGGTTGCGCCAGGCCTACCCGCATGTGCGTCGTGGTGGTGAGCATTTTTCACCGGTGCCTGCGGGTAATACCGGCGATGGTGCGCGCATGGCCGAGGCGCTGGGCGCCAAGGTCGACATCCGCCTGCAAGCCCCCGCAGCCTGGATGCCCGTATCGAAGGTGCCGGCGGGGGGCGGGCGCTACATCGCCTTTCCGCATCTGCTGGACCGCTACAAGCCGGGTGTGATCGGGGTGCTGCGTTCGGGCCAGCGTTTCACCAACGAGTCCAATTCCTACCACGACGTGGGCGCAGCGCTGATCGAAGCCTGTGCCGGCCAGGCAGAGACGGCTATGTGGCTGGTGTGCGACCGCCGCACCCTGGGCAAGTACGGCCTGGGTTTCGCCAAGCCAGCCCCGATGCCGACGGCCCCCCTGTTGCGTAACGGCTACCTGCTCAAAGGCAAGACCCTGGCCGAGCTGGCAGGCAAGGCCGGTATCGATGCGCAAGGGCTGGAACGGACCGTGCGCGACTACAACCTTGGCGCAGTGCAGGGTCAGGACCGCCAGTACGGCCGCGGCAGTACCACTTTCAACCGCTACCTGGCCGACCCGCAGCAACAGCCCAACCCCTGCGTAGCGCCAGTGGGCGAAGGGCCGTACTTTGCCGTGAAGGTCATCATGGGCGACCTGGGCACCTTCGACGGGCTGCGCACCAGCGTGGTCGGTGAAGTGCTGGCCGCCGACGGGCAGGCCATCAAGGGGCTGTATGCGGTGGGTAACGACCGTGCCAGCATCATGGGCGGCAACTACCCCGGTGCCGGTATTACCCTGGGGCCGATCATGACCTTTGGCTACATCACCGGGCGCCACCTGGCCGGTGTCGAGCAGGGGCTGGCGGCGGGCAATGCGCGGGAGGTGGCGTGATGGACAAGGCTGTGGTCGATCACCGCATCTATACCATTCGCCCGCGCTGCATGGCGGCCTTTCTCGAAGCGTTCGACCAGTTGGCGATGCCGATCCTGCTGCGCCACCTCGGTGCACCGCTGGCGTTCTACACCAGCAGCATCGGGCCGCTGAACCAGGTGGTGCACCTGTGGGGTTATGACAGCCTCGATGACTTTGAAAAGCGCAGTGCGGCGCGGGATGCCGACCCGGACTTTGCCGCTTACCTGCATGCCACCCGTGACCTGGTGTTGGCTCAGGAAACACGGATCATAAGACCTGTGTATTTACGCAGCCTCGACAGGCAGTGATGTTGCCTGTGCTGGCCCAATCGCCGGCAAGCCAGCCCCACAGGTGGAGCGCCGCTCTCAGGGACCATGATCACCCTGTGGGAGCTGGCTTGCCGGCGATTGGGGCGCAACGCGGCCCCGAAACACCGTCATAAAAACAACAACAGGTGATACCCATGAACAACACACTAGACGTGCGCCAACTCATCGACCAGCAACCCATCGGCCGCTACCAGAAATGGGTGGTGTTCCTCGGCTTGCTGATCATTGCCCTTGATGGCCTGGACGTGGCCATCATCGGTTTCATTGCCCCGCAACTGAAAAGCGACTGGGGCCTGGATGCGCAAAGCCTAGGCCCGGTATTGAGCGCAGCGCTGATTGGCCTGGCCCTCGGCGCCCTGATCGCTGGCCCCCTGGCTGACCGCTACGGGCGCAAGGCGGTATTGCTGTGCAGCGTGCTGCTGTTCGGCACCTGGACCCTGGCCTCGGCCTTTTCCCCAAACCTGGAAACCCTGGTCGCGTTGCGCTTTCTTACCGGCCTGGGCCTGGGGGCTGCCATGCCCAATGCCAGCACCCTGGTCAGCGAATATGCCCCGGCGCGCAGCCGCTCGCTGCTGATCACCCTGGCGTTCTGCGGGTTCTCCTTGGGGGCCGCGCTGGGTGGTTTCGTCAGCGCCTGGATGATACCCAACCTGGGTTGGCGCAGTGTGCTGGTGCTGGGTGGGGTGTTGCCACTGCTGGTCCTGCCGCTGCTGTATTGGCGCCTGCCGGAATCGGTCACCTTCCTGGTCAGCAAAGGCGCAGACCGCCAGCGCATTCTGGCCATTGTCCGCCGCCTGGCCCCTGAACATGTCAACGCCGACAGTACCTTTGTCATGCCCGCCAAACCCCAAGGCAATGTTGGTGCGATTGGCACTATCCTCTCGCCGCGCTACCGCTTTGGTACCTGCATGCTCTGGGCTGGCTATGTACTGGCGCTGTTCCTGGTGTACCTGTTCAGCGGCTGGCTGCCGACGCTGGTGAAGGAGGGCGGTGGTTTTTCGGTGTCTGAAGCCGCCATTGTCACGGCCTGTTTCCAGATTGGCGGCCCGGTAGGGGCGATCTCGGTAGGCTGGGCCATGGACCGCTGTAACCCGCAGCGCGTACTCATGCTGACGTTTCTGTTCAGCGGCGCGGTTATCTTCACGATTGGCCAGGTGGCAGGGGAGTTCGCCTGGTTGTGCGCCATTGCCTGCGCCGTGGGCTTCGGCTTGAACGGCGCGAGCGTTGGCATGAATGCACTGGCGGCGGCTTTTTACCCCACTGAAGCGCGGGCGACCGGGGCCAGCTGGATGAGCGGCATCGGGCGCATTGGCGCCGTGCTCAGCGCCTTTGCCGGGGCTCAGATGCTGGCGTTGGGCTGGAGCTTTGCGCAAGTGTTCGCATCATTGCTGATCCCTGCCGGCTTGGCGGCGCTGGCGGTTCTACTGCAAGGGTGGCACGCGAGCAGGGTTTCGCCCGTCATGAATGAGACACGTTATCAATAGTATTTACTTCCCATTACCTTTGCCCCAGACTCCGCTGCGCCTGCACCGAAGAACGTGCGTACGGCAATAACAAAAGCAATCTGTCGAAGGAGCGGGGCGTGGACGTCAAGAAAAGTACACTGGCACTGGCAGTGGGCTCGGCCTTGTGCCTGGCAAACAATGCCTGGGCAGCGGCACCGGTCGGGGCGGTGGAGCTGGAACAGATCACGGTGACCGGGGAGAAGATCAACCGCACCCTGGAGCAGACCCAGTCGAGCGTCGTTGTGATTACCGACAAGCAACTGCGCGAGAAGGAAGACCACAACCTGGTCGATGTGTTTGCGCGCACGCCTGGTGTGTACAACCAGTCCGGCAATGAAAACTGGGGTATCCGTGGCGTGCCTGTATCCGGGTTCGAGGACCAGGGGCCTGCCACACTCAATGGTGCGGTGTCGGTGTTCGTCGACGGCGCCGTGCAACCCAACCGCGCCTTGACCTTGAGCCCCATGCAGCTATGGGATACCGAGCAGGTCGAGGTATTCCTCGGCCCGCAATCCACTACCCAGGGCCGCAACTCCCTGGCAGGTGCGGTGGTGATCCAGACCCGTAACCCAACCTTCGACCCCAGCTTTTCGGCGCAGACCAACATGGGCAATTACGGCGAGCGCGGGGCGGCCGTGGCCGGTGGCGGTGCGCTGGTCGACAACAAGGTCGCTGGCCGCATTGCCGTGGACTATCAGCAGGGTGATGGCTACATCGACAACACTACCCTGCATGACGATGCCAACCCCACCCGTACCGCCAATGCCCGCGGCAAGTTGCTGATCCTGCCCAGCGACGACCTCGACATCCTGCTGACCTACGCCCATGGTGAAAGCCGCAAGGGCGACAACACGGTCATGCGGGAAAACGGCAAGGTGCGCTATTACAAGATGACGTCCAACACCAAGGCCTACGACAAGCTGGAGCAGGACACCGTCAGCGCCAAGCTCGACTACCGTCTGGACGATTACTGGTCGCTGACCAGCCTTACCGCCAACACCAGCCGGACTACGACGCCCGCCTGGACTTCGACCAGTCGGCCGATGCCAACCAGGTGGTGTTGCGCCAGCAGGACGGCAACCTGTTCAGCCAGGAGCTGCGCCTGAATTACAACGGCGACACCTTGAAGAGTTTTGTCGGGGCCTACTACGGGCATAACACCAATAATTTCCATGACCGCCTGTTGTTCGACGATAGCCTGTTCGGCACTGCCAAGGGCGACACCACCATTGAAAACCAGGCGCTGTTCGGCGAGATCAACTGGACCTTCATTCCGCGCTGGACGCTGATCACCGGCCTGCGTTACGACCACGAAACCAACGACACCGACATTGACCAGGACGACTTCTCCAGCCCCGGCAAGGTCAGCAAATCGTTTGACGCCGTGCTGCCCAAGCTTGGCCTGGACTATGAACTGGCCGATGGGCAGTACCTGGGTTTCATGGTGCAGAAGGGTTATCGCGGCGGCGGCGTGAACATGCGTGCCGGTGGCGGGCATGAGGCCTACGACCCGGAATACACCACCAACTACGAGTTGTCCTACCGTGGCTCGTTCCTCGACGATACGCTGCGTACCCGCGCCAACCTGTACTACACCGACTGGAAAGACCAGCAGGTCAGCGTGCTGGACCCCAATACCGAGTTCGTCCATGTGTTCAACGCCGGCAGCAGTGATATCAAGGGCCTGGAGGTGTCTGTCGAGAAAGACTTCGGTACACAGCTGACCCTCAATGCCGCCGCCTCGGTGACCGATGGCAAGTACAAGGACTTTGTCACCGGTGACGGCCGCGACATGAGTGGCGAAGCCTTCCTCTATTCACCCAAATACAAGATGTCGCTGGGCGCGACCTACCGCTGGAGCGAGCGCCTTACCCTTAACACCGACCTTGTCTACCAGAGCACATCGCCGTCCGAGTATGAGTTCGATGACGCCGGGCAGGTCACCGACGAGCGTCGCAGTGACAATTACTGGCTGGCCAACTTTAATACCGAGTACAAGATCACCCGCAACATTGCCGTGTCCGGTTTTGTGAAGAACGCCTTCGACAAGGAGTACATCACCAACAACCGCAGCGGCGACATCCTCGATGTGGGCGCACCGCGCACCGTGGGCCTGGCGTTGCGTTACGACCTTTGACCCCACGTACCTGCGCTGGCCGCTGCTGGCGCAGGTTCAGTTATCCCGGCTGTACATCCGGCACTCTGCAAGCAATGCCAGCAAGTTGGGCTCCCGCTCCCGCGCTTTCAAAAACACCACGCCAATGTGTTGCTGCAAGCGGTATTGCGGCTTCAAGGCAATCAGCCTGACGCGGTTTTCGTACACTGCCGCGATGCGCCCTGGCAGCAAGGCAAAGCCCACACCCGAGCTGACCATGCTCAGCAGGGTGAAGATGTCGTTCACCTGCATGGCTACCTTGGGCTCGAAGCCGGCCTGCTGGAACACCCGTGCGCCATCGCGGTGGGTGGCAAAGCCCTGGGTCAGGGTGATGAAGGTGGAGTCGGCGAGGTCGGCCAGGTCCACCTCGGCCTGTTCGGCGAAGGGCGAGTCGGTGGGGACCGCCAGGAAGATATCGTCGGAGAACAGCGGCAACTGCTCGCAGGCCGGGTCGCTGACGCTTTCGTCGAGCGACACCAGGATGGCTTCCAGCTCGTGGTTTTTCAGGCGTTGCAGCAGGTCAACGTTGGAGCCAAGGGTGAGGTCGATGTTCAGTTCGCTGCGGCGCAGTTTCAGGCCCATGACCAGTTTGGGTACGGTTTTTACCGTCAACGAGTAAAGTGCACCCAGGCGGAAGCGCTCGGCGTAGAAACCCGCGGCTTCACGGGTCTGGCGCACCATCTGCTCGGCGTCCTGGATCAATTGCCGGGCTTTCTTCTCCAGCACGTAGGCGCTTTCCAGCGGGATCAGCTGGCGGCCTTCGTGCTTGAACAACGGGCAGCGCAGGGCGCTTTCCAGCGAGTGGATGGCGCGGTGCACGCTGACGGCGCTAGTGGATAACTCGGCAGCCGCGCGGCCGAGGTTGCCGGTGCGCATGAAGGCGAGAAAGGTTTCCAGCTTTTTGAGCGTCAGTTCTTCGTCGATGAGCATGGGAGCCCTTGAATGGTCATTGCATGGACTCGATCAATGCCCACAATGCCGGGTCATTGAAGTCATTCACAACCCGCTTGGCCCCCGCCGCCAGCAACCGCTCCGGCGTCTGCGTCGTAGCCACGCCCACGGTGAAGATCCCCGCGCCACTGGCTGCCGCCACCCCCGGCAATGAATCCTCGAAAGCCAGCGCCTGCCCGGCTTCGGCGCCCAGCCGCTGCAGGCCGGTAAGGTAAGGCAGCGGGTCGGGTTTGGGCCGCGCCAGTTCCTCGGCCACCAGCACATGCTCGAAATGCCGGCCCAGGCCCATGGCATTCAGCATGTGTTCGGCGTTCAGCCGCGGTGCGTTGGTCACCACGCACATGCCGATGTCATGGGCCTGGGCATGTTCCAGCAGGCGCAACAGGCCTGGCATTGGTTCAAGAGACGGTGACAGGTCGCGGAACAATGCTTCCTTGCGGTCGGCCAGCGCCCGGCACTGTTCGACGCTCGCGCCGCTGAACAGCTCGGCGAACAGTTCGCCGTTGGCGCGGCCACTGACCTGGGCATCGAATTGCGCCTGGCTCAGTTCGCGGCCGTCATGTTCACGCAGCAGTTGGCGAAAGGCCTGCAAGTGCAGGGTGTCGGTGTCGGTGAGGGTTCCGTCGAGGTCGAACAGCAGGGCGGTCAGCATGGGATATCCAGATCAAGAAAACACAAGCCAGGGGATCATAACCAAAGCTGACGACGAAGGGGGCTGTTCAGCGTGCTCCGAAAGGAGTACAAATGTGCTCCATGGACAATCTTACCCCCAAACGCCGCGCCATTTTTGAATTTATCCGCGAGCGCATTGCCGAGCACAGTCAGCCACCGAGCCTGGCCGATATCGCCACGCGCTTCGGTTTTGCTTCGCGCAGCGTTGCGCGCAAGCACATCACTGCCCTGTGCCAGGCCGGTTACATTGATGTCACGCCGAACCAGGCGCGGGGCATTCGCCTGGCCGAACCGCTGCGCCGGCCGGAAATCCTCGAAATCCCGGTGCTGGGCCAGGTGGCGGCGGGCGCCCCCATCGGCCCGGACCTGGGCATCCACGAACAGTTGCTGCTCGACCCCAGCCTGTTCCGCCGCACCCCTGACTACCTGCTTAAAGTGCGGGGCGACTCGATGATCGACGACGGTATCTTCGACGGCGACCTGGTCGGCATCCTTCAACAGGCCGACGCCCGCGATGGCCAGATCGTGGTTGCCCGCCTGGACGGTGAAGTAACCATCAAGCGCCTGCAACGCCAAGGCAGCGGTTACCGGCTGTTACCACGCAACCCGGCCTATGCACCCATCGATGTGCAGCCTGAACAGGAATTTTTCATCGAAGGCGTGTTCTGCGGCCTGCTGAGGCGTGACTGATGGGCGCGGTGGTCGACCTCGACAGGCTGCTCGACCAGCGCCGTGTCTGGCGCGGCCGGCAGGCCCAGGCACGGCCACTCGGCTTGCAGCCGACCGGCCATGCCGCCCTTGACGAGCGCTTGCCCGAAGGTGGCTGGCCGGCGGCAGCACTCAGCGAGTTGCTGTTGGCCAGCCCCGGCTGCGGCGAATTGCAACTGCTGTGGCCCACACTGGCGCGGCTGAGTGCTGAAGGCAGCCGGGTGGTGCTGGTGGCACCGCCGTTCATTCCTTACGCACCGGCCTGGCAGGCAGCAGGGGTGGACCTGCGCTGGCTGGTGCAGGTAGATGCCGCCCCTGCCGATGCCCTGTGGGCTGCCGAGCAGTGCCTGCGTTCGGGCAGTTGCGCGGTGGTGCTGTGCTGGCCTGAACGTGCCGATGACCGGGCCTTGCGGCGTTTGCAGGTGGCCGCAGAAACCGGCCAGGCGCTGGCATTCGCTTGCCGGCCGCATCAGGCAGCACACAACCCGTCGCCTGCGGCGCTGCGCGTTGCCGTCGACACCCGTCCGGCGCAATGGCGTGTGCTGAAAAGCCGGGGCGGTATGCCACCGGCGCTGCCCATTGCCTGCCCGGGGCGGGGCTGATGCACCATGCTTTGGGCCTGCATCCTGCTTCCGCAGCTGGCGCTGGACACGGTCCTGCGTGAGCGTGACGACCCCGACACACCCTTGGTGCTGCTTGGCGGGCCTACCCAGCGTCGCGTATTGCAGGCGGTCAGCCCGGCAGCGGCCGCACTGGGGCTGCGGGCAGGGCAAACCCTTACGGCGGCACGTGCCCTGGCGGACGGTTTCACCTGCGTCGAAACCGACCCCAGGCGTATCGAGCAGGTGCAGCAATTGCTGGCAGCCTGGGCCTATCGCTTCAGTGCCCAGGTCAGCCTGCATTACCCGCGGGCGCTGCTACTGGAAGTAGGCTCCAGCCTGCAGCTGTTCGGCCCCTGGCCCTTGTTCGAGGCACGTTTGCGCCAGGAGCTGGCAGGTCTGGGCCTGCGCCAACGCATCGTTCTGGCCAGCAACCCGGTAGCGGCGCGCATGCTTGCCAATGGGCACGACGGCCTGGCCGTGGGCGATGCCGACGCCACCCGAGCGGCACTGCTAGGCATGCCCATCACACGTATCGGCTTGCCGGCAGACGCCGCCGAAGCCTTTGCCCGCATGGGCCTGCGGCAACTGGGCCAGGTATTGGCCTTGCCGCGCGATACCTTGGCCAGGCGCTTTGCGGCCAAGGTGCAGCTGCACCTTGACCAGTTGCTTGGCCTGCGCAACCTGGGCCTGGACTTCTACCAGCCACCGGATCGCTTCGAAACCCGGCTAGAGCTTAACTTTGACGTCGAGTCGCATCAGGCGCTGCTGTTCCCGCTGCGGCGCATGCTCAACGACCTTGCCGCATTCCTTGCCGGGCGCGACTGTGGCGTGCAGCGCTTTTGCCTGCACCTGGAACATGCCGAAGGGCCCGACACCCTGCTCAAGGTAGGCCTGCTGGCTGCCGAGCGCGATGCCGCCATGCTGTTCGAGCTGGCCCGTGGGCGCCTGGAGCCGCTGCGCATTCCCGCACCTGTACGCAACCTGCGGCTGGTTGCCGAGGACCTGCCGCCCTTCGTGCCGCAGCACCAGGCATTGTTCGACCCTCGTGCGCAGCAGGCTCAACCTTGGGAACAGTTGCGCGAGCGGCTGCGCGCTCGCTTGGGGGATGAGGCCGTGAAGGGGCTGAGCGCGGCAGCCGATCACCGCCCCGAATGCGCCTGGCAGCTGACCGAGCAAGGTGCCCAAGGCAGCCTGCCGGTTGCCCCGGGCAGTCGCCCGGGCTGGCTGCTGCCAGCCCCGCTGGCGCTGGACGCCGCCAGCTATCAGGTACAGGGCCAGGCCGAACGCATCGAGTCGGGCTGGTGGGATGGCGGCGACGTGCGCCGCGACTACTACCGCATCGAAACCCGTGATGGCCTGCGCGGCTGGGCCTACCGCGACCTGGGCCAGCCCGGCCCGCTGTGGCTGCAGGGTTGGTTTGCATGAGCACGCCGGGGTATGCCGAGCTGCATTGCCTGTCCAACTTCAGCTTCCAGCGCGGGGCGTCGAGCGCCGACGAGCTGTTCCGGCGTGCACGCGAGCAGGGCTACCAGGCCCTGGCGATCACTGACGAATGCACCTTGGCCGGAATCGTTCGGGCCTGGCAGGCCGCCAAGGCGCACCAGCTGAGGCTGATCGTGGGCAGTGAGGTGCTTCTGCAGGACGGCCCCAAGCTGGTGCTGCTGGTGGAGGACCTGGCCGGTTACCAGAGTTTGTGTGCGCTCATCACTCGGGCCCGGCGGCGGGCGCAAAAGGGCGAGTACCAGCTGTTTCGCGACGACCTGCAGCAGCACCATCAAGGCCTGCTGGCACTATGGGTGGCCGATGACTGCGCCGACGTGGCCACGGGTGAGTGGTTACGCAGTGTGTTCGGCCAACGCCTGTGGCTAGCCGTGCACCTGCACCGCGGCAGTGACGATGCCCTGCGCCTTCAACACTTGCGAGGGCTGGCGGCTGAAGTGGGTATCCGCGCCGTGGCCTGTGGCGACGTGCACATGCATGTGCGCGGTCGCCGTGCCTTGCAGGACTGCATGACCGCCATCCGCCAGCATTGCCAGGTGGCCGAGGCCGGGCGCTTTCTGTTTGCCAATGGCGAGCGGCACCTGCGCAGCCAGGCGCAGCTGGGCGAGCTCTATCCTGCCGACCTGCTGGCCGAGACCCTGGCCATTGCCGAGCGCTGCCAATTTGACCTGAGCGAGTTGAAATACCAGTACCCGCGCGAACTGGTGCCCCAGGGCCATACTCCGGCAAGCTGGTTGCGTGAACTGTGCGAGCAGGGCTTGCCGCTACGCTGGCCAGATGGCCCGAGTGACAAGGTGCGTGACGTGCTGGCCACGGAGTTGGCACTGATCGAGGCGCTTGGCTACGAAAGTTACTTCCTGACCGTGCACGACATTGTCGCCTTTGCCCGCAGCCAACGCATTCTGTGCCAGGGCCGCGGTTCGGCGGCCAACTCGGTGGTGTGTTTCGTGCTGGGCATTACCGAGCTCGACCCCATGCAGCACCGCCTGCTGTTCGAGCGCTTCCTGTCGCGTGAACGTAACGAGCCGCCAGATATCGACGTGGACTTCGAGCACGATCGGCGCGAAGAAGTGATCCAGTACGTGTTTCGCCGCTATGGCCGACACCGTGCGGCGCTGACGGCGGTGGTCAACACCTACCATGCCGCGGGCGCGGTGCGCGATGTGGCGCGGGTATTGGGTTTACCGGCGGACCAGGTGGATGCCCTGGCCAAATGCTGTGGTCGCTGGAGCGACCGCATTCCCGATGACCAGCGCTTGGCCGAAGCCGGTTTCGAGGCCAGCAGCCCTTCACTGCGGCGGGTGCTGGTGCTGGCTGGCGAGCTGATCGGCTTCCCCCGGCACCTGTCGCAGCACCCGGGCGGCTTTGTCATCTCCCAGCAACCACTCGACCAACTGGTGCCGGTGGAGAATGCCGCGATGGCGGAGCGCACGGTGATCCAGTGGGACAAGGACGACCTGGACATGGTCGGCCTGCTCAAGGTCGATGTGCTGGCGCTGGGCATGCTCAGTGCCTTGCGCCGCTGTTTCGACCTGCTGCAGCGCCATCGTGGCCAGCAACTGACCCTGGCCACCATCCCCGACGAAGACCCGGCCACCTACGCGATGATCAGCCGCGCCGAGACCATGGGGGTGTTCCAGATCGAGTCGCGTGCGCAGATGGCCATGTTGCCCCGGCTACGGCCCAAAACGTTCTACGACCTGGTCATCGAAGTGGCGATTGTCCGCCCCGGGCCGATCCAGGGCGACATGGTGCACCCGTACCTGCGCCGGCGCCTGAAGCAGGAACCGGTAACCTACCCATCGCCGCAGCTCAAGGAAGTCTTCGAGCGCACCCTGGGCGTACCGCTGTTCCAGGAACAGGTGATGGAACTGGCCATGGTTGCCGCCGATTACACGCCGGGCGAGGCCGACCAGCTGCGCCGCAGCATGGCGGCCTGGAAGCGCCATGGTGGCCTGGAGCCGCACCGCGAGCGGCTGGTGCAAGGCATGCTGCGCAATGGTTACGACCTGGCGTTTGCCGAGCGCATCTTCGAGCAGATCAAGGGGTTTGGCAGCTATGGCTTCCCGGAGTCGCATGCGGCCAGCTTTGCCTTGCTGTGTTATGCCAGCAGCTGGCTGAAGTGCCATGAACCGGCGATCTTTACCTGCGCGCTGGTCAACAGCTGGCCCATGGGTTTCTATAGCCCTGACCAGTTGCTGCAAGAGGCCCGGCGCCAGGGTATAGAGGTGCGGCCGGTCGACGTGTGCCACAGTGACTGGGACTGCACCCTCGAACCAGATGCGCAAGGCATATTGGCTATTCGCATGGGCTTGCGCCTGGTGCGCGGTTTGGCCGAGGCCGATGCCAGGCGCCTGGAGCAGGCGAGGGCGCAACGGCCATGGCGCGATGTCGAAGACCTGTGCCTGCGTGCCGGGCTCGACTCACGGGGCCGTGCCCGCCTGGCCGATAGCGGGGCGTTGCGTGCCTTGGCCAGCGATCGCCATCAGGCACGCTGGCACGTGGCGGCGGTGCAGCCGCAGCTGCCTCTTTTCGCTGAGGTGCAAGCGGTGCCTGAAACGCCAGTGGACTTGCCTGTGCCAACCATCGCGGAAAACCTGATGGCCGATTACCAGGCCCTGGGCACCACGCTGGGGCCGCATCCGTTGGCTTTGCTGCGCTCACGCCTGAGGGCGCTGGGGTGTCGCAGTTCCAGCGAATTGCAGGGCGTGGAGCATGGTGACAACATTGCCGTGGCCGGGTTGGTAGTAGGCCGCCAACGGCCCCAGACCGCCAGCGGAGTGACCTTTGTCACCCTGGAAGATGAGCACGGGATGGTCAACGTGGTGGTATGGCGGGACATTGCCGAACGGCAGCGACGGGCGCTGGTGGGGTCGCAGTTGCTCAAGGTCAGCGGGCGGCTGGAGCAGGAGAATGGCGTGCGGCACCTGATTGCCCGGCGGCTGGAGGATGTGAGCCCGTTGCTGCAAGGGCTGGATGTGCGCAGCCGGGACTTCCATTAAGCCCCAATGCAAACCCTACACGCTGCGCGATTCCTGTAGGAGCGGCCTTGATCTGGTCAAGTAATTTTGGACACCGGTTAAGGTTTATGCCGCTGCCCTCAGTTTTTCCTCCATGGCTACCGGGGTCTCGTAGCCGTTGTAGCTATGGAGGCGTTTGAGGTTGTAGCGCACCAGATAAGCCATGATGTCGGCCTTAGCCTCAGCTTCGGATTCATAGCCTCCTGCCGGCATCCATTCTGATTTCAACGCCCCGAAGAATCGCTCCATGGCGGCGTTGTCCCAGCATTGGCCGCGGTGGCTCATGCTTTGTTTCAAGCGGCATTCTTCAAGCACAGCCCTGAATTTATGGCTGGTGTACTGACAACCTTGATCTGAATGAAACATCACGCCAGCAGGCTTGCCCCTAGACTCAGACGCCATGCGCAGCGCGTCACAGGCCAACCTGGCATCGGCAGTCATTGAAAACGCCCAGCCCACAGCTCGGCGTGCGTACAAGTCGATTACCGCGGCCAAGTACAGCCAGCGCCTGCCAACCTGGATGTAAGTCACATCGCCACACCAAACCTCGTTGATAGTCGAAACTTTGAAATTTCGCTTCAGTTGGTTTTCCGCAATCAGTGCTTCTGTACCTGACGAGCGATACCGGTGCGGCCTGCGCTGCCGGCATTTCAAGCCAGCCTCACGCATAAGCGCGCGCACTTTGTAACGCCCGACTTCATGGCCTTGACGACGCAACTCCTGCACGAGCGTTCGTGATCCAGAAGCATTTCGCGACGCCTTGAAATGGTCGACTACCAGCAGGCGCAGAGCATCTCTGTCAGGGTTTTCACGCCCTTGGCGTTTGCGCCATGCATAGAAACTGCTGCGCTTGACCCCAAGCACGCGACAGCAGTCGACAACACCGTAATGCTCACTCAGCTCGTTGATCAGCGAGAACGATCTTTGGAGTCCCGAAGCAGGAGAGCACTGGCCTTTTTTAGGATTTCGATATCCCGATCCTTTTGACGAACCAGGCTTTCCAGCTCCTCGATTCGTCGTTGCTCCGGGGTGATAGCCTTTGCACCAGCCGGGACTTTCCCCTCTCTCTCCTGCCGTACCTGGTCAACCCACCGGCGAAGAGCTGTGCGGCCAATCCCGAGGATTTCACATACCTCAGGAACTGACTGGCCACCGTCCAGCACCATTTCAGCTGCTTGGATTTTGTGTTCTTTCGAATAAGATTTTCGCACTGATTTTGCCTCCAATTGGGCGTCATCATAGCGCCCGAAGAAGGTGTCCAAAATCATTAGGCCAGTTCACCTTGTGTCGCGATGGGGCGCGAAGCGGCCCCAGATTTTCGGCTTCGCAGCAGATATCGTCGGGGCCGCTTCGCGCCCCATCGCGACACAAGGCCGCTCCTACACGGGGTGTGTTGCTAGTTACACCATCTCCAACCGCTGCTTGCGCGTCGGCGCCGGGAACGCCCGGTCGATCGCCCGCAGGTCTTCGCTGTTCAAGGTCAGTGCACCTGCGGCTGCATTCAGCCGCACATGCTCGGGCGCCACGGCCTTGGGGATGGCGATCACCCCATTGCTGCGGGTTACCCAGGCCAGGCTGACCTGCGCTGGCGTGGCGCCATGGCGCTCGGCGATTTCTGCCAGCACCGGGTGCTGCAACAAGCGCCCGGCCTGGGCCAGCGGGCAGTAGGCCATGGTCGGAAGCGCGCGCTTTTCGCACCACGGCAACAGGTCGAACTCGATGCCACGCTGGGCCGGGTTGTACAACACCTGGTTGGTGGCGCATTCAGGGTTGTGCAGTTCGCGCAGGTCGTCGACGTCGAAGTTGGACACGCCCCAGCGCTTTATCTTGCCTTGTTCGCGCAAACGCTCGAAGGCCTCGACGGTTTCCGCCAGCGGGTGTTGGCCACGCCAGTGCAGCAGGTACAGGTCGATGCAATCGGTACCCAGGCGGGTGAGGCTGCGCTCGCAGGCGGCCGCCATGCTGCGTCGGCTGGCATTGTGCGGGTACACCTTGCTAACCAGAAACACCTGGTCGCGGCGCCCGCCAATGGCCTGGCCAACCACCTCTTCTGCGCCGCCTTCGGCATACATCTCGGCGGTGTCGATCAGGGTCAGGCCCAGCTCGATGCCCTGTTGCAAGGCAGCCACCTCGGCGGCCTTGCGGCCAGGGTCTTCGCCCATGTACCAAGTGCCCTGGCCGATGGCCGGAACGCTCGAACCTGCCAGTTTCACGTAACGCATGTCACCTCCGGGATGCGGGTATTGGAAAGCAAAACCTCAAGCAGCGCTTGCGCTGCAGTGGAAAGCTTGTGTTCGCTGAGGGCAATCACGCCGATGCGCCGTTCGACCGTTGGCTCCACCAAGGTGATGCAGCGGGCGCCAAGTTCTTGCATCTGGTTGATGCACAGTGCCGGTACGGCGCTGACCCCCAGGCCACTGGCGACCATGCGGCCGATGGTCGCCAGCTGGTGGCTTTCGAAAGCCACGGCCAGTTTGCCGTGGTGGGCGGCTACATTCTGCTCCATCAGCAGGCGCACTGCCGAAGGGCGCTGCAGGGCCACGAAGTCTTCGGCCATCAGCTGTGCCCAGCTGACCTGGGGCAGCAGCGCCAAGGGCGAGTCAGCGGGCACCACCGCAACGAAGCGGTCCAGGTACAACGGGTGGAAGTCCAGCCCATCGATGTTGTCTGGCTCAAAGCCGATGCCCAGTTCGACGCGGCGATGGCGTACCAGTTCCAGCACCTGTTCGTTGATCACGTCATGCACCGTGACGTTGACCTTGGGGTAGCGCTGGCGAAACACCTTGAGCGAATGGGGCAGCAAGTTGCCGGCAAAGGCAGGCATGGCCGCCACGGACACACGGCCCAGTTGCAGGGTAAAGCGTTGGCGCAGCATCTCTTCAGTGTCGTCCCAGTCTGCCAGCAGGCGCCGTGCCAGCGGCAGCAACACTTCGCCCTCGGCGGTCAGGCTGACGCTGCGCGTGGTGCGGCTGAGCAGGGCGCCGCCAAGGTTTTCTTCCAGGGCTTTGATGGTCAGGCTCAGGGCGGGTTGCGAGATATGCAGGTGTTCACCGGCCTGGGCAAAGCTCTGGTACTTGGCCACGGCGACAAAGGCACGCAGTTGCTTGACGTTCATGACAGGCCTATTGTTTGTTTTGTAAAAATTATCAATCGATGACGAAAACAAAATTAACAAATCAGTCGCGTGCGGTGAAGATGTCTGCACACGCTCACCGACAGCCTCGTCGGTTCTACAACTACAAAAGGCGGATCAGCATGGCCGGACTGGACAAGCGCGTTGCAACCTATGAACAGGCCCTCGAAGGCCTGACCGACAACATGACAGTGCTGGCCGGTGGATTCGGCCTGTGCGGCATCCCGGAAAACCTCATCAGCGAAATCAAGCGCCGCGGCGTCAAGGGCCTGACCGTAGTGTCGAACAACTGCGGCGTCGACGGCTTTGGCCTGGGTGTGCTGCTGGAAGACCGGCAGATTCGCAAGATGATTGCCTCCTACGTAGGCGAAAACGCCGAGTTCGAACGCCAGCTGCTCAGCGGTGAGCTGGACGTGGAACTGACCCCACAGGGCACCCTGGCCGAGAAGATGCGTGCCGGCGGTGCCGGAATCCCGGCGTTCTTCACTGCCACCGGTTACGGCACCCCGGTTGCCGAGGGCAAGGAAGTGCGCGAGTTCAAGGGCCGCAAGTACATCCTCGAAGAATCCATTACCGGTGACTTCGCCATCGTCAAGGGCTGGAAGGCCGACCACTACGGCAACGTGGTGTACCGCAACACGGCGCAAAACTTCAACCCGCTGGCGGCCACCGCCGGCAAGATCACCGTGGTCGAAGTGGAAGAAATCGTAGAACCCGGTGTGCTGTTGCCCAGCGAAATTCACACCCCAGGCATCTACGTGGACCGTGTCATTGTCGGCACCTTCGAAAAACGTATCGAAAAGCGCACCGTCAAGGCCTGAGCGCTATCCACCAGAACAACAAAGAGACCCTGACCATGGCACTGACCCGCGAACAGATGGCGCAACGCGTCGCACGTGAACTGAAGGACGGCTACTACGTCAACCTGGGCATCGGCATTCCAACCCTGGTGGCCAACTACGTACCCGCCGATATGGATGTGATGCTGCAATCGGAAAACGGCCTGCTCGGCATGGGCGAATTCCCGACCGAAAGCACCCTCGATGCCGACATGATCAACGCCGGCAAGCAAACCGTCACCGCCCGCCGCGGTGCCTCGATCTTCGATTCGGCACAATCGTTCGCCATGATCCGTGGTGGCCACGTCGACCTGACGGTGCTGGGCGCCTTCGAGGTGGATGTGCAAGGCAATATCGCCTCGTGGATGATCCCCGGCAAGCTGGTCAAGGGCATGGGCGGTGCCATGGACCTGGTGGCGGGTGCCGAGAACATCATCGTCACCATGACCCACGCGTCCAAGGACGGCGAGTCCAAGTTGCTGCCGCAATGCAGCCTGCCGCTGACCGGTGCCGGCTGCATCCGCAAGGTGCTGACCGACCTGGCCTACCTGGAAATCGAAGACGGCGCGTTCATCCTGCGCGAAACCGCACCAGGGGTGAGCGTTGAAGAGGTCATCGCAAAAACCGCCGGCAAGCTGATCGTGCCGGATGATGTGAAGGAAATGACCTTCTGATTCAGAGGGCTTCACACTTTCCCCTGTAGGAGCAGCCTTGTGCTGCGAAGGGCCAGTGCAAGCATTCACATAATGTTTGTCTGTACTGGCCTCTTCGCAGCACCAGGCTGCTCCTACAGGGGTTTTGTGTTTTTGCTGAGTTATCCGATAAAACCAATAAAAGGAATTGAACTGTGGCCGCTGAAATTCAAGACAGCCGTTCCGCGCGCTTTGCCTTGCGCTGTTCCAACTGGGCCGAACGCTGGTTCCCCGACTCCTGGGTGTTCGCCGCCCTGGCGGTACTGCTGGTGTGCATCGGTGCGCTGGCCATGGGGGCTAAACCGACCGACACCGCCAAGGCCTTTGGCGATGGCTTCTGGAGCCTCATCCCGTTCACCATGCAGATGGCCTTCGTGGTCATTGGCGGCTATGTGGTGGCCAGCTCGCCGCCCGCCGCGCGGCTGATTGATCGCCTGGCGCGGATCCCCGGCAATGGTCGCTCGGCTGTGTGCTGGGTAGCGCTGATCTCGATGCTGGCCTCCTTGCTCAACTGGGGCTTGTCGCTGGTGTTCGGTGGCCTGCTGGTGCGTGCCCTGGCGCGGCGCACCGACCTTAAGATGGACTACCGCGCCGCCGGCGCAGCCGCCTACCTGGGCCTGGGCGCGGTGTGGGCGCTGGGTTTGTCATCGTCGGCGGCGCAACTGCAAGCCAACCCGGCCAGCCTGCCACCTTCGATCCTGTCGATTACCGGGGTGATCCCGTTCACTGAAACCATCTTCCTCTGGCAGTCCGGCGTGATGCTGGCAGCGCTGGTGGTGGTATCGCTGTTTATCGCCTACGCCACCGCCCCAGGCCCGAACAGCGCGCGCAGTGCCGAAGACTGTGGTGTCGACCCCAGCTTCACAGCGCCGCCTGCACCGCAGCGCACGCGCCCGGGGGAGTGGCTGGAGCACAGCCCGATCCTGATCCTGCTGCTGGTAGCCCTGGCCGCTGGCTGGCTCTACCAGGAGTTCGCCACCAAGCCGGCGATTACGGCGATTTCCGGGCTGAACACCTACAACCTGTTGTTCATCATGCTGGGTGCCTTGCTGCACTGGCGGCCGCGTAGCTTCCTTGACGCGGTAGCACGCGCCGTACCGACCACCACGGGTGTGCTGATCCAGTTCCCGCTGTACGGGTCCATCGCTGCCATTCTCACCCAGGTGAAAGGCGTCGATGAACAGACGCTGGCCCACCATATTTCGCTGTTCTTCACCCAGATTGCCACCCATGACACCTATGCCGTGCTGATGGGGGTGTATTCGGCGGTACTGGGCTTCTTCATCCCTTCGGGCGGTGGCAAGTGGATCATCGAGGCACCCTACGTGATGCTGGTGGCCAACGACCTGCAGTATCACCTGGGGTGGGCAGTGCAGATCTACAACGCTGCCGAGGCCTTGCCGAACCTGATCAACCCGTTCTACATGCTGCCGCTGCTGGGTGTGCTGGGGCTCAAGGCGCGCGACCTGATCGGCTTCTCGTTCGTGCAGTTGCTGGTGCATGTGCCGTTGGTGCTGGTGCTGCTGTGGGCGCTGGGGACGACGCTGCAGTATGTACCGCCTGTGATGCCATGAAGGCAGGGCCGCTGTGCGGCCCATCGCCGGCAAGCCAGCTCCCACAGGTACGGCGCATGCCTCGAAAGTGATGCTGTATTTGTGGGAGCCTGGCTTGCCGGCGATGGGCTGCAAAGCAGCTCCAGCATTTCCTGGGCAGTTTACGTATCATTGCCAGGCTGCCTCAGCCTGGGAAACCCGCGTCACATGTCTATCCGATTAAAACTGCTGCGTAAGAAACTGGGAATGACCCTGGAAATGCTGGCCGAGAAAACCGGCATGACCAAAAGCTACCTGTCCAAGGTCGAACGCGGCCTGAATACACCCTCGATCGCTGCCGCGCTAAAGCTCGCACGGGCGTTGAACGTGAATGTGGAAGAGTTGTTCGCCGAAGAGCAGGCCGGCCAGAGCCGCTACAGCCTGGTACGCCATGGCGAACGCCAGGCCTTGGTAGGCGATGGGCATGGGCCAGGCTACGCAGCCCTCACCACCCAGGTCGGGCAGCGCAGCCTGCTGCCGTTCCTGATCCAGCCACCGTCCGAGTTCAGCGACCCCACATTCAAGGAACACCAGGGCGAAGAGTTCCTGTTCGTGCACGCAGGCCAGGTGGAGGTGGATTTCATGAACGAACGGGTGCTGCTGGAGCAGGGCGATGCCTTGCACTTCAACGCCCAGACACCTCATCGACTACGCTCGGTAGGTGCCCAGCCCGCGCAATTGCTGGTCGTGGTTCACCACGCAGACGAATAAAACGACAGGGGCAGGGCACGCCCCTCACGTTTTCTCATCGGTGAAACGCAGCCTCGCTCACAGCAGCGCCCCTTTGCATAATTTGCATGTCGACATTTTGACGAATGCGCCCATCGCCCATTGAATTTTATTATGGTGTCGGATCATTGACGTAGTGTCATTGTGCCCATAAGCTCAAGTCAACAGCGAAACAACTCCCGCCACAACGTGCAAATAACTAATTGATTTTCCTGTTTTTTTGGAGGGGCGTATGCGCACGACTCTGATTATCAAATCGATGTTCTTGCTGGTGTTGCTGAGTGGTGCTGCGCGTGCGGCAGATTCGTATGTAAATCAAAACAGTATCATTCCTGTTTCAACCGCCGGGTGGTTGTTGGCCTTTGCGGTTGTCGGCTTTGTGCTGGTGGCAAACAGAAGAAAGATCTGAGGCTGACCGGCGCCTTTTTTAAAGCGGGCACAGGTTGTCGCAAGCCCCGGGCCTGGCTTGTGAATTTCCCAACCGTTGCTATATTCCCAGTAGCCCTCGAAAGGCCTTGGTTGCAGAGCAATGCAGCCCATATGTAAGCGTCAAGGTTGGGGCCTCCAGGAAGATTGAGGCCATCGCGGCGGGTTCAGGCCGCGAAGCAGAGCGAGAGTTGGTGTGCTGTTCTCATTCAGTGCTCTTTTTCGGGCCATTTGGCCGGAGGGACCCTCATGATGCGTTCATTGATTGCCGCATTCTGCGTGCTGACCGTGTGGTCCAGCGCCGGCAACGCCGATCAGAGTGGTGCGGCTTACCTGCTCAGCCCTGGCGATGTGGTGATGGTTTCGGTGTGGCAGGAAGACAGCCTGCGTCAAGAAGCCACCGTACTACCCGATGGCAGCATTACCTTCCCCTTGGCCGGGCGCATCAATGTTGCCGGGCTGGATGTAACGGCAGTTGAAAAGCAAGTGGCTGCCAAACTCGAAAAATTCCTCCCCGACCCGAATGTCAGCGTTGTCGTCAAGAGCATTGCCGGCAACCTGGTCTATGTGCAAGGCAAAGTGATCAAGCCGGGCCCCGTGCAAATGGCGGGCCCTACCGCAGTGCTTCAGGCGCTGAGCATGTCGGGCGGCCTGGACAAGTTTGCTGACGAAAGCGATATCAAGGTGGTCCGCGGCACTGGCGCTTCCCAAAAGATCCTGCCCGTGCGATATAAGGACCTGGTGTCTGGGCGGGACATGTCCACCAACATCCAACTTCAGGCTGGCGACACGCTGGTCGTTCCTTGATCTTGCCTTTAATAAGAACACTTAATGCCTCTTCTTAGAACAACTAGCATTGCAACGGCAATCTTGGTTTTGCCGTTTACGGACACGGTCCTGGCGGCAAATTGGCAGTCTACGGTGGTGGTACCGACATCCGTCGAGTATGACAGCAACCCGTTGTTGCTGACGTCGGGGGAAAAGGGCATAACGCGCACGATCATCGCGCCGGATTACACCCTGATCGGTACCTTCGACCAAGACGAATTGAGGTTGGGGCTGGGCATGCATGTGTTGCGCTCGTCCGACACGGATGTGGTCGATAACCGTGAAGACCCCGATATCAGCCTGGGCTGGCAGCGCACCACCGAGCGTGGGCGTTTCGGCCTGGTGGCGCGCTACAACGAAAGCTCGACGCTGTCGGGGACGGTGCTGGATACCGGTGTAATCACTACCGACGGTACGCAAAAGCTCTACACCCTGACCGGCAACTGGAGCCAGGCGGTTACCGAGCGCAGCACCCTGAGCAACGAAACCACGTACAACCGTGCCCGTTATGACATCAGCACGCTGACGGGCTACGACGAACTGGCAAACGTATTTACCTGGACCTACGCCTGGAGCGAGCGGGCCGATGTATATACCCGCTTCGGTGCCCGACGCTATGAGCCCGAGCAAGACCTTACCGCGACCGCCTCCAACAGCTACACCCCGGCAGTCGGCATCAAGTACCAGCTTGCCGAAGGCCTTAGCGCCGATGCCCACATTGGCGTCAACCAAGTGTCTGGCGACGATGGCGGCCGGCGCGGGGAGGGTGGGGTTGCTTTGCTGTACACCGGCACGCGTGCCGATGCCAGCTTGACCGCCGAGCGCAGTACGGTGGCCAGCGCCGAAGGCGGCTTCGCCGAGCTGGACCAGGTGCGTGGCGTCTGGAGTTATGCGGTGACCGAGCTGGCCCGGGTGGGCGCCGACGCTGCCTGGCAGGACAGTAAAGGGCAAAGCCCTAACACATTGCAAACTTACAGCGTCTGGGCCAGCCGCCAGTTTTCGCCGTACTGGGACCTGCGCCTATCGCTTATGTACAAGGAACGGCAACAGGACCAAGCGCCCGATGCAACCGCTACGATCGTTGGTTTGACGTTGACGTACAGGTACCCCGACATCTGAACTTCAGGCAGGTGGCCCCATGAAGTCTGACTACGAACTCTCCATCAGAGATTACATCGCCATTATCAAGGACAGGGCCCTGGTGTTAGGGGTGAGTGCCGTAGTCATTCTTGCCGCGACTGTGGCTGTCGCGTTGATGGTGCCGCCGATCTACCAGTCGACCGGGACCATCCTGGTGGAATCACAGCAGATTTCGCCCGAGCTGGTGTCGACCAACACCACCAGCTTTGCCGATGAGCGCATCGAGGTGATTCGCCAGCGTGTGATGACGCGCGAGAACCTGCTGCGCATCATCGACAAGTACAACCTGTTTGCCGACAAGCGCTTGAGCGAGTCCGACAAGATCGACCAGATGCGCAATGCCATCGTCGTCGAAACCCTCACCACGTTTGTGCGTGGACGCGGCGAGGCAACGGTTGCCTTCAATGTGTCCTTCGAGCACAAGCAGGCGGAAGTAGCCAAGGAAGTGGCCGACGAACTGGTCACCCTGTTCCTCAACGAAAACCTCAAGCAACGTACCGAACGGGCCAACGAAACCACTGAGTTTCTTACCCAGGAGGCCAACAAGCTGGGTGCCGAGCTGGCCAGCCTGGAAAACCAGCTGGCCGACTTCAAGCAGGCCCACGCCAATGCCTTGCCCGAGCACCAGACGTTGCGCATGAACATGCTCTCGCGGTCGGAGCTGGAGTTCCGCGAGGTCGACCGCGACTACAAGGCCGCTCAGGAAGAACTGCGCTACCTGGAGCTGGAGTTGTCTGCGGCCAATGCCGGCCTGGCCACCAAAACTACCGAAGGCAGCAAGCCAGCCAGTGCCGACCAGCCTCAGGACCTGCCAAGCCTGAAGGCCGAGTACGCCCGGTTGCTGACCCGCTACAAGGAGGCCCACCCGGATGTGGTAGCGGTCAAGCGCAAGATCCAGGCGCTTGAAGCCAGTGGTGGCGGCACGACTACGGCGTCCACGGTGAGCCTCGATGTAGCGCGCGTTCGCGCCAAGATGAGCGCGGCCCAGGAACGTATCAGTTCGCTGGCCGATCAGAAGCGCGAATTGACCAAGAAGATGGAAGGCTACGAAGCCGAGATCCTCGAGGCACCACAAGTCGAGCGTGGCTTGGTGACCTTGATGCGTGACCACGATAACGCGCGCAAGAAGTACGAAGAAATCCGTGCCAAGGAAATGGGCGCGAAAATTACCGAAAGCCTGGAGCAGGAGAACAAGGCGGAACGCTTTGTACTGCTGGAACCACCGCTGATGCCTGAAAAACCGATAAAGCCTAATCGCAAGAAGATCGCAGCGTTGGGGCTGGTGCTGGCACCGGCAGGCGGCGGCGCCCTGGTGATGTTGCTGGAAATGCTCAACCAGCGCGTACGCGGCGTTGGCGCCCTGGAAAACCTGCTGGGTAAACGGGTGCTGGTGGCACTGCCTTACATCGATACCAGGGCCGATGTGGCCAGGCGCAAGCGCTGGCGTAACTGGCTGATCCTGGCGGCACTGGCGTTGGCAGCTATCATGGTAGTGCTGGTGCACGTCTTCTACATGCCACTGGATGTGCTGTTGTTCAAGGTCATATCTCGGTTTGCATAGGGAAAGCAGTGATGGACAGGACCAAGCCGGCTGTTGGCAATAATATTCACCAGGTTACCCCGGGCACCCCTCAGGCATTATCACCCGCCCCTGGCACGGCGCTGGCAGAAGTGCCTGGGCAGTTCGATTATGTGAACACCAAAGTGGTGCCGCTGCGCGCGGACCATCTGGAGCGCCACCGCATCGTGGCGTACAACAAGAACTCCAACATGAACGGGCCGATCGACCTGCTGCGCACCCAAGTGCTCAGGGCGATGGAGGAGAATGGTTGGCGCACCCTGGCTATCACCTCGCCAACGCCTGAGGCGGGCAAGACTGTGCTGGCGATCAACCTGGCCATGAGTATCGCCCACTACACCACCAAAACCGCCTTGCTGGTGGATTTCGACCTGCGCCGGCCCAAGGTTGGCAGCTGTCTGGGCCTGCCCATGGAGCAGGCGCTGAACGAGTTTCTGACGGACAAGGCCGAGTTGCAGCAATGCCTGGTCAACCCGACCCTGCCACGTTTCGTGGTGCTACCGACGCGGGTGCCGGTGCCGATGTCGACCGAGATGCTGTCGTCGCCCAAGGTGAACAACCTGATCAGTGATTTGCGCAACCGCTACGAGTCGCGCATCTGCATTTTCGATTTGCCGCCGCTGCTAAGCTCTGACGATGCGATTACCGTGATACCCAAGTTCGATTGTGTGCTGCTGGTGGTGGCCAACGGGATGAACAACAAGAAGGAAATCGAGGACTGCCTGCATCACCTGGCCACGGTGAACCTGATCGGGACAGTGCTGAACAAGGCCGACGAGCAGCCACGCACGTATTACTAAGGCCCCGAAACCATGCACTTGTAGGAGCAGCCTTGTGCTGCGAAGAGGCCAGTACAGACAACACATTTGTGGATGTCTGCACTGGCCTCTTCGCAGCACAAGGCTGCTCCTACAGGAATTGAGACCCACTCACCGGGCCCAGGGATACTGCAACTCCCACTGCCAGGCATGCCGCACAATTTGTTCCAGTGAAGCAAATTCTGGCCGCCAGCCCAGCACTTGCAGCGCCTTGCTCGCATCGGCCACCAGCCGGGGCGGGTCGCCCGCGCGGCGTGGCGCGTCAAGGGCATTGATCTGCCGCCCGGTCACCGCCCGGGCCGTGTCGATCACTTGCTGCACCGAAAAGCCCAGGCCGTTGCCCAAGTTGAATGCAGCGCGCTCGCCACCTGCCAGTAAGTAATCCACCGCCAACGCATGCGCCGTCGCCAGATCGGCCACATGCACGTAGTCGCGGATACAGGTGCCATCCGGCGTGTCGTAATCCCGGCCAAACACTGTCACCGCTTCGCGGCGCCCTGATGCAGCCTGCAGGATCAGCGGGATCAGGTGGGTTTCCGGTTCATGGCGTTCACCCAGCTGGCCATCGGGGTCGGCACCGGCAGCATTGAAGTAGCGCAGGCATACAGATTTCAAGCCATAGGCCCGCTCGAAGTCTTCGAGAATCTGCTCGACCATCCATTTGCTCAGCCCGTAAGGGTTGATCGGCCCTTTGACGTGCGCTTCATCGATCGGCACGTACTGTGGGTTGCCATAAACGGCGGCACTGGAAGAAAACACCAGATGCTTGATACCTGCATTGACCATGGCTTGCAGCAGGGCGAGGGTGGCGGCGACGTTGTTCTGGTAGTACTTGCCGGGCGCGCTGACAGACTCGCCCACCTGGATGAACGAAGCAAAGTGGAACACCGCATCAAAGTGACAGACGCCGAACAGCACATCCAGGGCTGCTTCGTCGGCAATGTCGAGCTTGGCCCACTGGATGCCGGGGCCAGGCGAAACCAGGTCCGCCACCACAACCTCATGGCCGGCACCGAGCAGATGCTTGACCATGTGCGAGCCAATGTAGCCCGCACCACCCACTACCAGATACTTCATCCGCACCTCCTGGAATCTGCTGTTTACAGACGCAGTGAACCGTCCCTGAAACGTGCAGGTGGGATGATCAGCTACAGGTGACCTGAGCGTAGATCGCCCTATACCCTATTTCAAGAACAGCCAGTTGGACATGTAGCTGCCGTCGAACGTAATGCTGTACTGCCCATCCTTGTAGGCCACCGGCAATGCCTTTAATTGTGCCTGCGCATCGCGGGCAAACAGTTTCAGCCCGGCGGGTGCCTTGATGGTCAAGCTGCCTTCAAGCGGTTCGACGTTGAACGGCGTCTTGTCATCGGCCTTGGGCACGGCACGCGTGCCCAATGACAGCAGCAGCTCACGCGATTGGCCCAAAGGTTTGCCGTCCAGGCTCTGCACCGCGACGCTGGCGTAAGGCGTTTTTGCCTGTACCTGAACAGCACCCAGGCTGATCGAGCGGCCGCCCAGCCAACCGGTGGCGGCTTGGGTCAGTGGCGTGTCGATGGTGTAGATGCCTTGTTGCCAGTTGCGTTTGAGCTCGCCGGTGTCGGTAACCGACTCTGTGGCATCGGCGGCCAGCAGCGATTGCCCCGGGTCCTGCAGCACTTGCGCGCCAGAAGCAATGGCAGCGGGTTTCAGCCAAGGCAGTTCCGGTGTTGGCGGCAGGGCGATCTGCAGTTGGCCCTTTTCCATGGCTGTGCGCAGCAGTACCGAATTGCGCGGGGTGATTTCCTGGTTGTAGAGGGTGGCGGGTGTTGGCGCGAACACGTAGCGGGTAGTTGCCGGCTTGACGTCCGCACGGCGATAGAGCAGAGCGGCCGCGGGCAGGGTGGCGATCATCGCCGGGTCGTTGTACGCGTGCCAGTTGTCTGCCGTGCGCCAGCCCGGGTTGAACCCTTGCTGGCTGTAGGCGTACTGCATCATGGCGTCCCAGCCCTGGTGGCTGGCGGTGCCGGCTACATACAGCGGCAACGAGTGGCGGTCGGGCAGCGGGAACGGTTCGGCGTTCCACTCGGTGACGGTCAGCGGTTTGCCGACCACTTGGGCGGCGGCAATCCAGTCGATCATGCCGTCGCTGGTCAACGGGTTTTTCTCCAGTTGGCCAATGGCGCCGTAGCTGTGGGCATCGACTACGTCGCCTGCGGTCAGCGCCGGCAGTGCGCTGAGGCCATTGCCGCCCCAGGTACTGGTGGTGGCAATCGGCACTTTCACGCCCAGGCCACGCAGGTGGGCGATCATGTCGGCGTTGAAACGCTGCTCCAGGTCGTTGAGGAACAGCTTCGAGGGGCCGTGCTCCCAGGCACGCCAGGTAAGGTCGGCGGGCAGATCATGTTGCCTGGCGAAGGCCTTGGCTGCCGCCATGTAGCGCTCGCTATGGCGCGGTACATCCTTGTCTGGCATCAGGGCGTTACCGTAGTGCTGGGTGAGGTCGTTTTCGTTGGTGATCAGCACGGCGGCGATGGCCGGGTCGTCCTTGTAGGCCAGGCCTGTGTATTCGTTCACGTGGGTCAGGTATTGCTCGGCAAAGCGTTTCATCGCTTTCTGGATACTGTCGTTTACGTAGGCGTAACCCTTCAGGTCTGCGCGCCCCTCCTTCTCGGGCAACTCATTGAAGTCTTCAATGTTGTCGTTGGCGGTAAACGCACGTTGCACGTGCATGTCCAGCCAGATGTAGATGCCTTCGTCCTTGAGTGCCTTGATCCACAGGTCGAGCTTGCGCAGCGACTCGGCACTCAGCTGTTGGGTATCGCGCACCAGGGTGCCGTCGCCAAATACGTTCGGGCTTACCCACGGCGAATCGTGGTGGTGCAGGCGCACCAGGTTGAAGCCCAGTGCCGACAGGCGTTTGGCCTGTTGGCGTATTTCTTCGTCGGGGCTCTTGAACAGCGAATAGGCAGACAGGTTGGTACCCCAGAAGCGCACTGGGGTGTTGTCTTCAAACATCAACTGATCGCCGACCGCTTTGACGAAGCCGCGCTTGCCGGCGGGCTTTTCTGCAGCGTTGAGGAACGACATGTCTACCGGCGAGGTGCGCCAGTCCAGTTGGTCATCGGGCCAGCTGGCAGGGTCGGCCAGGCCGAAGCGCTCGGTCGGCGTGGGGCCGAGTTCGATGTCGCCGGTAACGTTAAGCACCGCCTTTAGCTGCTGGCGGCCGGCATTGATCGGGTCTTTGTAGAGGAACGCACGCAGCTCGGACGGGTTGCCGCGCTCGAAGTAAACCTTGGCCAGTGGCGGGTCGAAGCGCATCTCGATGCGCCGGCCCTGGTCGGCCTTGCCCCACGACCAGCCGCGGTTGTCGGGCAACAGCTGCGGGGCGCCCATGTCGCCCGCAATCTGTGCCGGGTCGAACTGGAACACCATGCCGCCGCCCATCACCCCGGCCTGGCGGCTGTGGGCGGTAAGGTCAAATGCCCAGCCCAGGGTCTGTGCCTGTTCCTTGCGGATATCCGCTTTCAAGTCGAAGTCCAGCTCTTTGTTCTTGCCCAGTAGCGTGTACTGGTAGGGGCCATTGACCTTGAAGTCGGTGTAAAAACCGGTCCAGCTCCAGTTGGCGGCCCAAAAATCGAACTTGGCTTTCATCACCGGCCCGCCGCCGTATGTCACCGTTGGCAGGCCATTCTGCTCATCGACACTGACTTGCCACGGCGAAGCCCAGCTGGCCAACGGCAGCAAAGCCAGGCCAGCCATGGCCGAAGCCTGCACAAGGTGACGCAGGGAAAGCACATTCATTGACATTACCTGGGTTGAAGGCCTGCGTCGGCCAGCTCGGTGGCCTGGCTGTCGTCAAGCCGGCGGACCATCTGGATGTAGGCCACGCCAAGGCCTGCGATTGACCAGTACACCACCGGGATGAAGGTGATGCTGCTGACGGTAAAGATGATCACCAGAATGCCGATCAGCGTTGCCAGCAACACCCGCCCGAGCTGTCGTCGCTCGTCGTCCTTGTCGGCAAAGCTGCGCATGGCCTTGCGGATGCCCAGCAGCACCACGGCGAAAAACGCCACGAACAGGCCAAGCCCGACCAGCCCGACCCGCAGCGCGAGGTTGATGTAGGTGTTGACGATGTCGATGATGCCTTCGCCCTGGATCATTGACTGCATTTCCGGGGTGTTTCGGAAGTCGAACGAGCCGAACAGGGGGTTTTGCTGAATGACGATCCACGAATTGTCCATCAGCCGCTCACGGTAGGTGATGTTTTCTTTTTCCAGGTTGCCAATGAATGGCAGCAGGTCGAGCACCTTTTCGCCGCCGGGCACAATGGTCAGCAAGGGCAGGGCGAGCATGCCGGCAGCCGCCAGCAGTGTCAGGCGCTTGACCGCCCCTTTGCCCAGGGCGATGAACACGACCACGATGACCACCACGCCGATCCACGGGCCACGGGACAAGGGCGCAAACAGCCCGGCGGCCAGTAGCAGGGCGCCCATTGCCCGCTGCAGGGGCCGGCGAACATACCCCTGAACGAACAGGAACAGGCCAATGGCCACGCTCATCACATAGCCCAAGGCGATGGCCTGCCCGGTGGTGGCACTGGCACGCAGTGCGCCACCACGGCTCAAATAGCCAGACATGCTCCACGGCACCCCCATGGCGTCCACCAATGCGCTGTACAGCAGCCAGTGGCGCACATACTCGGCCACGGCGATCAAGGCCAGTACGAAGGAGGCGAGCACGAAGGCCAGCAACGTGTCCTTGAAGTCGCTGACCTGGCGCAGGCCACGGCTGGCGACGTAATACGGCAGGAATACGTCGACGTACAGGTACAGCGCCTGGCGCAGGGTGTCGGTGAGGGTGGTTTCGCGCAGGTACAGCACGCTCATCAGCACCAGGCCGGCCGCCAGCAATTTGTCGGCCCAGGTGCGGCCAAAGCGCAGGGTGTCGCCTTGCCGGCGCAACTCCAGCGCCGCAGGCAACAGCACGCACAGGGTCAGCAGGCGTATGTGGTTGAGGTCGACCAGGTAGTTGACCACGCCAAACCCGGGCACTTGTACCGACGCCGGCGGGATCAGGAACAGCAACATGTAGAACAGCGCCATGGGGTTATGCTCGCGGCGCGCGGCAACGAACAGGATGACAGCGCCCGCGCCCAGGTACAGCCAGAAGCTGTGCGAGACGAAGGCCAGCACAGTGAGCAGGAACCACAAGTTGCGCCGGCGCTTGAAATCGCCCAGCGGGATCAGGTCGGTGGCAGGCCGCCGTGCCAGCAGAAACACCACGCTTGCCAAAAACAGGATGACGATCAACGCACGAAAATGTTCAGGCATTGGCTATGTACACCTTTCCCTCGGTGGGCAACGGCTAGCATCGTGGCTAATTGAAACTATAGTGACTTTTAGCCAATCAGTCAGAGATTGAAGTCATGCCGTCGATTGATGTGTCAGCCGCCGCAAGCCTGCGTCAGCGGGCCATGAGGGCCGGGTCATGGAACCTGGTATCGCAGGTGGCGTCACAGGTCATGCGCCTTGGCGGCAACCTGATCATGGCCCGCTTGCTGCTGCCGGAAATGTTCGGGGTGATGGTCATCGCCACCACTGTTTCGGTACTGCTGCATTTGCTGTCAGACGTAGGGCTGCGGCAGAACATCATCCAGAGCCATCGGGGTGACGACCCGGACTTCCTCAATACCGCATGGACCGTGCAGATCATCCGCGGCTTCCTGTTGTTTGCCCTGACCTTGCTGCTGGCTCTTGGCGCCTGGCTGGCCCAGCTGGCTGAACTGTGGCCGGCTGACTCTACCTATGCCGCGCCGGTATTGCCGATGGTGCTGGCCGTGACCGGGCTGTCGGCAGTGATCTGGGGTTTCCAGTCCACCAAGATAGATGTGGCTGTGCGAACTTTCCAACAAAAGCGCGTGGTGCTGGTGGACCTGGCGTCGCAATTGGCCGGCCTGGTGGTGATGCTGGTACTGGGTTTGTTGACGCATTCTATCTGGGCGCTGGTTATCGCCGGCCTGGTTTCGGCCGTGGCCTGGACCGTGCTGGGCCATACCGCCCTTGAGGGGCCGAATAACCACCTGCGCTGGGACCGCACGGCGTTGACCGGGCTCGATTGTGTTTGGCCGCTGGATCCTGTTGTCGTCGATGGTGGGCGTACTGGCCATGTACGGCGACCGTATCCTGTTTGGCGCCAGCATGTCGGCGGCGCAGCTGGGTGTGTATTCGATCGCCGTGCTGATCCTTGGCGCGGTGCAGATGGCGTTGATGAAAATAGTCGGGGCCGTGGCGCTGCCTGCCTTCAGCGAAGCAGCCCGGGCCGACGACAAAGAACGCCTGAAGGCGCTTTATCATCGCTTCCGTTTGCTGGTTGACCTGTTGGTGCTGTTCATCTGTGGCGGTTTTTTGACCGCCAGCCCGCTGCTGATTGGCTGGATGTACGACGAACGTTACAGTGAAGCTGGCCCGATGCTGGCAATTCTTTCGCTGTCGTTCCTCACATTGCGCTATACATTGGCACATCAGGTGTGGATTGCCCTGGGCCTGACCAAGTACCAGGCCATGGACAATATCATCCGCCTGGTCTCGCTGTGGGGGCTGCTGCCGCTGTTGCTGGCGATGGGCGGTGTGGACTGGGCGATCTGGGGGGTTGCCCTGCATACCGTACCGACACTTGTGCTGATCGTGTACGTGAATTGCAAGCTGGATATCTTCAGCCTCAAGCGTGAGCTGGTGGTGTTGCCGATGTTGCCGATCGGGGCGCTGTGCGGGGCATTGCTGACAAGCTTTTTCAACTGGCTGTGACATGCCGGGTTGAATGAAACATTCATGGGGACAGGGCACGGAATCATGGGGAAGCTCACTTTTTGTTCTGGGCAGTTGGGGCGTAGAGGCTTTCTCCAGAGTTGTGTCTTGCTAGGCGTAGGTAGCGCGGTGTTCGGCGCTTCAACAGCTGTTGCGAGCAAACCTGCCGAAAAAACCGGGTACGTGGTGATCAACGGCTGGGTATTGCCGTCACGCTACTTTCGGAACGAGCACGCATGATCAAGGACTATCAGCAGCAAAAAGCGCTGCGAGACCATTATGACTTCTGCATCATTGGTGCAGGGCCGGCCGGGATCACCCTTGGCCTGCGGCTGGCTGCCGCCGGCTGGAGCGTGTTGCTTGCCGAAGGCGGGGGGCGTGAGTATTCACCGCACTCGCAAGGGCTGTATGCCTGTGCCTCCACCGGCCTTGAGTTGTATGCAGAGGAAACCCGCCTGCGTTATCTGGGCGGCACATCGAACCACTGGGCAGGCCGCTGCCGGCCATTTACCCCCTCCGATTTCACCATCGCCCCCCCGGGTGACTTGCCGGGCTGGCCGATCCCTTACTCGGAGATCGAAGGCTACCTGCCGGCGGCCATGGACATCGTCGACCTGCCGCCCGGGTCGGACTTTCATGCGATGAACACTGGCCTCAATGGCGGCGACTTCGAGCCGGACCGCTTCCTGCTCAGCCCGCCTACGCGTTTTGCCCAGAAATACGCCACCGCACTGGAGCAAACCAAAGGCCTGGACGTGTTCATCAACTGCAACTGCGTGGACCTGGAGTTCGACAAGGCTTCCGGGCACCTGGCCGCCGTGATCCTGTCCGACTATGAGCGCAATCGCCAGCGCCTGGTGGCCCGGCAGTTCATCCTGGCCACAGGCGCAATCGAGAACGCCCGACAACTGCTGAACAGCGAGTCGTTGCGGGCAGCAGGCGTGGTGAGCAAGGACGGCCTGACCGGCGGTTGCTTCATGGAGCACCTGAACATCGACCTGGGTACGTTCATCCTCAAGTCCGGGCAGGACCCAGAGCCGCGCCAGTACTACACCACCGATGCCTTCGTCGACGAGTACAAGGCAGGTAAAGGCAATGTCACAGCCGCTTTGCTGGCCGATGTACAAACCTATGGGCGCACTGCCGAGGTCAAGCACTTCCTCGAAAACCTGGCCTGTGACTGGGGCGTTGCCAGCAAGGTGGCGTTCGTGGCCAAGTTCAGTTGCCCCGGTGACGGCGTGATCAGCACCATGATCGAGCAGTTCCCCAACCTGCACAGCCGTATTTCGCTGCTGGATGAAAAGGACGCACTGGGCATGGCCAAGGTCAATGTCAATTGGGCGCTAAACGCTGAAGACCGCCACACCATCAAGTGCATCGGCAGCGAGTTGGCCAAGCAATTTGCCGACATGGACCTGGGTTTCGTCAAGCTCAACGATTTCGTCTACGACACTTCGATACCGCTGAAGATGGCGCCACATGCCCACCACATGGGCACCACGCGGATGGCCGCCTCGCCGCAGTTCGGGGTTGTCGATGCCAATTGCAAAGTGTTCGGTACCGAAAACCTGTATGTCGCCGGTAGCAGCATCTTTGCCAAGGGCGGCGCCTCCAACCCGACCATGCCGCTGTTGCAGTTTGCCGTGCGGCTGGCCGACCACCTCGATACCAAGATGAAAACGGCCAGCGGCGCCGTGGCGTGATGCATGTTGTACATGGGTTGAGTGCGCTGCGGTCAGCACCAAGAAGAACGAGACCGAAACGCCTCAGGACACTTCAGATTGTTCAGATCGCGAGGCCAGGGAGTATGAAGGGATGGATACGCAAGGCAGTGGCGCACTATGCCCATGCAACCGGGCGAGGGGGCACGTTCTACAGGCGGTTCTGCAAGCCCTCGGGGCTTGAATGGGGCGCCTACCTCGCCCGCTGGGGCAACTTTCACTCGGTCGGCAGCAACTTTTTCGTCAATACGGGCTGCAAGTTTCTCGACCCTTCGCTGGTACGCATCGGCAATAGCGTGGGCTTGTCCGACTGCACGCTGATCGGCCATGACGGGGTGGTACTGCTGATCGAGCACCGCTTCGGCAAGCACCTCGATTCGGTCGGTTTTATCGATATCAAGGACAACTGCTTCATCGGCCATGGTGCGATCGTGATGCCCCGCGTGACCATCGGGCCTGAATCCATCGTGGCCGCAGGGGCGGTGGTGACCAAGGACGTGCCGCCAGGCACTGTCTATGGTGGCAACCCGGCCGTGTTCATCTGTACCACCGAGCAGTTGATCCAACGGGTCGAGGCACGTTGCGAATCCTACCCATGGATCGACCTCATCAAGCAGCGCAATGGCGCTTACGATCCGGAAGTGGAACCGCAGCTGATGGCGCAAAGGCGCCAATACTTCTTCGGGGACAGCAAAAATGGCTAGCAAACCTGTGGATGTCATGGTGGTCAACTTCAACACCGCCGGACTGCTGCAGCCAATGTTCGATGCATTGCGCCAGGCCGACAGCGAGCGCCTGGCCAGTTACCTGGTGGTGGACAATGCGTCGCGCGATGACTCGGTGCAGCGCATGGCCCAGGTGTGCCCTGAGGCACTGCTGTTGAGCAACAAGCAAAACGTCGGTTTTGGTCGGGCCAACAACCAGTTGCTGGCGCACCTGAAGGGCAAGTACGCCTTGCTGCTCAATACCGATGCCTTTGTTGCCGCCGATTCCCTGCAGAAAACCCTCGACTACATGGACGCCCACCCGGAGTGCGGCGTGCTGGGGGTGCGCCTGGAGGGTCGCGACGGCGACCTGCAACCCAGTTGCCGCTACTTCCCTACACCGCTCAACGTCTTTGTCGGGCGTACCGGGTTGGGGCGGTTCTTCCCGGGGTTGAAGATGGTCGATGAAATGACCTGGGACCATGCCTCGGTGCGCGAGTGTGACTGGTTGCCGGGTTGCTTCTACCTGGTGCGCCGTGAAGTGCTCGACCAGGTGGGCCTGTTTGACCCGCGCTACTTCCTTTATTACGAAGAGGTGGACCACTGCAAAAGGGTGAAGGAGGCCGGCTGGAAAGTGGTGTTCTACCCGCATACCACGGTGGTGCACATCGGTGGCGAAAGCTCCAAGTCGGTGGCGGAACTGGAAGCGGCCAGCCGGCAGATCTCGTCTTACCAGATCGAAAGCGAGCTGTTGTATTTCCGCAAGCATCACGGGGTGGCGGGGCTTGCCCTGCACATGCTGCTGGTCACCCTGGGTGACCTGGTGCTGGCACTCAAGGCGCTGTTGAAACGACGCGGATGGGGCGCAATTCAGGCCTGTGGGCGTCATTGCCGGGCGACCTGGTCACTGTTGTTCAAGACCCGGTACGCCAGCCAACCGACAAGGTAATCAGAGCCATGTTCGAGAATATTCGTGCCGACCTGCGGGCCCATGGCGGAGACTGGGGCGCCCAGGGTTTCTGGGTATTGCTGGTGTATCGCTTCGGCCGCTGGCGCTACACCGTGCGCCCGGCATTGCTGCGCAAGCTGTGCTCGCTGATCTACAAGGTGCTGTTCAAGTTCGTGCAGATCATTACCGGTATCGAACTGCCGTGCGAAGTGGTGATCGGCCGCAACTTTGTCATCGACCATTTCGGCGGCATCGTCGTCAGTGGCTATGCCCGGTTTGGCGATGACTGTCGCATCCGCAACGGTGTGGTGGTGGGCTTGAAGAACGTCGACGAGCCAATTGCCCCGGTGTTTGGCAACAACGTCGATATCGGCACCGGTGCCAAGGTGCTGGGCAGTATCCGCATTGGCAACAACGTGATCATCGGCGCCAATGCCGTGGTGCTGGTGGATGTGCCAGACAATTCCCTGGCGGTAGGGGTGCCGGCCACTATCAAGGCCCGGCAGCCAGCCGCCACGGCGCCCGTCGAGTGAGGCCCATGGCGGCAGCAATTGGTGTGGTGGTCATTGGCCGCAATGAGGGCCCGCGCCTGGAGCGCTGCCTGCGTTCGCTGGTACACGGCGCGGGCAAGGTCATGTATGTCGACTCGGGCTCCACCGACGGCTCGCTGCAACTGGCCCGCAGCCTGGGGGTGGAGGTGTTGGCGCTGGACATGGCCATCCCGTTCACCGCCGCGCGTGCGCGCAACGAAGGCTTCAACGCCTTGCAGCGGCTACTGCCTGCGCTGCAACTGGTGCAGTTTGTCGATGGCGATTGCGAGGTCGACGCCCACTGGCTGGCCACGGCGCAGGTGTTTCTCGACCAGCACCCCGAGGTGGCGGTGGTGTGTGGCCGCCGGCGTGAGCGCTTCCCGGAACGCTCGGTGTACAACCTGTTGTGCGACCTGGAATGGGACACCCCCATTGGTGAGGCCAAGGCGTGCGGGGGCGATGCGCTGATGCGTGCTGACGCGTTTGCCGCTGTCGGGGGCTTTCGCGCCGAGCTGATTGCCGGTGAGGAACCTGAACTGTGCGTACGCTTGCGGGCCAAGGGCTGGAAGGTCTGGCGCCTGGCCGCCGAGATGACCCTGCACGATGCGGCCATGACGCGTTTCAGCCAATGGTGGCGGCGCAGCCTGCGTGCTGGCCACGCCTACGCCGAAGGGGCTTACCTGCATGGCCGGCCGCCTGAGCAGCACTGGCTGCGCGAGTCGCGTCGGGCCTGGCTATGGGGCCTGGGCATACCCTTGGTGATCGTGCTGGCCTGCCTGCTGTTAGGCGGCTGGGCCCTGCTGTTGCTGTTGATTTACCCGCTGCAGGCCGTGCGCCTGGCCCGCCGCGGTGGCAAGCCCACGCGCGAGAATTGGCTGCAAGCGGTGTTTCTGGTATTGGGCAAATTCCCGGAAATGCTCGGCCAGCTGAAGTTCTTGCGCCACCGCTTTGCGGCCGGCAAATCAGCTTTGATCGAGTACAAGTGAGAGATAACCATGATGCTCGGCACCCTCGTGAAAAGCGTGTTTACCTTGCAACCGGGCTACTCGTTGCGGGCTTTGAACAACAAGTACAAGTTGACGCTGCAAATTGTCAGGCAATGGCCCGAGCTGAAAGGCTTCATGCAGCGCATGGAAGCGGCGCTTGGCGAACAAGGTTTACAGCGGCTGGGCGTGGATTGCATCGGTGTCGTGCAATGGCCTTATCTCAGTAAATGCTGGGACGCCCCGCAGCGCCTGGCGGTGGTTGCTTCGCACTTTGAAGTGCTGGCCGGTCAGTTTCCGGCTTTACTGCTGCTGGGGCGGGACGAAAGCCTGACACTGTGCGATTTGTCCAGCCATTCGCCAGGCTGCCGCCTGGTGCTGGACCGGCCGATCTGGTTCAAACGAGAAGGCGAGTTGGTACTGAACCTGTTCCAGGGTGACCTGCGCGTGGCGTCACTGGCATTCACCCTGTGCCGCAGCCAGGGTGAGCTGTACCTGTTCATCGGGGCCGTACAAGGCATCCACAAAGGCATCGACAGCGAAACCTCGCTGGCCATCTACCGCGATCTGACCAAGGACTTCGAGGGCCTGCGCCCGCGCAGCCTGGTGCTCGAAGCGCTGAAATGCCTGGCCCGGACGCTGGGCGTCGCGCATCTTTATGCGGTCAGCGATGCCTGCCGACACCATCGGCATCCGTATTTTGGCAGCGACAAGGGCCAGGACCTTGCGGCCAACTATGACGTCATCTGGCAGGAACACGGCGCCAGTGCATCGAGTCAAGCGGACTTCTTCAACCTTCCGCTGGCCCCGGCGCAGCGGGCAGAAAGCGACATCCCAGCGAAGAAACGGGCGATGTATCGCCGCCGCCAGGCACTGCTCGACGATGTTTTCGCGCGTTTGCAGGCCGCATTGCCAAGCAGCGGTCACAACCTTGGACTACAAGGAAAACAGGGGGATGCATTTGCTGTGAGTGCATCGGCAGTGGACAGACCGCCCGTAGTCGACAGCCTGAAGTGAAGGTTGCCAGGGGAGGTAGGTCATCAAGCGGGTTTGGATCTGGATTCGTATGCGCATTGCTTACTTCATCAATCAGTACCCGAAGGTCAGCCACAGTTTCATCCGCCGCGAGATACTGGCGCTGGAGCGCCAAGGCATAGCGGTACAGCGCATTGCCCTGCGGGGGTGGGACGCCGAGTTGCAGGACGCCGAGGACACCAGCGAACGGGCCAAGACCCGTTATGTGTTGCAAGGCGGCGTCAAGGGGTTGCTGACGCCGACGTTGCAGGTGCTGCGGGCGCAACCGCGACGCTTTTTCAAAGCCTTGAGGGTGGCCATGCGCCTTGGCCTGCGTGCCGACCGCGCATGGCCCTACCACTTGGTCTACCTGGCGGAGGCCTGCCAGGTGTTGCAATGGCTGCAAGCGGGTGAGGCGAACCACGTGCATGCGCATTTTGGCACCAACTCTACCGAGGTGGTGATGCTGGCCAACCTGTTGGGCGGCCCGGCCTACAGCTTTACCGTGCATGGGCCGGAAGAATTCGACAAGCCACAGTTCTTGCACATGGGCGAAAAGGTGCGGCGTGCCGCTTTTGTTGCAGCGGTAAGTTCTTACGGGCGCAGCCAGCTTTTCCGCTGGGTGGCGCACGAGCACTGGGCCAAGGTGAAAGTGGTGCATTGCGGCCTTGAGCGGGGTTTCCACGAGGTGGCACCGGTCAATGTGCCGGCGGTGCCAAGGCTGGTGTGCGTCGGTCGGCTCTGCGAACAGAAAGGCCAGTTGCTACTGCTTGAGGCGGCGCGCCAGCTTGCGGCACAGTCAATCGCCTTCGAACTGGTGTTGGCAGGTGACGGTGAGATGCGTGAGCAGATCGAAGCCCTGATTACCCGGCACGGCTTGCAACAACACGTGCGCATCACTGGCTGGATAAGCAGCGCACAGGTGCGCGAAGAAATCCTTGCCGCTCGCGCATTGGTACTGCCCAGCTTCGCCGAGGGCCTGCCGGTGGTGATCATGGAGGCCATGGCCTTGCGCCGGCCGGTGCTGACCACCTATGTGGCAGGTATCCCCGAGCTGGTGCGCCCGGGCGAGAACGGCTGGCTGTTCCCCGCTGGCGCCGTGGATGAACTGGCCCAGGCCATGGCCGAGTGCCTTGCGCAACCTGCCCAAGTGCTGCAGCGCATGGGCGAGGCGGCTTACCAGCGCGTGCTGCAACGGCATGACATCGACACCGAGGCGGCCAAGCTGGCCGGCTACTTCAAGGCATCCGCATGATGAGTGTATTGAGTTGGTTACTGGGCCTGCTGGCGGTTATCGCCCTTGTGCCTGTGTGCGTGTTTTTCCTGCAGATGCTGCTGGCTTGCCTGCCGCCGCGCTCACGGCCTTTGGGCATCACCGAGCGTCCGCGGGTGGCTGTGTTGGTACCGGCTCACGATGAGGCTGCGATCATTCGTGCAACGCTGGCAAGCGTTACCCCGCAGTTACTGGCAGGGGACCGCTTGCTGGTGGTGGCCGACAACTGCACTGATGACACGGCGCGGCTGGCCCGCGAGGCTGGCGCCGAGGTAGTGGAGCGCTTTGATACCTTGCGGCGTGGTAAGGGCTATGCGCTGGACTTCGGCGTACGCCACCTGGCCGAGCAGCCCCCCGAGGTAGTGATTGTGGTGGATGCCGACTGCCAGGTAGGCGAGGGGGCAATCGACTGCCTGGCGCGCCGCTATCACCAGGCCCAACGCCCGGTGCAGGCGCTGTACCTGATGCGCGCACCCGCCGGTAGCGGGCTGAAGGTGCAGGTGGCCGAGTTTGCCTGGCGGGTCAAGAACCTGGTGCGTCCGCGTGGCTGGGCGCGGCTGGGGCTACCGTGCCAGCTGATGGGGGCAGGCATGGCGTTCGGTTGGCACGACCTGGCCTTGATCAACCTGGCCAATGGGCACTTGGTGGAAGATGTAAAGCTGGGCCTGGACCTGTGCCAGCAGGGCAAGCCGCCGGTGTTCTGCCCGGAGGCGTTGGTCACCAGCCAGTTTCCTGCCAGCCAGCAAGGCATGAACAGCCAGCGCACCCGCTGGGAGCATGGTCATCTGGGCTTGATGCTGGCCGATGCGCCCAAGCGTGCGCTGGCCGCCATCAGCCAGCGTAACGGCAGCCTGCTGGCCATGACCCTGGACCTGCTGGTGCCACCCCTGGCGTTGCTGGTGCTGGCGTTGCTTGGGCTTAATCTGGTGACCTGGCTGGCGTACCTGTTTTCAGGCCATGCAACGCCTGCGTTAATCGCACTTGCTGCGCTGGCCATGCTCGGCCTTGCCGTTGTGCTGGCGTGGGCTCGCTTCTGTCGGGAGTTGATCCCGTTTTCCGTGCTGCTGTATGCGCCTTTTTACGCCGCAAGGAAAATCCCCCTGTACCTGGGGTTCCTGATCAAGCGCCAGGTCGAATGGGTGCGCTCCAAACGGGATGATGACTGATGGCTCAGTGGCGATGGCAGAAGCGCTGGAAGCGCATTATCGACACACTTGAGGTGGTGCCTGACAGCACCGCGGCGCAGCACTTGCTCGACAGGCTGGCCGCCCCGGAATCTGCAACTGTGCTGGGTTTCGTCAATGCCCACGCAATGAACCTGATAGTGCGCGACGGCGCCTATTGCCAGGCATTGTCGGCGGCCGACGTGCTGTTGCGTGACGGCTCTGGCATGGCGATTCTTTATCGCCGGCTGGGGCTGGAACCTGGGCTCAACATGAATGGCACCGACTTCATTCCCAGCCTCATGGAGGTATACCGCGGGCGACGGGTAGCGTTCTGGGGCACGCAGCAACCGTACCTGAACCAGGCTGTGCAACGCAGCGAAGCCTTGTTTGGCGTGGTGCCGGTTTCTGTTCACGATGGCTTTGCCAGTATCGACACCTACCTGCAACTGGCCAGAGAACAGCAACCGGAACTTATCCTGCTGGGTATGGGCATGCCCAAGCAGGAAGCGGTTGCGGCCAGGTTGGCCGCCGTCGGCGGGCCGTGCCTTATCGTGTGCGGCGGGGCGATCCTGGATTTTCTTGGCGGCAAGGTCAGCCGGGCGCCACAGTGGCTGCGGCACCTGGGGGGGCGAGTGGGCCTACCGGCTGTTACGCGAGCCGAAACGCTTGTTCATGCGTTATGTGGTGGGCAATCCATTGTTCTTGCTGCGCACCCTGCTGTGCCGCAAACCAGCCAATTCGGCCAGGGGCACCCTATGAATCGGCCAAAACCCGCGCCGATGGTGGGTGGCTGCTACAGTGAGAGCAGTGGCTTGGGGGCTGCATGATCCTGCTTCACTGGCGTTGAATACGCTGCTTTCACGGCTTGATGTTTGATGGACGGCATTTGCTACGCTCAAATAGATGAGGTCTGAAATGGTTTTCGAACCCAGAAGCAGTCGTTCCTTACTCCAAAGAAGAAGCAGCGTAAGTAACGCCATTCAGGCGGGGCTCGATGGTATTGCAGTAACCGGTATTGCCTGGTACCTCATCTATGACCAGTTTGGTTACATTACCTCCGATTATGTAATCATGCTGTTGTTGCTGGTGGGCGCATTGGCCGTTATTTACGACCACTATGCAATTTACCGCACGAACGTCGGCCTTTCGATCAAGGCATTCCGCCTGTTCAAGGCGTGGTCGGCAACATTTTGTTTTCTTGTGGTCATGGCCTTTTTGACCAAGCAGAGTGAAACCTACTCACGGTTGTTGGTCGTGCAGTTGTTTATTATTGGTTATATTGCCCAGTTGTTCTTGCACTTTGCTGTTCGTGAACTGCAAAAGCGCTTTACCGCGCATGCGCGTCTGGACAATGCCCTGATTATCGGTAATGGCGATCTGGCCAATTTTCTTTATCAGAAAATCAGCAACAACCCTTGGTTTGGCGAACGGGTGCTGGGGTGTGTGCTGACTGACAAGGCTGGCGAGCAGGGGCACGAAAGTGCCGAGGGCAAACAGCGCCTGCCTGTGCTCGGGCACATTGCAGACCTGGATGAACTGGTTGCCCAGCATGGCATTCGCACTGTGTACCTGGTGACACCGCTGGGGGGCTCCGAGGTTATCAACGATGTGTACTTCAAGCTGCTGGACAAATGCATCGCTGTGAACTGGGTGCCGGATATTTTCTCACTGCGCCTGATCAACCACAGCGTAAGGGAAATTGCCGGCATTCCAGTGCTGACCTTGTCTGAAACACCGCTGACGGGGATGAGCCTGTTCCTGAAGAATATCGAGGACCGGGTACTGGCGGCATTGATACTGCTGTGTGCATCGCCTGTATTGCTGGGCGTTGCACTGGCCATCAAACTCACCAGCCCCGGGCCGGTGTTTTTCCGCCAGGAACGCACGGGCTGGACGGGCGAGTCGTTCCGTATCTGGAAGTTCAGAAGCATGCACGTTCACCAGCCGGAAAACGGCGAGGTCAAACAGGCACAGAAGAATGATCCGCGGCTGACCAGGATTGGCGCTTTTATCCGCCGCACCAGCCTGGATGAACTGCCGCAGTTGTTTAACGTGCTGACCGGGGAAATGTCGCTGGTTGGGCCGCGCCACATGCGTTGCAACATGACACGTTATATTCACAGGACATTGTCGATTACTTTGCCCGCCACAACATCAAGCCGGGCATGACCGGCCTGGCACAAGTGCGCGGTTTCAGGGGCGAGACCAAGGACATCGAACAGATGATCCAGCGGGTGGACTCGGACATCGAGTACATCAACAACTGGTCGCTGTGGCTCGACTTCGTGATTCTGGTGCGTACCCTCAATGCCTTTACCGGCAAGCAGGCTTACTAGTCATCCCAAGCCCAAGAGATCCCTGTAGGAGCGCGTGCAGGGTGGCTATTCCTTGTTCAGCGGATGCAACTCCCTGAACCCCCGTGCTTCTTCCACCAGCCAGTCATGCACTGCCCGCGCGCCCGGCTGGTTCAATCCGCCGGGTGGGTAATGCACCACGTAGCGTTTGTGGTTGGCGATCGGCACGCCAAACGGCACGATCAACGCGCCGCGTTCCAGTTCGTCATTGAGTAGCGTGCGTCGGGCGATCGCTACACCGATACCGGCAATTGCTGCCTCGATGGTCAGGTGGTTGCGGTTAAAGGTATGCCCACGCCGCACATTCAGGCCGGCGGCGCCAATCCCCTCCAGATAGAACTCCCACTCCGCATACTCGGAACTGCCACGCCAGGCGGTGATGTCATGCAGCAGCGGGTAGTGCACCAGGTCCGCTGGCCCATGCAGTGGCGGTCGCCCGCGCAGCAAGGTGGGCGAGCACACCGGGAAGATCTGTTCGTCCAGCAGCGGCGTCGAAAGCATGCCAGGGTAGCTGCCATCGTTCAGGTCGATAGCCAGGTCGAAGTCGCCCGGGGTCAATGCCTGAGCGCTGTCTTCGGCCACCAGGCGCAGCTCGATGTCCGGGTAACGCTGCTGAAAGCGCGGCAGGCGCGGGGTGAGCCATTTGGCCAGGAACGACGGGATCGAACGCACGCGCAAGGTGCCGCGTATTTCACCGGCGTCCAGGCGCAGCAGTTCTGCCTCAATGCTGCCATAAGCCTCGGCCACCGTCTGGGCCAGGCGTTGCCCTTCGGCGCTCAGCTCCACGCCGCGCGCCCGGCGCAGAAACAGCCGGTAACCCAAGCGTTCTTCCAGGTGGCGCATCTGCTGGCTGACCGCACCTGGGGTGATATGCAGCTCTTCGGCACAGCGGGTAAAGGACAGGTGCCGGGCTGCACAGGCGAATACATGCAGCCAGACGAACATCTGGCCATTGAGTTGCCGTCGCATTGTTTAGTCCTGCTATAGGCTTGCTTAGAAAGATTCGTTGGTCATCCGTGAGCTAGCGCGTCAGTATCGCGCAAAATCGCAATATCGCTCAATTTCTTCAGATAACCGTGCTGTGGATTCATATCAGGGTACGGTCAGGCATTAGCATGGCTATCAGTGTTTTCGACCTTTTCAAAATCGGCATCGGGCCGTCCAGTTCCCACACCGTCGGCCCCATGCGGGCAGCGGCGACCTTTGCCCAGGCGCTGCGTGAGCAGGGGCTGCTGGCGCGGGTAACGCGCGTCGAAGTGCGGTTGTATGGCTCGCTGTCGGCCACCGGGGTTGGCCACGCCACCGATCGCGCCTGCCTGCTCGGCCTGATGGGCCAGTGGCCGGACCGCATCGACCCGGCCACCATCGAGTCGCGCATTGGCCAGGTACTGCAGGAGCAATGCCTGATGCTGGATGGCAGCCATCCGCTGGCTTTCGCGTTTGGCCGTGACATGTTGCTGCTCGACGAGAGCCTGCCTTACCACCCCAATGCCATGAGCCTGGAAGCGATGGACGGGCAGGGCAGCCTGCTGCGCCAGACTTACTATTCGGTCGGCGGCGGCTTTATCGTCGAACAGGCCGAAATTGATGCCCCGGCAGGTGAAAGCAACGCCGTTGAGCTGCCTTATGAGTTCGACAGCGCGGCGCAGCTGCTGGCCTTGTGCAAAGCCCACAGCTTGAGTGTGGCGCAACTGATGATGGCGAACGAACGTGCCTGGCGCCCGGAGGCGGAAGTACGTGAAGGCCTGCTGCGTATCTGGGCGGCCATGCGTGAGTGCGTTGATAACGGGCTGCGCAACGAAGGTATCCTGCCTGGCGGGCTGCACGTCAAGCGCCGCGCCGCACGGCTGCACCGCAGCCTGCAGGAGCTGGGCAAGCCCAACGTGATTGGTTCGACCCTCAGCGCCATGGAATGGGTCAACCTGTTCGCCCTGGCGGTGAATGAAGAAAATGCCGCCGGTGGGCGCATGGTCACCGCACCCACCAACGGCGCGGCCGGTATCATCCCGGCGGTGTTGCACTATTACATGAAGTTCAACCCGCTTGCCTGCGATGCGGATGTAGTGGATTTCCTGCTGGCCGCAGCGGCCGTCGGCATCTTGTGCAAGAAAAACGCTTCGATTTCCGGTGCAGAAGTGGGCTGCCAGGGCGAGGTGGGTTCGGCGTGTTCGATGGCCGCTGCCGGCCTTGCTCAGGTGTTGAGCGCAACGCCGCCCCAGTTGGAGAACGCAGCCGAAATCGCCCTGGAGCATAACCTGGGGCTGACGTGCGACCCGGTTGGCGGCCTGGTGCAGGTGCCGTGCATCGAGCGCAATGCGATTGCCGCGGTGAAAGCGATCAACGCCGTACAGATGGCGTTGCGTGGCGATGGTGAGCACTTCATCTCGCTCGACCGGGTAATCCGCACCATGCGTGATACCGGGGCGGACATGCATGCCAACTACAAGGAGACCTCGCGGGGCGGCCTGGCAGTCGCGTTTGTAGAGTGCTGATAGAGCTGAGTTGGGGCCGCTTTGCGGCCCCAAACTTAGCGGGATTTCTGCTTCGCTGTCAGGAAGCTCGCTCGCATGTCTTTTGCCCAACCATCCAATACCGGTTTGACGTCATTCAACGTCAGCTTCTGGGTATCGTTCTCCAGTTCCTGGCCCGTGCCTTTACGCACCACCTGGGCCAGCACTTTCTGGCTGGCACCGTCCAGGAACGCCGCCTCTACACCGACGTCCACCTCCTGATCACGGCCGCCCATGGCGGTGTTCACGCCTGCCGAAATAAGCGCGATAGGGATCACTTCATAGGGCTTGAGGCCTTCATTGCTGGTGGACACTGCCGTGATCGCCGGGCGCACCACGATCACGCCTGGGCCTGGCCCCTTGGCCAAAGGCATCACGCTGCCAATTTCGCGGCGCAGGGCTTCATTGAAGTAGCGGGTGATTTCCTGCAGCGTCTGCTGTGAAATAACCGCTGTCGGCTGCGGCTTGGGGTAGAACTGGCTGGGCTCGATGAACACCTGGCTGTACTGGTTGATATTGACCTTGGGGTCGATCCAGCGCATCACCGGGTCACCCGACGGGCTCTTGGCTTCTTGTAACCGGCTGTAGTCCTTGAGGAAGCCGGAATAATCCTTGGGGTCCACGCTATGGCTGGAGCAGGCGGCCACGGCAAGCAGTGCGGCGCACAACAGGGTAATGCGGGGCAGTGATTTCATGATGAAAGCGCATCCATGAGAGGTCGGCCAGAACAACGCTAGCAGGTGCGCGACAGTTGGCCAGTGGGCGAGTTCAAACTGCGGCGGGAAGAACCAGAAATGTCTCCCGCAAAGAGTCACTGACTGGGCTCCATGCTTGGGCGCTCGCGGCTCAAATTCCTACAAAGCTATAGGAATCCGCTGACTTTGAACCTGTTTGCACTCTTGGAAAACTATTCCCTTCAAGGGTATGGTTAGGGGTAACTCATGGCAAGAACAGAAGGCATTACGGTTTGCGGGCAAGGTTTTTCTGGATCTATCACCGTTGGCGCTCTGTCGGGCGCTGCAATCAGGAGTATTAATGGAGGTCTGCTGTGAGCAGCAAACTGGTTGAATCGGTACGAGAGGATCTTGTAGCCCTTCATGAAGCTGGGGCAATCAGCAAGGTTACGCTTCGGGACTACGATGCGCTGTGCCCAGCGCCGGTGCTGGATTTCACAGCGGTGGATATACGCCGGTTACGTGAGGCACTTAACTTCAGCCAGCCGGTCTTCGCGATGCACCTGCATACGAGTGCTTCAACAGTGCGCAAATGGGAGCAGGGGGGAAACTCGCCCATCAGGGCCGGCTTTGAAATTGCTAAATATAATAAAAAACAAAGGGTTGCAGGTGGTTCTTTAGGCTAATTATTTGGTTTTGGTAAAAGCTCTATAAAAAATAAAATGTTGGATCGATTAGTTTAGATTTTTCTTTATATCAGCCCGGCCTGTGTAGGCGCCCATAATGAAGCGGCGACTGCACAGGTAGCATCCAATACCCTGATTAACCCAGCGCTTCGCGCAACCGGTACCACAGCATTCCCATTGCCAGCAGCGGCGAGCGCAGCGCCTTGCCGCCAGGGAAGGTCAGGTGGGGTACCGCGCTGAACACGTCCAGGCCTTGGCTGTGGCCGAGGGCGATGCTTTCGGCCAGCAGTTTCGCCGTCCAGTGCGTCACATTCAGCCCGTGCCCCGAATAGCCCTGGGCGTAATAGACGTTCGGGTGCTGGCTCAGGCGCCCAACCTGGGGGAAGCGGTTGGCGGTAATGCCGATCATGCCGCCCCACTGGTAGTCGATGCGCACGTTGGCCAGTTGCGGGAACACCTTCAGCACCTTGGGGCGCATGTAGGCGGCGATGTCTTTAGGGTCGCGGCCGGAGTAGTGGCAGGCACCGCCGAACAGCAGGCGGCGGTCTGCGGTGAGGCGGTAGTAGTCCAGGCCGACCTTCTGGTCGCACAGCGCCATGTTCTGCGGGATCAAGGCGGCAGCCAGTGCTTTGGGCAAAGGTTCGGTGGCCACCACGTAACTGCCGGCCGGCAGCACCTTGCCGCTCAGCCGCGGCTCCAGTTCATCGAGGTGGGCGTTGCAGCCCAATACCAGGCTGCCTGCCCGCACCTTGCCACGGGCCGTGTGCAGGGTCACGCGGGGGCCGTGCTCGATACGCAGCACGGGGCTTTGTTCGAAGATGCGCACGCCCAGGCTATGGGCGGCACGGGCTTCGCCCTGGACCAGGTCGAGCGGATGCAGGTGGCCCGAGCCCATGTCGACCAGGCCGCCGGCGTACTGGTCGCTGGCGACGATTTCATGCAGTTGCCCGGGGCCTACCAGGCGGGTTTCAGGGCGATAGCCAAGCGCTGCCAGGTCATCCTGCTCGTCTTTGAAGGCGGCGAACTGGTCGGGGGTATTAGCCAGTTCGCAGAACCCCCAGCGCAGGTCGCAGGCAATACCGTACTGGGCGATGCGGCTGGCCACCAGCGCCACCGAATCGATGCCGGCCTGCTTCAGGTAGCGCACGCCGTCCTGACCGACATGCCGGGTAAAGCCGCTGACGTCATGGCCAATACCGCGAATCAGCTGGCCGCCGTTGCGCCCGCTGGCGCCCCAGCCTATGCGCCGGCCTTCCAGCAGCACCACCGACAAGCCGCGTTCAGCCAGTTCCAGGGCAGTGTTGACGCCGGTCAGCCCGCCGCCGACCACGCACACATCGGCCGTCAGTTCGTCGTCCAGGCTGGGGTAGGGCGCCGCGTTGCGTGCCGTGGCAGCGTAGTACGAAGCAGTGTGTTGGGAATCGAAAGACATGGGCGTTCTCGGCTCAGCGGTTGGACTTGATCTTGCTCCAGGAGCGGGTCATGACGCGCATGATCTTCGGGCTCGGGGTGCTGGAGATGTACAGCTTGTCCAGCACGTCCTGGGGTGGGTAGATCTCGGGGTTGTGCACCAGTGATGCATCCATGTAGGCCTGGGCGTCCGGGTTGGCGTTGGCATAGCCGACCGTGGCACTGACTTTGGCGATCACTTTCGGGTCGAGCAGGTAATTGATGAAGGCCAGGGCCTGGTCGGGGTTGCTGGCGTCCTTGGGGATGGCCAGCAGGTCGAACCACAGGTTGCTGCCTTCCTTGGGAATGCTGTAAGCGACTTTTACGCCGTTCTTCGCCTCCACGGCGCGGTTGGCGGCCTGGAACACGTCACCGGAATAGCCGAAGGCCACGCAGACATCGCCATTGGCCAGGTCGGATACGTACTTGGATGAATGGAAGTAAGTGATGTAGGGCCGCAGTTCGAGTAGGCGTGCTTCAGCCTTGGCGTAGTCGGCCGGTTTTTCGCTGCGCGGGTCCATGCCCAGGTAGTTGAGCATCGCCGGGAACAGTTCGTCGGGCGAGTCCATGAACGCCACGCCACACTGCTTGAGCTTTTTCAGGTTTTCGGGCTCGAACAGCACCGCCCACGAGTCGATATGGTCGACGCCCAGTGCTGCCTTGACCTTGTCGACGTTGTAGCCGATGCCGTTGGTGCCCCACAGGTAGGGCACTGCATACTGGTTGCCGGGGTCGTTCTGCTCAAGCTGTTTGAGCAGTTTTGGGTCCAGGTGTTGCCAGTTCGGCAGCTTGCTGCGGTCCAGCGGCAGGAAGGCACCGGCCTGGGCCTGGCGAGCCAGGAAGTGGTTGGAGGGCACTACCACGTCATAGCCGGTGCGCCCGGCCAGCAGCTTGCCTTCGAGGGTTTCGTTGGAGTCGAACACGTCATAGACCACCTTGATCCCGCTACTGGCCTGGAAGTCAGCCAGGGTGGTGTCACCGATGTAGTCGGTCCAGTTGTACACACTGACTGAGGGGGTAGCCTGGGTGGTGGTGGCGAACAGCAGGGTGAACGCAGCGGGGATCAGGGCTTGCAGATGACGCATGGGGACACCTCGTTGGTCTTGTTCTTCGAGTGCGGTGTACTGGGGCGCAAAGCGCCCCCGTGTGGGTCGTCAGACGCTCATCATCAGGAACTCACGCTCCCACGAACTGATGACCCGCTTGTAGTTCTCATGCTCGGCACGTTTGACGGCCACATAGCCCTGGACAAACTGCTTGCCCAGGTACTGCTGCACGGTCTCGCAGTCTTCCATGTGTTGCAGGGCGTCTTCGATGGTGATCGGCAGGCGCAGGTTGCGCCGTTCGTAGGCACGGCCCTGCACTGGCGCGCTAGGGTCAAGCTGCTCGACCATGCCCAGGTAGCCGCACAACAGGCTGGCAGCGATAGCCAGGTACGGGTTGGCATCGGCGCCCGGCAGGCGGTTTTCCACGCGCATTGCCTCGGGGCTGGAGGTGGGCACGCGCAGCCCGGCAGTGCGGTTTTCTTCACCCCACTCGACGTTCACCGGTGCCGAGGTGTCTGGCAGGAAGCGGCGGAACGAGTTGACATTGGGCGCAAACATCGGCAGCAGTTTTGGGATGTACTTTTGCAGCCCGCCGATGTGGTGCAGGAACAGTTGGCTCATGCTGCCGTCTTCGTTGGCGAAGATCGGCTTGCCCGTGGCGATGTCAACCACGCTCTGGTGCAGGTGCATGGCACTGCCCGGTTCGTCGGTGATCGGCTTGGCCATGAAGGTGGCGGCCACGTTGTGCTTGAGCGCAGCTTCACGCATGGTGCGTTTGAATACGGTGATCTGGTCGGCCAGGTCCAGTGCGTCGCCGTGGCGGAAGTTGATCTCCATCTGCGCCGGGCCGTCTTCGTGGATCAGCGTGTCCAGGTCCAGGCCCTGGATTTCACACCAGTCGTAGACGTCCTCGAACAGCGGGTCGAATTCGTTGGCGGCGTCGATCGAGAACGACTGGCGGCCACTTTCGGCGCGGCCAGAACGCCCCAGCGGTACCTGCAATGGCAAGTCCGGGTCTTCGCAGCGCTTGGTCAGGTAGAACTCCATCTCGGGCGCGACGATCGGCTGCCAGCCCTTGTCGGCGTAGAGCTTGAGCACCTTCTTGAGGACGTTGCGCGGCGACAGCTCGATAGGGTTGCCTTGCTTGTCGAAAGTGTCGTGGATCACGATCGCGGTCGGCTCGATCGCCCACGGGATCTGGTACACGGCAGAAGGGTCGGGGCGGCAGACCATGTCGATGTCGGCGGCATCGAGGAGGTTGTAGTAGATGTCATCGTCGACGTAGTCGCCGGTGACCGTCTGCAGCAGCACGCTTTCGGGCAGGCGCATGCCACGCTCATGGAGAAACTTGGCGGTGGGCGCGATCTTGCCCCGGGCAATGCCGGTCAGGTCGCTGATCACGCATTCGACTTCGGTGATGCGGTGTTCTTTCAGCCAGGTGTACAGCTGATCGAAGGGGGCGTTCATACAGACCTCTTGGTTGGGTTTTAGTGTGGGAGCAACGCTTATCGCAAAAGCCGCAACACGGCTTGCAGGGTGTTGCACTTCCCAGGTGACGCACTGGAGACTATCTTGGTCGCAGCCCCCGAGGCCGATCTATCCATTTTCTTCGGCAAGCAATGCACCAAAAGAGTGCAACTAGGATCTCGCGTGACAACGCCCAATGCGCTGCAAGTCCAGGCCTTCCATACCACCGACGTCTCCGAGCAAGTGCGCGCTACCCCTGGCTGGCAGCAGCAGTACCGGCAGATGTCGCCGGGGCATTTCAGCGGTGAACTGCGCTGGCTGGGGATGGATGGCGTGGAGGTGTACGAGGAACGCTTGAATACCCGCGTTGAGCAGTTTTTCCGTGCCCCGAGCGGTTCCCTGGCGTTCTGCTTCGACCGCAGTGAAAACAGCCTGTATCTGCTTAACGAGCAAAGCCGCAATATCTGGATTACCCCGGAGAACTACCAGGAAGTGGCAGTGGTATTCGACCAGGCCTTCCTGGCTCGCCATGGGCTGGACCCGCAACGCCTCGAAGGGTTGTTCATGGTGCCGCTGGGCAGCGGGCAGAATGCGCTGTTTGGCAGCTGGCTGAGTGCCACGCTGACCCGCCTCGGGCAGGCCGATTGCCCATTGCAGGGGCAGGCCCTGGCGGAGCAGCTGCTGGAGGATTGCCTGTTCATCCTCGATAACGCCAGCCAGCGCCTGCAGGGCGTTGCCTTGGGGCGGCGCGACGAAGAGCGGGCGATTATGCGCCGGGTCAGCGAGTGGGCAGCAGATTGCCCCGAAGAGACGTTGAACCTGGTGGAACTGGCGGATGTTGCAGGGGTTTCGCTGCGCCAGTTGCAGCAGGCATTCAAGGCATTTACCGGCATGCCGCCGGCGCAGTGGCTGCGCTTGCGTCGGCTGAACGGCGCGCGTCGCGATCTGTTACGCGATGGCAGGGCGACCGTGGCCGAAGTCGCGATGCGCTGGTCATTCTGGCATTTGGGAAGGTTTTCAGAGAGTTACCGGCAATTGTTCAAAGAGTTTCCGAGCGAGACCTTGAAGCGGAGCAGGGGCTAAGGTAGCGAAATAGCTGCTGGCCTCTTCGCGGGTGAACCCGCTCCCACAGGTACTTCGCAATCTGTGGACTTATTGTGATCCTGTGGGAGCGGGTTTACCCGCGAAGAGGCCGGTACAAGCAACACTGAACCCAGCATCCAGCGCCGAAAGTTGCTATGGTGCCGCCCTGATCCAACCCGAGGTGCCGATGTTCTACCTGCCTTTGCCCAGCGACCAGGCCGACCGCCTCGCCAGTGAGCCCAACACCGACTTCTTTGCCACTGCCAATGTCCTTGACGCCGCCGCAGTGCTGTTCGTGCAAAACCTGCCGCGCCAGCCCGCTACCGCCTCGGCCGACGCGCAAGAGCGCCGTTTTGCCGAAATCGTTCGCATCGCCAACGAAGTCGAAAGCGCCGCACCCGGGCGCTTTCAAAGCCAGGTAGCGCAGCACTTCGATCGCGAAGCGTTTGCCATGGGCCTGGGCATGCTGGGCGAAAACGGTATCGCCCTTTTGTCGGACGAGGTGGCGTACACCGCTGACGAACTGCTGGATACCGAAGGTCAGTGGAATTTCCAGTTCGCCGACACCTACCGTCAGCGGGCCACACCGCTGCATCCGGTGTACCTGCCGTCCCTGGCCAGCGACCTCATGCTGAGCGACCAGCAGAACCGCCTGCTGCGCGAGTTTCTCAGTGGTATCGACGAGTCGGTGGCAGTGCAGGGCTTTGCCGGCACTGGCAAGACCTTCCTGATCCACCAGTTTGCCCGCCTGCTGGAGCCACAGCGCACGTTGCTTCTGGCGTTGACCGAAGGCCAGTTGCGCGCCTTGCAGGCGCGGGTAAAGGACGCTGCCGCCTACACAGCGCTGACCTTTGGCCAGTTGGCTGACGAGCTACTCAACCGCGACCTCACCAGCAACGGCTGGCGGCTGCGCGACCCTTACCGCACCAAACTGTCATGGCGCCCACAGGAGGCTCAGGTTGTTCGCTGGCTGGCCATCCCTGACATCGGCCCGCTCGCCGCGCGTGATGTGGTTGCCTTGTGCATTCGCGCTGTGCGCACCTTCTGCCACAGTGCCGACACCCAGCTTCAGCTGCACCATTTACCTTGGGCCGGGCCAGGAACCTCACCGCTGGATCAGGAGGTGCTACTGGAAAAGGCCCGCCTGTATTGGCAAGAGCTGATTCGCCCGTCGGCGCGGGAAATCCAGTTGCCGGTGCGTGACTATCACCGGGTGAAGTTGCTGTCGTTGTCCGGTTATGTGATCGATAGCCGCTACACCCACGTGATCGTCGACGAGGCCCACGAGCTGTCGGCACCGATGCTTGCCGTGCTTGATAGCAGCCCGCAGTCGATCATTGCGCTGGGCGACGAGTTGCAGAACCTCAACGGCCTCAGCCCGCACCATGGCAGCTTCATACGCCAACGCTGCATCGACCACTCGCTGCGTGCCGGGCCGGCGATGGACAATGTGCTCAACCCGCTGATCCAGGCACACCCGGCGGCGATCCAGGCGGCCTTCAGTGGTAGCGCCGAGCACTACACGCGGGTCAGTTTCTTCGATACGGTGACCGTGCCGGAACAGCCCACGGCACTGATCGTCGATGATGAATGGGGGCTGTTTGGCTGGTTCCAGCGCCTTACGCACCAAAGTGTGCCGTTCGTACTGCTGAAAAGCGCGCGCAAGGACTTCGAGCTGTTCGTAGAGGACTGCATCGAGCTGTACCGCTACGGCACCCGACCGCGTCACCCGATGCTGTTCCGCTATGCCAGCTGGCAGGCACTGGAACAGGACAAGGGTGATGACATGGCATTCGTTGCCGTGGCCAACATGCTGCGCAAAGGCTATACGCCGGAGCATTTTGCCAAAGCCAAGAGCCGTTACCGCTGGGACAAGGCGCCCAAGTTGTTTCTGGGGCGGGTACGGGATGTGAAGAACATGGAGTTCGCCCGGGTGATGGTGTCGCCGGAGCTGATGGTGGCACCACAGGTGGCGGGTAACCGCAATGAACGGGCGCGGATGTTGGCGGGGTTGTATACCGCCTGTTCGCGGGCGCGGCATGAACTGATCGTGCCGGGGGGGATGCTGGACTGGGTCAAGGACCAGGTTCGGGATTGAAATTTTAGGGGCCGCTCTGCGGCCTTTCGCGGCACAAGGCCGCTCCTACAGGGGGGCGCGTAATCCTGTAGGAGCGGCCTTGTGCCGCGAAAGGGCTGCAAAGCAGCCCCAAAATTGCCAATCAGTTACGGTCCAGCCACACCGTCTGGGCATTGGTGAACTCACGCACACCAAAGTGCGACAGTTCACGCCCGAACCCGCTCTTCTTCACGCCGCCAAACGCCACGCGGGGGTCGGAAGCGCAGTAGCCGTTGATGAACACGCCACCGGTGTCCAGTGCAGCGGTCATGCGCTCGGCCAGTGCATAGTCGGCGGTGTAGATGGTCGCGGCCAGGCCGAATTCGCTGTCGTTGGCCAACTCCACCGCATGGTCGGCATCACGGGCAGTGATGATCGCGGCCACAGGCCCGAACAGTTCCTGCTTGAATGCGGTCATTTCCGGGGTGACGTTGGCGAACACGGTTGGCGCATAGAAGTTGGCCACGCCTTCAACCTTGTTGCCCCCCAGCAGCAGGGTGGCGCCTTCGGCAAGGGTTGCCTGGACTTGGCCGTCCAGCTCGTCACGCAGGTCGTAACGGGCCATCGGGCCGATATAAGTGCCGTCTTCCAGTGGGTTGCCGACTTTCAGTTCACGCGTCGCTTCAACGAACTTGCGCGTGAATTCCTCGACAATGCTGTCTTCCACGATCAGGCGCTTGGCCGCGGCGCAGACCTGGCCGGTGTTCTGATAACGACCGATGACCGCAGCCTTGACGGCGGCATCCAGGTCGGCGTCGGCCAGCACGATGAACGGGTCGGAACCACCCAGCTCCAGCACGCACTTCTTCAGCGCGGCACCGGCCTGGGCGCCAATCGCCATGCCGGCACGCACGCTGCCGGTCAGGGTCACGGCGGCGATACGCGGGTCGTTGATGGCGCGGGTGACGCCGTCCGGGGTCACGTTCAGCACTTCGAACACGCCTTCCGGCAGGCCGGCATCCTTGAACAGCTCGCCCAGCAGGTAGGCGCTACCCATCACGTTGGGCGCGTGCTTGAGCACATAGGTGTTACCCGCCAGGATTGCAGGTACGGCGCCGCGCAATACTTGCCAGACCGGGAAGTTCCACGGCATCACGGCCAGGATCGGGCCAAGCGGGCGGTATTCGATACGGGCTTTTTCAACCTGGGTCGGCTCCGGCGCAAGCATGGCCGGGCCGTGTTCGGCGTACCAGCGGCACAGGCCGACGCACTTGCTGACTTCACCACGGGCCTGGGCAATTGGCTTGCCGATTTCGCGGCTGATCATCTGGGCAAAGGCTTCAGCTTTGGCTTCGAGGGTGCTGGCCAGGGCGAGCAGGTACTCGCTGCGCTGACCCAGCGACACTTGGCGCCACTGGCGGTAGCCAACCTTGGCACGTTGCAGCGCCGCTTCCAGTGCGGCGTCGGTGTCGAACGGGTAGGCGCCAATCTGCTCGCCGCTGAAGGGGTCGAGGGAGACGGCGTGGGTCAGGCTGCTGATCGCGCTCATGGCGTGACACTCTCGTTGTTGTTAATCAGTGACGCCAGACTAGTGGGCTATGGCTTTAATGAAAACTGAATAATAATGAGCGAAACATTCACGTTTGGAGAAAGGCTGTGGACCTGGTGCAACTGGAGATCTTCAAGGCCGTGGCAGAGCAGGGCAGTATCAGTGCCGCCGCGCAGCACATCCATCGGGTGCCGTCGAACCTGACCACGCGCATCAAGCAACTGGAAGAAGATTTGGGCGTGGAGCTGTTCATTCGCGAGAAGAGTCGCCTGCGCCTGTCCCCTGCGGGCTGGAATTTCCTCGAGTACACACGCCGCATCCTTGACCTGGTGCACGAAGCGCGGCTAACCGTGGCGGGTGAAGACCCCCAGGGCACCTTTGCCCTCGGTTCGCTGGAAAGCACGGCAGCGGTGCGCATCCCGGCTTTGCTGGCCGCGTATAACCAGCGCTACCCGAAGGTTGACCTGGACCTGTCCACCGGGCCCTCTGGGACCATGCTCGAAGGCGTGCTGTCTGGCCGCCTGGTGGCCGCTTTCGTCGATGGGCCGGTGCTGCACCCGACACTGGAAGGCATGCCGGTGTTCGAGGAAGAGATGATGGTCATCGCGCCGCTCAACCACGCGCCAGTTACCCGCGCCCAGGATGTGAACGGCGAAAGCATCTACGCCTTCCGCGCCAACTGTTCGTACCGCCATCACTTTGAAAACTGGTTCGTCAAGGACCAGGCCGTGCCCGGCAAGATCCACGAGATGGAGTCTTATCACGGCATGCTGGCCTGCGTCAGCGCTGGCGCAGGCCTGGCCATGATGCCGCGCAGCATGCTCGACAATATGCCCGGTTGCAGCACGGTCAGCGCCTGGCCGATGTCGGAAGATTTCCGCTACCTGAAAACCTGGCTGGTGTGGCGGCGGGGCACGGTATCGCGCAGCTTGAGCATGTTCGTGAAACTGCTTGAGGAAACGAGCACAACTTCATGAATGTTATATAAATGTATGTTCGTTTGATGGGTTAGTGCCGAATGTCACGACCCTAACCACGGATCAGCCAGAACGCCGTTGCGCCTGAAGGATCAGATATTAGGTAAGCCATCCTCGAAAGGAGGGTCGTACCATGCGTAACCATCACTATGCCCTCGGCGCGGCATTGCTGATCACCCTGGCGATGCCATGGACGCTGGCTGCCGCCGCCGATCTCAATGCCCCCATCGACATGCAGGCTGTTCAGCTGCAACCGCAGGAACAGAACGGCGTGCGTTTTCTCCAGGGTGGCATCGGCCAGGATGAGGCCAATGCCTTGCGCAAGACACCGGGCTACGACTTGCATATAGGGCTCTCTACCGGGCCGGAAGGCAAATTCGAGAGCGGTGCCAATGTCGACATCCAGAGCGCCCAAGGCCAGCCCGTAATCAGTGTCATGGATGCCGGGCCGCTGCTGTATGTGCAGTTGCCTCCTGGCAAGTACAAAGTCACTGGCAACGCCCAAGGGCAGACGGTGCAGCAAATGGTGACCGTAAACGGGAAGGCTCCTGCAACGGTGAGCCTGAACTGGCGTTGACGGAAAACGGCCAAGAGTACAGGTGTACTCTTGGCTGGCGGAGTATTTGATCCGGCCCTTGCCGAAGCATCTTGAGCAAGCGAATTAGCCAATAGTGGCAATTCACTTTCAACTTTCTGATTATCTGGACAATAATCAAAAAACTATTACTTCTTATGACCGGTGCCGGATGCACCGGTCACCCTAAAAGATCGAGGGGCCAAAGCCCCCGCTTGCCGTGTAGACCATCAGGAGAGTCGTTGATGAAAACCCGTCTAGCAGCATCGCTGGCCGCTGCAGTGCTGGCCTTTGCAGGGGCCAACCTGGCCCAGGCCGCGCAGGTATCCGGCGCCGTTGGCGCCACCAGTCAAGGTGACATGACCTACCGTATTGGCCTGTCGTTCGACTGGGACAAGAAATGGCTGGAAAGCAGCACTGGTTATGTGACTGGTTACTGGGATGCTGCCTACACCTACTGGGAAGGCGGTGATGCCAGTGGTGCGCACTCGCTGTCGTTCAGCCCGGTGTTCACTTACGAGTTCAGTGGTTTCACCTACACGCCGTACATCGAGGCCGGCATTGGTCTGGCAGCGTTTTCCAAGACAGAGGTGGGTGACCAGCGCATGGGGTCGTCGGTCAACTTCGAAGACCGCATTGGTTTCGGCCTGAAGCTACCAGGGGAGCAGAAAGTCGGGATTCGTGCGATGCATTATTCCAATGCAGGGATCAAGCAGCCTAACGACGGGATCGAGTCGTACTCGCTGTTCTACAGCAAGGGCTTCTGACGCAAAGGGCCGCTGTGCGGCCCATCGCCGGCAAGCCAGCTCCCACACCGCCCACATTGCCCTGAAGTCATGTGCAGTACCTGTGGGAGCTGGCTTGCCGGCGATGGGCTGCACAGCAGCCCCGGCCATTCAGAATGTATAGGAAACCCCAGCCTGCACCGTGCGCGGCGCACCCGGGTAGGCGTAGGTGTTGAATGCACCTTCGTCGTATTCCTTGTTGAACAGGTTCTTCACATCCAGGTTCAGGCGAACGTGTTCGTTGACTTTGTAGAAGCTCAGCAGGTCAACCACGGTGTACTGGTCCATGTTGTAGGTGACCGCCTCGGTCTGGCCATTGCGGTCATCCACGTATTTCACCCCAAGACCAAGACCAAGGCCTTTGGCAAAGCCGTCCTGGAATTCATAGGTGTTGAGCAGGCTGAAGCTGTTACGTGGAATGTTTGCCAGGCGGGTGCCGGTGGGCAAGCGGTTGTCCTTGGTAACTTCGGCGTCGACATAAGCGTACCCACCGATCACGCGCCACTCTGGCGTGATGTTGCCAGCGATGTTGATGTCCAGGCCGCGGCTGCGTACCTGGCCAGCTGCGACACTGTAGTTGGGGTCAACCGGGTCGCGCGTCAGCACGTTTTCCTTGACGATATGGTAGATCGCCGCATCGACGCTTAGCTGACGATCAAGCGCTTCCCATTTCACACCCAGTTCGTATGACTTGCCTTTTTCCGGGTCGAAACCACGCCCTGTGGCGCCGGCAGGTGCGCCGCTGTTGGGCTTGAACGAGCGCGCGGTGTTGGCATAGACCGCGACGGTGTCGGTCAGGTCGTAAAGCAGGCCGAAACGCGGAGTGACGCCGTTCTCGCCCTTGTTGAAGTCACCCGCTGCGCTGAGTTTGTTGACGTAGTCGTGCTCGAAGCGCTCGAAACGCACACCTGCCAGGGCCTTTAACCGCTCGGTCAGGGCTACCTGGTCCTGGACGAAGAAGGCCCAGGTCTTGAGGTTTTCCTTGTCGTGGGTGGTGGTACGGGTCAGCGCAGGACGCGCCTGGCCCAGAACCGGGTCGAAAATATCGATCGGATAAGCAGCAGCGCCGGCGGCCGAGCGCTGGATAATCGAGTTGTAGTCGTAGTCTTCGTACTCGATACCGGTCAGCAGCGTGTGGGCGAAACCGCCGGTGTCGAAGTGGCCGGTAAGGTTGAACTGGTAATCGCGGTCGGTCCACTCCAGCTTGCGGTAGTTGAAGTTGCGCCCGAGGGTGCGGCCGTCAGCTTGCAAGCCATTGGCTTCCACGGCATTGCCTTTGAGCGAGCCGTCCAGCCACTGCATGCCACCGCCCAGGGTCCAGTTGTCGTTGAGCAAGTGCTCGAAACGCAATTGGGCCATGTTGTTGTCGTTGTGCAGCAGGTTGTCGCTGCCTTTTTCCCAGATATTGGTATCGCGGGAGGCTGTTCCGACCTGGCCAGGCAACCGGGTCAGGCCGCGGTCGAGTGGGTGGTTGTTACGCATGAAGTCGCCTTCGAAGATGATCTTCGTGACGTCATTGACCTGCCAGCTGATAACTGGTGCCACATCATAGCGCTCGCTTTCCACGTCATCGCGAAAGCTATCACCACCTTCGCCCAGCACGTTCAGGCGGTAAGCCAGCGAGCCGTCCTGGTTCAGCGGCCCGGTGGCGTCCAGGGTGGCGCGGTGCATGCCCTGGTCATCGAACTGGCTGCCCAGTGTGACCTTCGATTCTGGCAGCGGCTGTTTGCTGACCACGTTGAAGGTGCCGCCTGGGTCGCCACGGCCATACAGGCTGGTGGCCGGGCCACGGATTACCTCCAGGCGCTCGACGGTATTGGCATCCGGGGCGTTGGGGTAACCACGGTTGATCGGGAAGCCATTGCGGTAGAACTCGCCGGTAGTGAAGCCACGCACGGTGAATGTGGTCAGGCCCTGGCCGCCAAAGTTGTTGGCGCGGCCGACACCACCGGCGTAGTCCAGGCCGTCCTGCAGGCGCGTGGCGCCGGTGTCTTCCAGCACGTCCTTGGGCACTACGCTGACCGATTGCGGCGTTTCGTGCAGCGCCGTGTCGGTGCGGGTGGCACTGGCCGAGCGGCTGGCCTTGTAGCCTTGGACCGGGCCATCGGCGCGTTCACTGTCGGCAGTACTGGTAATGCTCAGTGCCTGGAGTTCTATCTGGGCCGGGTCGCTGAGCGGTTCAGCCTCGGCAAAGGCCATTGGGGAGACAGCATGAAGCACACAAAGCGAAACGAACGTGCGACGCATCGACGGTACGATCCTGGAGTAGGGCGCTGAGGGAGAGGGTAAGGAAGCGTCGCGAAATTACTACGAATCATTATCAAATGCATTCTTTTTGTGTGGTACTGGTGTACCAGATACCAGGCGTGAAAAAATTGCGCTGGTTTCTTCGCGGGTTAACCCGCTCCCACAAGTAAATCGATGCCCTCAGGCTCGGTGATGTCCTTGTGGGAGCAGGTTTACCCGCGAAGAGGCCGGTTCAGGTATACCAGAAATCAGCGGACCGCCTTGATCGCCAGCACATTACACAGCGGATGCTCCAGCACATGCGCCGTGGTCCCGCCCAGGAACGTCTGCATGGCGTCATGCCGGTGACTGCCCATCACGATCACATCTGCCCTGTTGTGGCCGACAAACTGGGCAATGGCCCTGATCGCTGCGCCTTCCAGGAAGTGCCGGCGCTCCAGCGGGACCTGGTGATGGTCGCCCAGGCGATTGAACGCCGCACGCTGTGCAGTACGCACGCTGCCATCAAACCCGGGCATGGTCACCGTGCCGGCGCCGAAGTCGGCAATATGGGTTTTGGACGCGTCGCACACATGCAGCAGGTGCAGCTCAGCGTCGCATTGCAGGGCCAAGGCATGGGCGCAGTGGATCACCTGCTCATCCAGGTGTTCGCCAGCACCGTGGCTGTTCAGGTCCACAGCTGCGGCAATTTGTCGGGGCAGGGGCAGGCGGATGTCGCTGACCAGGTGCACGGCAATTGGGCTGTCCTTGAGCAACTGCCAATCCAGCGGCGTGACCAACAGGCGTTTTAGCACCGGTTCGTGCTGCACGTCCTTGACCAGCAGGTCGCAACCCAGCCGCTCGACCCGCTCCAGCGCACTGCGCAGCGGGTCGCGGGTCAGCAATAATTCGGTGGATACATCCAGGCCGGCATTGCCCAGTTGTTCAGCCTCATCCGCCAGCCACTGACGGTTGTCACTGAGCAGCCGCTCACGCTCGCGGCCATCGCTCATCAAGCCAAAGGTGTCGACATCGTCGACAAACACATTGATATCCAGCAGTGCACCGCTGGACTCCGCCAGCGCCGCCGCGCGTTGCAGCGCTGGCGTATGGCGCATCTGCGGGCCGAGCATGACGAACAAGCGCTTGAACTGGCTCATCTCACACCTCCACGTGTGGCAGCCCCCCGGTTACCTGGTTCTGTTCAGTCTAGACCCGTGTGCGCCTGGTAAAACCATTCACGCTTTTTTCACCTGGCGCTGGTATCATCGCCACACTCTTTGGGGAGTAGCCTGCCTTCGCGCCCCTGCGAAGGCGCACTGGTCAACACATTTGGCAACCTGCCATGGCCTGTGCATCCAACCGGATTGGCGAGACCAACGACCTTTCTGTGGCCAAGCCGGGCCTGCAGATAGCTGTCGTTGACTCGTTGCCCGGCGGAGCCTGATCGTTGAATCCCATTTCCCTCGTTTTGCTTGCCTTCGCCATGTCCACGGATGCCTTCGCGGCCGCCATCGGCAAAGGTTCCAGCCTGCACAAACCACGCTTGGCCGAAGCCCTGCGCACCGGCCTGATCTTTGGTGTCATCGAAGCCATTACCCCTGTCATCGGCTGGTTGCTGGGCCAGGCGGCCAGCCAGTACGTTGAACAATGGGACCACTGGATTGCCTTTGTCTTGCTGCTATTGCTGGGCGCGCACATGGTGCATGCCGGCCTGAAGCCGGAAGAAGAAGAGGAAGAAAAGCAAAGCCAGCACGCGTTCTGGATTTTGGCGGTGACGGCGGTAGCGACCAGTATCGATGCACTGGCGGTAGGCATTGGTCTGGCGTTTGTCGATGTGAACATCTGGGTAGCCGCTGCCGCAATCGGCCTGGCGACCATGACCATGGTCACCATCGGCACCATGCTTGGCCGGGCGTTGGGCTCGGTAGTAGGCAAGCGTGCCGAGATCATTGGCGGCATCGTGCTGATGCTGGTAGGCGCAACCATCCTGTATGAGCACCTGACGGCGGTTTGAGTACCTGCCTGAGTGCGGCTGGCGCCGCGTGTCGGGTATGATGCGTGCCCCATCATTGTCACGAGGCCTGTCCCATGTCCCTGAGTGCTGAACAGATCGGCGAATTTCGCGCCTTCGCCGAACAGTTGGCCGATGCTGCCGCCGTGGCGATCACGCCATACTTTCGCGCCAGCCTGGATGTCGAGGACAAGGGTGGGCGCCTGTACGACCCGGTGACTGTGGCAGACAAGGCGGCCGAGGACGCCATGCGCGCGCTGATCCAGGCTCGCTACCCCGACCACGGTATCCTGGGTGAAGAGGCGGGCGTAGCTGTTGGCAGCAGCCCGTTGACCTGGGTACTTGACCCTATCGACGGTACCCGCGCCTTCATCACAGGCTTGCCACTGTGGGGCACGCTGATCGCTCTGAACGACGGCGAACGCCCCGTGGTTGGCGTAATGAACCAGCCATTCACCGGCGAACGCTTTGTCGGCACCCCTGAAGGCGCCTGGCGCAGCGGTACGCCGCTGAAAACCCGTGCCTGCGCCGACCTGGCTTCAGCCACGCTGATGTGCACCACGCCCGATATGTTCGATACCGCCGAGCGCAAGGCTGCGTTTGAGGCTGTTGCTGGCCAGGCACGGTTGATGCGTTATGGCGGTGATTGCTATGCCTACTGCATGCTGGCGTCGGGGTTTGTCGATGTGATTGTCGAGGCCAGCTTGCAGCCGTATGACGTGCAAGCGCTGATGCCGATCATCGAAGGGGCGGGTGGGGTGATCACTGCCTGGGATGGCAGCAGTGCACAGAATGGCGGGTGCGTCGTGGCCTGTGGTGACCCGGCGCTGCATGCGCAGGTGGTGGAGATGTTGCGCCACGCCATGTAAGTATTGTGTCGCTTGTACTGGCCTCTTCGCGGGTAAACCCGCTCCTACACTGGCCTGGGGTGCTACCTCGATCAGTGTGGGAGCGGGTTTACCCGCGAAGAGGCCAGTACAGGTTTTCGATATCCCACCAACCGCACTTTTTCCAGTTTCCGGGCTCTATGCTTGGCCAGGCTGCTCTGATCCCCAATGCAGCCGCCGAATATCGACCCGGTGCCGATGGTTGCAAGCTACCCCAATTTCTTCTCCCGCCTGCTGTTGGTAGGCGCCTTCACATGCCTGTGCGCCTGCACCCAGGAGCAAGGCCGCGATATCGTCAGCCAGTTCGGCAACGGCAAACCCAGTGAGCTGTTCCAGACCAGCGTCGACCGCATGGCCACGCTGGCCATGCGCGACAACCTGCAAAGCCTGTACCTGCTGATGAACAAGCTGTACCTGCGCAACCCCAACCAGTGGAAAATGTCGGGTTACGTGGATGCCGCCACGGCCGAGCGCCAGATCCGCATGGCCATCGAACAACGCCAGCCACTGCCGCAACTGGGCAACCGCCGTGACCTCGCGGCCTTGAGCTATGCCCTGAGCCCGGAGTTTCGCGGTGACCGGGTAGGTGCGTTCATCTATGCCATCGGCAGTATGTTAGTCACGGCTCACGGCGGGCGTACCGAGTTCTACATGACCGATACCCTCGACCCGCTGTTCATCAACAACGCGGCGCGCAATATCGAAAAGGCCACCTGGATGCTCAGCCAACGGCAGGACGCCAACGGGGTGTTGCTGCTGTTTTCCAACGAGATTTCGGAAGAGGGCAGCAACCTGAGTTTTGCCGTGGAGTTTGGCAAGATCGTTGCGCGGCTGGATTTGCTGGCTGAACTGCTGGACGAGCGCTACAGACGAATTGGCTTGAACTACGCGCAGAGCCTGTTGCTGATGAACTTCTTGCCGGTGCAATAAGTTCAATACAACCCCGGGGTTTGAGCGCTGTTATTCAGGGGGTGCGCAACGATTGGAGCAATGGCTGAAACTCGTCCAGCAACCAGTCCCGTAACCGCCGGCAACTGGAGTCATGCTCTTTGTCTTCATTGAATGCCAGGAAGTGGAAGGTGTCTTTCAACACCAGTTCCTGCTCAACAGGCCGCACCAGCAGCCCTTGCGCCACCAGCGGTGCAATCAGGTGATGCCAACCCAACGCCACACCCTGGTTCCCTAATGCCAACTGCACCAGCAGGTTGTAGTCGTTGGCATTGAAAAAGTGCGGCGCGGTGTTGGCGCGGCTTTTCAGGTCGACGTCATGAAAGGCCAGCCACACGTTCCAGTCCACATGCTCGGCCACCTGCGAGCGGCCATAGGGGCTGAGGTTCAGCAAGGTGCCATCGCGCAGCCCCAGCAGGGTGCGCACTTCAGGGTGTTGCGCCAGGTACTGCGGCGTGCACACCGGGTAGATTACGTCGTGATTGAGCGGGTGGGAGCTGTAGCCCGCCTGCACCTTGCCCAGCTTGGTGATGTAGATATCCGGCCGAACCCCAGGCTCCATCGACAAAAAGTTTTGCGTGGTCACCAGGTTGATGTCGATGTCCGGGTTTTCGTCGAAGAATTTCGGCATGCGCGGCCCCAGCCACAGCGCGGCAAACGCCGGTGAGCAGCACAGGGTGACCACGTGTTTGGTGTTGGTGTTGCTGCGGATACGCTCGGCCGCCTGGGAGATGTTGACGAACGATAACTGCACAGCATCGAAGAAGATCGAACCGGCCACGGTCAACTCCACCGCACGGCCCACACGGGTGAACAGCTCGGCGCCCAGGTAGGTCTCCAGCTCACGAATCTGCCGGCTGACCGCCGCCTGGGTCACGCACAACGCTTCGGCCGCGCGGGTGAAGTTCTGGTATTTGGCGGCGGCGACGAAGACTTTGACCGCGCGCAGCGAGGGCATCTTGATCAGGGTCTGATCGGGTTCGGAGTGTCTGACCATGGGGTGGGGCGAGGTCCTTCGTCTAGCCAATCGGCTCACTCTAGCCTGTTCGGCGCCTGCAGGTAAATGCGCAGCGGCTCTGTGACGGGGCTTGGCGCCCGATTGATAACTTCAGGTAATGGTTAGCGCCATACAAATGTCGTTGGACCCGCTCTGGATCAAGGCCTAACGTTGAACCACGGCGCGACATTCGAGACATCGATGTCGAAAAAACTTTTTGAAGCAGGACATTCTGCGTGCCGGTTTTGACTCACGTTCGAATTTGAACGGACTGCCAAGCGTACTCGCACTGATCTCTACCCGCCTTATTGAAAGTGCGATGTTGAAAGATTGGTTAATAAGCATAATAAAGAGGGTCGTATGAGCCATGCCGATGAGATTCTTTCGGTAAAAAACATCTTCAAGGTGTTCGGTCCCAACCCGAACATGGCCATGGAGATGCTCCGCAAGGGTGCCGACAAGAACGAAATCTTCAGCAAGACCGGCCACGTCGTCGGCGTGTTCGATGCAAGCTTTTCCGTCAAGCGTGGCGAGATTTTCGTCATCATGGGCCTTTCGGGCTCGGGTAAATCGACCATGGTGCGGTTGTTCAACCGCCTGATCGAGCCTACCTCCGGCAGCATTCACCTCAACGGCAAGGAAATTACCGGGCTCTCCGACAAGGCCCTGCTCGACGTACGCCGCAAGGAAATGGGCATGGTGTTCCAGTCCTTTGCCCTGATGCCGCACATGAGTGTGCTGGAAAACACCGCTTTCGGCCTGGAAATCGCCGGCGTCCCCGAGGCCGAGCGCCACAGCCGCGCCCGTGAAGCGTTGAGCCAGGTTGGCTTGGCCGGCCATGAACACAGCTACCCGCACCAGCTTTCTGGCGGCATGCAGCAGCGCGTGGGGCTGGCCAGGGCGTTGGCCAACGATCCAGCCATCCTGTTGATGGACGAGGCGTTTTCTGCCCTCGACCCGCTGATCCGCAGCGAAATGCAGGGCGAGCTGATTCGCCTGCAGGCCGAGCAGCAGCGCACCATCATCTTCATTTCCCACGACATCGAAGAAGCCATCCGCATCGGCCATCGCATCGCGATCATGGAGGGTGGCCGTGTGGTGCAGATCGGCACCCCGCAAGAGCTCATCAACCAGCCGGCCAACGACTACGTGCGTACCTTCTTCAAGAGCTTCGACAGCTCGCGGGTGCTCAAGGCCGGTGATGTGGCCAGGTTTGACCCGGCGGTGGTGTGCAAGGTCAACGGCAAGGCCCCAAGCTTCCAGGCCGGTGTGCCGTTCGGCTACCTGCTCGACGACCGCGGGCAGTTGCTGGGCGTAGTCGATACCGACGCCAGCGGTGCCACGGCCAGTGACCGCTACAGCTTGCACGAGCAGTGCCCGGTGTACACCGATACGCCGCTGCACGAAGTGCTGGGGATCGCGGCAAACCTGCCGTACCCGGTGCCTGTGCTCGACCGCCAGGGCGCCTTCAAGGGCACGCTGTCAAAAAACGAGCTGCTGCAGACCCTGAGCCGCAACTAATTAAAGAAGCGCCCGTAGCGTTTACTAGAAGAGGTAAGCCCTCATGTCCGAATTCAGCCTGCTAGACCCGTTCCAGGCGGCCACCATCCCTTTGGGTGACTGGGTCACCGCTACCTTGAACTTTCTGGTGCACAACTTCCGCGAGGTGTTTCGCGCCATTCGTTGGCCGATCGACCAGGTGCTCAATGGTATCGAGTTCACCTTGCAGAGCATTCCACCCACCATCGGCATCATCCTCTCGTCGCTGCTGGGCTGGCAGCTGGCGGGCAAGCGCATGGCGTTGCTGTGCTTCGTCACCCTGACCCTGCTGGGCCTGATCGGTGTGTGGGCCGAATCGATGACCACCCTGGCGCTGGTACTGACCTCGGTGTTCTTCTGCGCACTCATCGGCATCCCGCTGGGCATCCTGTGTGCCCGCAGTGACCGCATGGAGCGCATTATCCGCCCGCTGCTTGATGCCATGCAGACCCTGCCGGCGTTCGTTTACCTGGTACCGGTGGTCATGCTGTTCGGCATTGGCAACGTGCCTGGCGTGCTGGTCACCATCGTGTTCGCCCTGCCGCCACTGGTGCGCCTGACCAACCTGGGCATCCGCCAGGTGCCGGAAGACAAGATCGAGGCCGCCCGTGCCTTTGGCTGCACCCCACGGCAGATGCTGACCCGTGTGCAGCTGCCACTGGCTACGTCGACCATCATGGCCGGCCTCAACCAGACCCTGATGCTGTCGCTGTCGATGGTGGTGATTGCTTCGATGATTTCGGTCGGCGGCCTGGGCCAGATGGTGCTGCGCGGCATTGGCCGCCTGGACATGGGGCTGGCCACGGTTGGTGGTGTCGGCCTGGTGCTGCTGGCGATCTTCCTCGACCGCCTGACTCAGGCCATGGGCGCGCGCACCAGCGCCGACCCGAGCCTGCGCTGGTACCACACAGGCCCCGTGGGCGTAGTGATGCGCCTGTGTGGTGCCGCACAACCGCAAGGGCGGCGCAAGACCGCCTGAGCACCGCAAGACTTTTGAGACGTTCGATCTGCCGCACTTGAAGATAAAAATCAGAAGAAGGTAAGCGACGATGTACGAATCCAAGTTCTCCCGCAGCATCCTCAAATGCGCCACGGCGCTAACCTTGGTGGCCGCCGCACTGGGCGCACACGCTTCGGCGGATAAGCCGGGTGACGGCGTGAAGGTAACGCCAATTTTCCCCTCCATTGCCGAAGAGCGCTTCCGTGGCGAAGTGGCCATGGAAGGCCTGCGTGAGCTGGGCTACAAGGTTCAGGAGCCGAAGGAGACCGAGTACGGCGTGATGATGGTGGCGCTGGCCAACGGCGATGCCGATTTCACCGTGCACCTGTGGGACAAACTGCACAACCAGTTTTACCAGCAGGCTGGCGGTGACGATGTGATGGTCAAGACCGGCGACATTCTGCCGGGTGTGGCACAGGGTTACCTGATCGACAAGAAAACCGCCGACCAGTACAACATCAAGTACATCACCGACCTTAAAAAGCCCGAGATCGCCAAGCTGTTCGACACCGACGGTGACGGCAAGGCGGACATGACCGGTTGCAACCCGGGCTGGGGTTGCGAGTTGGTGATTGCCCACCACATGAAGGCTTACGACCTGGACAAGAGCATCACCGTCAACCAAGGCTCGTACTTTGCGCTGATGGCCGACACCATCACCCGCTACAAGGAAGGCAAGCCGATTTTCTACTTCACCTGGGTGCCGCAGTGGATCGCCAGCGTGCTGGTCGAGGGCAAGGACGTGGTCTGGCTGGAAGTGCCCAAGACCGACCTGCCGGACGGCAAGAATGACGTCGACACGATGTACCACGGCAAAAACCTGGGCTTTGCCATCGACAAGGTAGTGGCTGTGCTGAACAAGGACTTTGCCGAAAAGAACCCGGCGGCGCTGAAATTCCTGTCGCTGGTGCAAATCAGCACTGACGACGAGAGCAACCAGAACCTGAAGATGCAGCAGGGCGAGAAGAAGCCTAAAGACATCGAACGCCATGCCAAGGAGTGGGTTGCCGCCCATCGCCAGCAGTTTGACCAGTGGCTGCAAGCCTCGCGCGACGCGGCGGCCCAAGCCGGTAAGTAAAACCTGATCCATCAGTGTTGGCTTCTTCGCGGGCGGGCCCGCGAAGAGGCCAACGCGACTTCCGCTGTTGAGTTAAGACCATGAGCCACTTCGAAAGCATCCTCAAAAACACCAACCTGGCCCACATGGACCCTGCCATCCGCACTTCACTGTCAATGCCGTGCCAGCGCGTGGCGTTCGTCCTGCGCGAACACTTCTCGATGATGGCCTTCACCGCCGCCATGGACAGCCTGGTCACCGCCAACCTGATGAGTGCAACGCCGTTGTTTCAGGTCCAGGTGGTGGGTGAGGGCGCCCAGGTCATGAGCGACCTGGGCATCGCCCTGCCGGTCAACGCCCAGCTGGCCGACTTGGACGTGCAAGGCCTGGACTGCCTGCTGGTGTGTGGCGGCTTCCGGGTGCGCCTGGAAACCGCGCCACTGCTGCGCACCAAGCTGCGTCAAGCCGACCAGTACGGCTGCCAGTTGGGCGGGTTATGGAACGGCGCTTACTTCCTGGCCGAGGCCGGCTTGCTCAACGATCACGAATGCGCCTTCCACCCCGATGGCCGAGCGATGATGGAGGAACTGTTCCCCAAGGTGCGTATCAGCCGCCAGGCCCACGTGCTGGACCGCCGCCGCATGAGCTGCGCCGGTGCCAGCAGTGCACTGGACATGATGCTGGCGTTGCTCGAACACTGCGGCGGCGCGCCATTGCGCCGGGCCGTGGAGCAGATGCTTGCGTGTGACCGTTCGCGGGTAATGAGCGATGCACCGGCCAGCGCACCGGAAATCGACCCCAGCCTGCCCAAGGGCGTGCGCTTGGCTTTGGAGCTGATGCACGCCAATATCGAAGACCCGATCGGCATCGACGAAATCGCCGAACATGCCGGCTTGTCCCGCCGGCACCTGGAGCGCTTGTTCCGCCGCCATGTGCAGGCCACGCCGCCCCGCTATTATCTGGAGCTGCGCCTGACCCATGCGCGGCAGTTGTTGCAGCACACCAGCAAGTCATTGACCGAGGTGGCGGTGGCCAGCGGGTTTGTCAGCTTTCCGCATTTTTACCGGCGCTTTCGTGAGTTGTTCGCCATCGCGCCGCGGCAGTACCGGGCGCGGAGCCAAGGGTGGGCAGGGCGGCAGGAAGAGGCCGGCACAGTAAAGATTCGTTCGATAAACGAACACATATCCTACCCATGATGTCCGCTATCCGCCCATCCAATCCCACCGCCGCATTGCCCAACCCCCGCCTTTTTGCTGTAGTGTGCCTATCCACCGGTTGTCGCCTGCCCCCGCGACCCGCAACCGGCCCGATAGAATGACCGTGACGACCGCAACCACAGCCCACAAGGCCGTAGGGCGCGGCGACCAGAACAATAACGATGCCGAGTGCCTTGCCTATGGAAAGCCGCCTGCTGAGCGAGCGCAGTAGCGTGTTTCATCACGCCGACCCTTATGCTGTGTCCGATTATGTCAACCAGCATGTAGGCCAGCATTGCATCGGTCTGTCGCGCACAACCCACCCCCAGGCCAGCCTCAGCCACCGCAAGTTTGCCGAACTCGACCTGTGCCGCATCAGCTACGGTGGCAGCGTGCGCGTTACCTCACCAGCACTGGAAACCATCTACCACCTGCAAGTGTTGCTCAACGGCAATTGCCTGTGGCGCGGGCACAAGCGCGAGCAGCACCTGGTGCCGGGCGAGCTGTTGCTGATCAACCCGGATGACCCGGTTGACCTGACCTATTCGGAAGACTGCGAGAAGTTCATCCTCAAAGTGCCCACCCGGCTGCTGGATTCGATCTGCGATGAACAGCGCTGGCACCGGCCCGATGGGGGTGTGCGGTTCTTGCGCAACCATTACCGGCTGGACGAGCTGGACGGGTTCGTCAACCTGCTGGCCATGGTTTGCCATGAAGCGGAAGTGAGCGATTCTCTGCCGCGGGTACAAGGGCACTACAGTCAGATTGTTGCCAGCAAGCTGCTGACCCTGATGAGCAACAATATCCGCCGCGAAAGCCTGGGTTCTCCGGGCGCAAGCCTTGAACGAATCATCGACCACATTGACCGTAACCTGAAGTTTGAACTGACTGCCGAAGCGCTGGCAGAACAGGCATGCATGAGCTTGCGTTCGTTGTATGCGTTGTTTGACCGGCATCTGGGCACCACGCCCAAGCAGTACGTGCGCCAGCGCAAACTGGAGCAGGTGCATGCCTGCCTGGGCGACGCCAGTTGCGCGGTGCGCAGCGTGACCGAGCTGGCCATGGATTATGGCTTCCTGCACCTTGGGCGGTTTTCCGAGGTGTATCGGCAGCAGTTTGGTGAGTTGCCCTCCGAAACCTTCCGCAACCGGCGCTGAACCGCACCGGCCTTTTCGCGGGCAAGCCCGCGAAGAGGCACTCAAGCCAGGCACCTCAACCTGCACAAAACGGATATCACTTCGCACAAACCGGATACTCCCGCCCAATACCAGCGCCCAAACTGACCAGGTCTAAACAATAACAATGGAGACCCTGGCCATGTCCCTGGGATTCGACTACCTCAATGCCATGCTCGAGGACGACCGTGAAAAGGGCATCTACCGCTGCAAGCGCGAGATGTTCACCGACCCACGCCTGTTCGACCTGGAGATGAAACACATCTTCGAGGGCAACTGGATCTACCTGGCCCACGAAAGCCAGATCCCCGAAAAGAACGACTTCCTCACCCTGACCATGGGGCGCCAGCCGATATTCATCGCGCGCAACAAGGACGGTGAGCTCAATGCCTTCCTCAACGCCTGTAGCCACCGCGGTGCCATGCTGTGCCGGCACAAGCGCGGTAACCGTTCCAGCTACACCTGCCCATTCCACGGTTGGACGTTCAACAACAGCGGCAAACTGCTGAAGGTGAAAGACCCAAGCAACGCCGGCTACCCCGACAGCTTCAACTGTGACGGCTCGCACGACCTGACAAAAGTGGCACGCTTCGAGTCGTATCGCGGCTTTTTGTTTGGCAGCCTGAATGCCGATGTGAAGCCGCTGGTGGAGCACCTGGGCGAATCGGCCAAGATCATCGACATGATTGTCGACCAGTCGCCGGAAGGCCTGGAAGTACTGCGCGGTGCCGAGCCGTACATCTACGAAGGCAACTGGAAGCTCACCGCCGAAAACGGCGCCGACGGCTACCACGTCGAGCTCCGTGCACTGGAACTACGCCGCCACCCAGAACCAGCGCAAGCAGCGCGAGGCGGGCGACGAGATCAAGACCATGAGCGCCGGCTCATGGGCCAAGCAGGGTGGCGGTTTCTACTCCTTCGACCACGGCCACCTGCTGCTGTGGACCCGCTGGGCTAACCCGGAAGACCGCCCGGCCTACGAGCGCCGCGACCAGCTGGCCGCCGACTTCGGCCAGGCCCGTGCCGACTGGATGATCGAGAACTCGCGCAACCTGTGCCTGTACCCGAACGTGTACCTGATGGACCAGTTCAGCTCGCAGATCCGCGTTGCCCGGCCCATTTCGGTGAACAAGACCGAAATCACCATCTACTGCATCGCGCCCAAAGGCGAGAGCGCCGATGCCCGTGCAAAACGCATCCGCCAGTACGAAGACTTCTTCAACGTCAGCGGCATGGCCACCCCGGACGACCTGGAAGAGTTCCGCTCGTGCCAGACCGGCTACGGCGGTGGTACCGGCTGGAACGACATGTCTCGCGGCGCGAAGCACTGGGTTGAAGGCGCCGACGACGCGGCCAAGGAGATCGAACTCGCGCCCCTGCTGTCTGGCGTGCGCACCGAGGACGAGGGCCTGTTCGTGCTGCAACACAAGTACTGGCAGGACACCATGATCCAGGCCTTGAAGGACGACCAGCAACTGATCCCCGTGGAGGCCGTGCAATGAGCCTGTACGAAACCGTGCGCGACTTCCTCTACCGCGAAGCGCGCTACCTGGACGATGCCCAGTGGGACCAATGGCTGGAACTGTACGCCAGCGATGCCAGCTTCTGGATGCCGAGCTGGGACGATGACGACACCCTTACCGAAGACCCACAAAGCGAAATCTCGCTGATCTGGTACGGCAACCGTGGCGGCCTGGAAGACCGCGTGTTCCGTATAAAGACCGAGCGCTCCAGTGCGACCGTTCCCGATACCCGCACCTCGCACAACATCAGCAACATCGAGATTGTCGAGCAGGGCGAGGGCAGCTGCCTGGTGCGTTTCAACTGGCACACCCTGAGCTTTCGCTACAAGACCACCGACAGTTACTTCGGCACCAGCTTCTACACCCTCGACCTGCGCGGCGAGCAGCCGTTGATCAAGGCCAAGAAAGTGGTGCTGAAGAACGACTACGTGCGCCAGGTCATCGACATCTACCACATCTGATACAGGGTTTTGCGAGCATTGCCCGGTGCGTCCTGCGACGCGCCGTGGGCTGGCTCGCCCGCGAGGTGCAACATGAGCTTCCAGATCGCACTCAATTTTGAAGACGGCGTTACCCGTTTCATCGAAGCCACTGGCCATGAAACCGTGGCTGACGCCGCCTACCGCCAGGGCATCAACATCCCGCTGGACTGCCGCGACGGCGCCTGCGGTACTTGCAAGTGCAAGGCCGAGTCCGGCCGCTACGACCTGGGCGACAACTTCATCGAAGATGCCCTTAACGAAGACGAAATTGCCGAAGGTTACGTACTGACGTGCCAGATGCGCGCCGAGAGCGACTGCGTCATCCGCATTCCGGCCTCGTCGCAGCTGTGCAAGACCGAGCAGGCCAGTTTCGAGGCGGCCATCAGCGACGTGCGCCAGTTGTCGGCCAGCACCATTGCCCTGTCGATCAAGGGCGAGTCCCTTGGCCGCCTGGCGTTCCTGCCGGGGCAGTACGTCAACCTCAAGGTGCCAGGCAGCGAGCAGAGCCGCGCCTACTCGTTCAGTTCGCTGCAGAGGGACGGCGAAGTCAGCTTCCTGATCCGCAACGTACCGGGCGGGCTGATGAGCAGCTTCCTGACCAACCTGGCCAAAGCCGGCGACAGCATGAGCCTGGCCGGGCCGCTGGGCAGCTTCTACCTGCGGCCGATCCAGCGCCCGCTGTTGCTGTTGGCGGGTGGTACCGGCTTGGCGCCGTTCACCGCGATGCTTGAGAAGATCGCCGAGCAGGGCAGTGAACATCCGCTGCACCTGATTTATGGCGTGACCAACGACTTCGACCTGGTGGAACTCGACCGCCTGCAAGCGCTGGCGGCACGCATCCCCAACTTCACCTACAGCGCCTGCGTGGCCAACCCGGACAGCCAGTACCCGCAAAAGGGCTACGTGACCCAGCACATCGAGCCACGCCACCTCAATGACGGTGATGTAGACGTGTACCTGTGCGGGCCACCACCGATGGTCGAGGCGGTCAGCCAGTACGTGCGCGAGCAGGGCATTACCCCGGCCAACTTCTACTACGAAAAGTTCGCGGCAGCAGCCTGACAAATCGCCGGGGCCGCTGTGCGGCCCATTCGCGGCACAAGGCTGCTCCTACATGTACTGCGTCCCCCTGTAGGAGCGGCCTTGTGCCGCGAAGGAGGGCGCAGCCCTCCCAATTGCCCTTATCCGGATCAAGCAGGAGACACACATGAACAACAGATTCCAAGGCAAGGTCGCCCTGGTCACCGGTGCCGCTCAAGGCATTGGCCGGGGCGTGTGCTGGCGGCTCAAGGCCGAAGGTGCGCAAGTGGTAGCGGTAGACCGTTCCGAACTGGTCCACGAACTGGCCGGCGAGGGCATGCTCACCCTCACTGCCGACCTGGAACAACACACCGATTGCGCCCGGGTCATGGCCAGCGCGGTGGAAACCTTCGGCCGCCTCGACATCCTGGTCAACAACGTCGGCGGCACCATCTGGGCCAAGCCTTTCGAGCACTACGAAGTCGAGCAGATCGAGGCTGAAGTGCGCCGTTCGCTGTTCCCCACCCTGTGGTGCTGCCACGCCGCACTGCCATACATGCTTGAACGCGGCAGCGGCGCCATCGTCAACGTCTCGTCCATTGCCACCCGGGGCGTCAACCGTGTGCCCTATGGCGCGGCCAAAGGCGGTGTCAATGCGCTTACCGCGTGCCTGGCCTTTGAAACGGCTGGCCGTGGCATTCGTGTCAACGCCACGGCACCCGGCGGCACCGAAGCGCCACCCCGGCGCGTACTACGCAACAGCGCCGAGCAAAGCGAACAGGAAAAACACTGGTACCAGCAGATTGTCGACCAAACCCTCGACAGCAGCCTGATGCACCGCTACGGCAGCATCGACGAGCAGGTGGGGGCGATTCTGTTCCTCGCTTCCGACGAGGCCTCGTACATCACCGGCGTGACCCTGCCGGTCGGGGGCGGCGACCTCGGCTGAGCAATAACCCAAGGCAACAGCTTTCCATCACAACAAAAACAAGAGCGACAGATGCCATGCGAACCCTTGACGTACACCCGATCATCGATAATGCGCGCTTTACCCCCTTCCACTGGATGGTCATGGCCTGGTGCGGCCTGCTGTTGATCTTCGACGGCTATGACCTGTTCATCTACGGCGTGGTACTGCCGGTCATCATGAAAGAGTGGGGCCTGACCCCTTTGCAGGCCGGTGCGCTGGGCAGTTACGCGCTGTTCGGCATGATGTTCGGCGCCCTTGCATTTGGCAGCCTGGCTGACCGCATCGGGCGCAAGAAGGGCATTGCCATCTGTTTTGCCTTGTTCTCGGGGGCGACCATTCTCAACGGTTTTGCCAGTAGCCCGAGTGAGTTTGGCATCTATCGATTCATCGCAGGCCTGGGCTGTGGCGGCCTGATGCCCAACGCCGTGGCCCTGATGAACGAGTACGCACCCAAGCGCCTGCGCAGCACGCTGGTGGCAATCATGTTCAGCGGCTATTCGCTGGGCGGCATGCTGTCGGCGGGCGTCGGCATCTTCATGTTGCCGCGCTTCGGTTGGGAGTCGATGTTCTTCGCTGCTGCGGTGCCACTGTTGCTGTTGCCGGTGATCCTCTATTACCTGCCGGAGTCCATCGGTTTTCTGGTGCGCCAGGGCCGTAGCGAAGAAGCGCGCAAGCTGCTCAAACGGCTGGACCCGCAATGCGACGTGCAGGCCGATGATGTGTTGCAGGCGGCTGACCGTAAAGCCGGCGGTGCGTCGGTGCTGGAACTGTTCCGCAACGGCCTGGCCATTCGCACCCTGGCGCTGTGGCTGGCGTTTTTCTGCTGCCTGCTGATGGTTTACGCACTCGCTCGTGGCTGCCGAAACTGATGGCCAACGCTGGCTACAGCCTGGGCTCCAGCCTGTCGTTCCTGCTGGCGTTGAACTTTGGCGGCATGGCCGGGGCGATTCTCGGCGGCTGGCTGGGCGACCGCTACAACCTGGTCAAGGTCAAGGTGGCGTTCTTCATTGCTGCCGCGCTGTCGATCAGCCTGTTGGGCGTCAACAGCCCGATGCCGGTGCTGTACCTGCTGATCTTCATTGCCGGCGCCACCACCATTGGTACACAGATCCTGCTGTATGCAGGCGCCGCGCAAATGTATGGGCTGTCGGTGCGGTCCACCGGGCTTGGCTGGGCCTCGGGCATCGGCCGCAACGGCGCCATCGTCGGCCCCTTGCTGGGCGGCGCACTGATGGGCATCAACCTGCCGCTGCAACTCAACTTCATCGCCTTCGCCATCCCTGGCGCAATCGCTGCCCTGGCCATGGCCGTGCACCTGGCCAGCGGCCGTCGGCAAGCCCAGGCCGTGGCAGCGCAGGCATAACCCGAAAAGAACAAGATGAGGTAACCCCACATGACCGTGAACATTTCCCACACTGCCGAGGTACAGCAGTTTTTCGAAGAGGCCGCAGGCTTTGGCAACGATGAAGGCAGCCCGCGCCTGAAACGCATTGTGCAACGCGTGCTGCAAGACACCGCGCGGCTGATCGAAGACCTGCAGGTTAGCGAAGACGAGTTCTGGCATGCCGTCGACTACCTCAACCGCCTGGGTGGGCGCGGTGAGGCCGGGCTGCTGGTGGCGGGCCTGGGCATCGAGCACTTCCTCGACCTGTTGCAGGACGCCAAGGACCAGCAGGCAGGGCTTGCAGGTGGAACGCCACGCACCATCGAAGGCCCGCTGTATGTGGCGGGCGCGCCTATCGCCCAAGGTGAGGTGCGCATGGACGATGGCAGCGAAGATGGCGTGGCCACACCGATGTATCTGCAAGGGCAGGTGTTCGACCCGCAAGGCCAGCCGCTGGCAGGTGCCACGGTCGACCTTTGGCACGCCAATACCCGTGGCACCTATTCGTTCTTTGACCAGAGCCAGTCCGCCTACAACCTGCGCCGTCGCATCGTCACCGATGCCGAAGGCCGCTACCGTGCGCGCTCCATCGTACCGTCGGGCTACGGCTGCGACCCGCAGGGGCCAACCCAGGAATGCCTGGACCTGCTGGGCCGCCATGGCCAACGCCCGGCGCACGTGCACTTTTTCATCTCGGCACCGGGGCATCGGCACCTGACCACGCAGATCAACCTGTCAGGGGACAAGTACCTGTGGGATGACTTTGCCTATGCCACGCGGGATGGGCTGGTGGGGGAGGTGGTGTTTGTCGAGGGCGAAGCGGGGCGGCATGCCGAGCTGAAGTTCGACTTCCAGTTGCAGCAGGCCCAGGGCAGCGCGGATGAGCAACGCAGCGGCCGGCCTCGGGCTTTGCAGGAGGCCTGATACACCGAGTTGGCTTCTTCGCGGGCAAGCCCGCGCAGAAGCCAACACCAGAACAAGAGCCAGCCACCAAGGCCGGCCGATGCCTTGCGAGATGCTTCATGAAAACCCTGATCAAGGACAGTTCGCTGTCCGCCATCGTCGCTGGCTGCATTGCAACGATGATCTCCTACGCCGGCCCGCTGGTGATCATTTTCCATGCCGCCGAAGCGGCCGGGCTGTCTCACCAGCAGTTGTCATCCTGGGTCTGGGCCGTGTCCATGGGCAGTGCCGTGCTTGGTGCGCTGCTTAGCCTGCGCTATCGCGTGCCGGTAGTGATCGCCTGGTCGATCCCAGGGTCTGCGCTGCTGGTCACCGCCTTGCCGCAACTCGGCCTGGAACAAGCCGTGGGTGCCTACCTGGTGGCCAACCTGGTCCTGCTGCTGATCGGCATCAGCGGGGCCTTCGACCGCATCATCGCACGCCTGCCGGGGTCCATCGCTGCTGGCATGCAGGCCGGCATCCTGTTCAGTTTCGGTATCGAAGTGTTCCGCGCCTTGCCCGTGCAGCCGTTGCTGGTACTGGCGATGTTTGTCACCTACGTGCTAATGCGCCGGGTACAGCCCCGTTATGCAGTGGCTGCGGTGCTGTGCGTAGGCACCCTGGTGACCGTAGCCAGCGGTGCGTTCCGCAGCGAAGCACTGGTGCTGGAACTGGCTTCACCGCAATGGATCACCCCGCAGTTCAGCCTGCCAGCGGTGTTCAGCCTGGCGCTGCCGATGGTGCTGGTGGCGCTGACCGGGCAGTTCATGCCGGGCATGGCGGTGCTGCGCAATGCGGGTTACCCCACGCCAGCCAGCCCGTTGATCAGCGCCAGTGCCTTGGCCGGTGCCGCGCTGGCGCCATTCGGCTGCCACGGGCTGAACCTGGCGGCGGTTACCGCCAGCCTGTGCACTGGCCCGGAGGCCCATGAAAACCCACGGCGGCGCTATGTGGCAGCGGTGGCTGGCAGCACGCTGTACCTGCTGCTGGGCATTGCCGGTGCCACGTTGATGTCGCTGTTTGCAGCCTTTCCCACCGCGCTGATCGCTGCCCTGGCCGGGTTGGCCTTGTATGGCGCGATCAGCGAAGCCTTGGCCCGCAGCCTGGCAGAGCCCGCCGAGCGCGATGCAGGGCTGTTCACGTTCCTGGTCACTGCTTCGGGGGTGGCCTTCCTTGGCTTGTCGGCGGCGTTCTGGGGGCTGTTGTTCGGCCTGCTGGCCCACACGCTGCTCAGGTTGCGCCAGCCACGAACCCGGGAGGTGCTGCGCCGTACCCCATGAACTGCCGTGTTCCCAACGCTTTACCCATAAAAACAAGATCAAGAGAGCTTCGGAATGAACCACACCCCTTGCGTCGCCCTGGGCCTGACTTTGCTCAGCCAACCATTGCTGGCCGCCGAGAGCGGTTTCTTCGAGGATTCGAAGGCCACCCTGAGTGCCCGCAACTACTACTTCAGCCGCGATTTCTCCGACATTGTCGGGGCCAACAAGCAGTCCAAGGCCGAGGAGTGGGCCCAGGGGTTTATCCTCGACTTCAAATCCGGCTACACCCCCGGTACGGTGGGCTTTGGCGTGGATGCCCTGGGCCTGTTGGGCATCAAGCTCGACAGCAGCCCTGATCGCGCCAACACCGGCCTGCTGCCGGTGCATGGCGACGGCCGTGCTGCCGACGAGTACAGCCGCCTGGCGCCCACCTTCAAAGCCCGCGTGTCGAAGACCGAGCTGCGTATCGGTGAGCTGCAACCCAACCTGCCGGTGCTGACATTCAGCGACATCCGCCTGCTGCCGCCGACCTACCAGGGCACCAGTGTAAGTTCGTCGGAAATTGACGGGCTGACCGTGCAGGCCGGGCATTTGAAAAGCACCCACCTGCGCAACGAAGGCGGCGACGGCAAGATGAACGCGATGCTTGGCCATGTGCCGATGCGTCAGGCCGAAAGCGATGCCTTCAACTACGTGGGCGGGGACTATGCGTTCAATGCCAACCAAAGCAGCGTCAGCCTGTGGTATGGGCAATTGGAGGATATCTACGAGCAGGGCTTTGTCGGCCTGAAGCACAGCAAACCCGTGGGGGACTGGGTACTTAGCGCCAACCTGGGTTATTTCACTGCGCGCGAGGACGGCGACGCGCTGCTCGGCAACATCGACAACCAGGCGTTCTTCTCGATGTTCACCGCCCGGCAGGGTGGGCACAGCTTCCATGTGGGCTACCAGGGCATCTACGGCGACAGCCCGTTCCCACGGGTATTTGCCAACATCTCGCCGTTGGGCAACGAGGTGCCGACCTATGAGTTTGCCTACACCGACGAGCGCTCGTACCAGGTGCGTTACGACTACAACTTCGCAGCCATGGGGGTGCCGGGGCTGACAGCGACCGTGCGTTACATCACGGGTAACAATGTCGATACCGGGCTGGGTTACGAAGGGCGTGACCGGGAGCGAGACCTGGATATTGGCTATGCGGTGCAGAGTGGGGCGCTGAAGGGGCTAGGGATCAGGGTACGCAATGCCATGGCGCGGTCCAATTACCGCAGCGACATCGACGAAAACCGTTTGACGTTGGTGTACACATGGCAGCTGTTCTAAGCCATCCAAGGGAATTGCGCAGCAGGGGTGTATGAAGGTAGCTTCCTGAAACGACTCTTTCAGGAATGCCACCCTTGGACTCCATCACCCAAGCTGTACTCGGCGCGGCCCTGCAAGGGACCGTGCTGGGGCGCATCCAGGGCCGTCGCTCGCTGCTATATGGCGCAGCACTGGGCACGCTGCCGGACCTGGACGTGATTATCCGCTACGCCGACCCGGTGTCGCAGATGACGTACCACCGCGGCTTCTCCCACTCGCTGTTCGTGCTCACCGGGTTGGCCTTGTTACTTGCCTGGCTGGTCAACAGATACTGGCCCGGCAAGGGCTATACCTTGCCCAGGCTTTTTGTGGCGTTCTGGCTGGTATTGGTAACCCACCCGGTGCTCGACGCGTTTACGGTCTACGGCACGCAGTTGCTCTGGCCTTTGCAGGCTACCCCGCAAAGCTGGGCCGCAGTGTTCATCATCGACCCGGTCTACACCTTGCCGCTGCTGGCTGCGGTGATCTACGCCATCATCAAAGGCATAACCGGCAGGGCTACCCGCCTGCTGACCATGGCCCTGGTGTTCAGCACTTGCTACCTGGGTTTTGGCTTGGCCGGGCGCATGGCGGCCGAGCAGCGCTTTCAGGCGGCGCTCGACCAGCAAGGCATCGTCGCCAGCGACGTACGCGCCGTGCCCATTGCGTTCAACAGCCTGGTCTGGCGGGTACTGGCCAAGACCCCGGACGGCGATTACTACGAAGGCATCAGCAGCAGTTTCGACCGGCAAGCGCCAGAAATGCAGCGCTTGCCGCGCAACCTGGAACTGGCCAAAGCGCTGGCAGGTGACCCTTTGCACCAGCGCTTGCGCTGGTTTACCGATGACTGGCTGCGCTACGACCAGGTGGGGGATGCGCTGGTGGTCACCGACCTGCGCATGGGCATCCCCGGCAATTACACGTTCCGCTTCAACATGGCCCACCGCGACAGCCAAGGGCACTGGGTTGCCCATGTACCTTCACAGTGGCAAGGCAGCGGGCCTGGCTCGATGTTCAACGGTAACGACCTGTTGCTGATCTGGCGGCGCATCGTCGAACAACAACCACCACTGCCGTTGGCCGTTTGGACCGACCGCTACCTGAGGGCAGACAAAGGGCTGGAATGAGCCGGCACCTTGTATTACCTGGAAGCGCACCCATCTAAGCCGGTCTGACTCCCCCAGGAAAACACCATGGAACCCAACCGCTTCGGCGACATCGCCGCTTTCGTCAGTGCCGCCAAGGCGGGCAGCTTTACCGCTGCCGCCGCCGGCCTGGGCCTGACACGTTCGGCGGTGGGCAAAAGTATCGCCCGCCTGGAAGCGCGCATGGCTGTGCGCCTGCTCAACCGCACCACACGCAAGTTGAGCCTCACCGACGAGGGCTTGGTGGCCTATGAGCGCTGGCGGCAGATTCTGGATGACCTGGACGAGGTGGAAAGCACCATGGCCCAGCGCCGCGGCAAGCCCACCGGCACCTTGCGCCTGACTGCGCCGCTGTCGTTCGGCCAGCGCCATGTGCTGCCGATACTGGACCTGTACCTCAAACAGTGGCCTGAGCTGCGTGCAGACATCCGCTTCACCGACCGCTTCGTCGACCTGGTCGAGGAGGGCGTGGACGTTGCCGTGCGTATTGGCGCCCCCAAGGAAGACTCGCAACTGTTGACCCGCACCGTCGCCTGGCAACAGTTTGTCACCTGTGCATCGCCCGCATACCTTCAAGGGCGCGGTGTACCCCAAGTGCCTGCAGACCTTTACGGCCATGACAAAATCGCCTTCCTGGCGGGTGAAAAAGCCATGCCGTGGCGCTTCCGTACCGAAGCAGGGCTGCACCTGTGTGAAGACCCCGGGCGGCTGAACATCGACGAGCTCGGAGGCAATGCTCGATAGCGCCCAGGCTGGCTTCGGGCTGATCCACCTGCCTACCTACATCACCGGCGATGCCCTGCGCGAAGGCACCCTGGTGGAGGTGCTGCAGGCCTACCGGCCACCGGCAGACCCGATCCGCGTCGTGTATCCAAGCAAGCGCCACTTGTCGCCACGGGTTCGCGGGTTCATCGATCTGTTGGTGGCCCGTTGGGAGCCAGGCGTACCCTGGGAGGACTGATTGGCTGATACCGTAGCCCGCAGCTACAGCCTCAACGCTCAAAGGTTTTTTGCAAGGGTGATGGTTGATTTAGCGAAGTAAATAGCCGTATTCAGCTTTTTTTATGCCTTCTGATACAAGTGGCAGTATCTTGATTAGTTAAAATCACTCAAGATGTAACGTGCGGAGGCCGGTCAGTCGACAGGGCCGTTTAAAGATTCACCGTAAACGCACCAATCAGCATTCGAGGATTCAGAGCATGTCAAACAGACAAACCGGTACCGTCAAATGGTTCAACGATGAAAAAGGTTTCGGTTTCATCACCCCGGAGAACGGTGGTGACGACCTTTTCGTCCACTTCAAAGCCATTGAATCGGACGGCTTCAAGTCGCTGAAAGAAGGCCAGAAGGTTTCCTTTGTTGCCGAAAAAGGCCAGAAGGGTATGCAGGCGGCGCAGGTCCGTCCGGAGTGATCCGACTGCACGCCTGATCCAAAGCGTGCACGGCAGCTAAAAAACGGAGCCCATTGAAGGCTCCGTTTTTTTTGTTTCACTCACTGACGTGCTGACTAGGACGCCTGCTGCAAGCACGGATAGTCCGTGTAACCTTCAGGCCCATTGGCATAATCGAACTGCGCCCGGTGCTCGTTCAGCGGCGCCTGCAACCGCAGCCGCTCGACCAGGTCAGGGTTGGCGATGTAGCTGCGCCCGAACGCTACGGCATCGATCAAGCCACGGCCGATCAAGTCTTCGCCTTTCTCGGCGGTGTAGGCACCCGCAGCAATGATCACCCCCGGATAAGCAGCGCGGATTGCCTGGCGGAACTCGTCACGCAGCGGCTTGCCACCGGCCCAGTCCGGTTCGGACAAGTGCAGGTAGGCGAGGTTGCGCTTTGCCAGTTCGCGGATCAGGTAAAGGCCTGCGGCTTCCTGGTCTTCGCCATTGTCCACGCCATTGAACCCACCCAGCGGGAACACGCGGATACCCACGCGCTCGGCACTCCAGCTGGCGATGGCTGCGTCCACCGCTTCAAGCACAATGCGCGCCCTGTTTTCGACGCTGCCGCCGTAACGGTCCTCACGCTGGTTGGCGCTTGGGGTAAGGAACTGGTGCAACAAGTAGCCGTGGGCAGCGTGCAGTTCGATGAAGTCGAAGCCAGCATCGCGGGCGTTTACCGCGGCCTGGCCGAAGTCGGCGACGATGCCTGCGATTTCGTCCTCGCTCAGTGCGCGCGGCGCGGAGGTCTCTACGCGTACCAGGTTGCCGTGTTCGTCACGCAGGGTAGTACGTGCGCCGGCCGCCAGCGCCGAGGGTGCCACGGGCGCTGCGCCATCGGGTTGCAACGAGGTGTGCGACACCCGACCGGTGTGCCACACCTGAACCGCGCTGTGGCCACCTTCGGCGTGAATGCCTTCGTTGATGTGCCGCCATGCGGCGATCTGCTCGGTGCTATGAATGCCGGGCGAGCCGGAATAGCCCTTGGCCTGGAAAGAGATCTGTGTGGCTTCGGTGATGATCAGCCCGGCGCTGGCACGCTGGCGGTAATATTCGGCCATCATGGCGGTTGGCACATCCCCGGGCTCAAGGCTGCGCAGGCGGGTGAGGGGTGCCATGAACACACGGTTAGCCAAGGTGAGCGGGCCGATTTGCAAGGGTTGGAAGAGTTTCATTGCAGCCCAGAGGTGAAAACCAATGGTGCGCACGATACCGAGATGATTGGGGAAAGGGGGGACCGGGAGCCCGGCACAGGGCTCCCCAATCACTGTGGGGGCGGGTTTACCCGCGAAGAGGCCGGTACAGGAAGCCGATCAGCTACGCGCCAACCGCCCGCTCACATAATGCGCAACATCATTGAACCCCGGCGTAGACGCATGCCCCGGCGACACCAGCGAATCGATGAACGCTTCATCCTCCGCCGTGATCTTCACCGCCAAGGCACCACCATAGGTATCCCATTGTTCCTCGGTGCGCGGCCCGACAATCGCCGAGCTCACGCATTGGTTGTTCAGCACCCAGGCAATGGCGAACTCGACAATTCCCACACCCTTGGCCTCTACGTAAGCCTGGATCTGCCGGCCGATGGCCAGCGACTCCTGGCGCCACTCCACCTCCAGGATGCGCTTGTCCTGGCGCCCCGCGCGGCTGCCGGCATCGGGCACGGCACCCGGTGCATACTTGCCGCTGAGCACACCCCGGGCCAATGGGCTGAATGGCACCACGCCCAGCCCGTGTGCAGCGGCTGCGGTGAGCTGCTCCGGCTCGGCCTGACGGTTGACGATGTTGTACAACGGCTGGCTGACAACCGGCTTGGGCACGCCGACGCGTTCGGCAATGTGGCACACCTCGGCAATACGCCAGCCACGGAAATTGGACACGCCCCAGTAACGGATCTTGCCTTGGCGCAGCAGGTCGCCAATGGCCTGCACGGTCTCTTCCAGCGGCACCTTGTGGTCTTCGCGGTGCAGGTAGTAGATATCCAGGTAGTCCATGCCCATGCGCGTCAGCGTGGCTTCCAGGGCGTTGAAGATGTGCTTGCGCGACAGCCCGCTGCGGTTTGGCAGGCCGTCGGCCGGGCCGAAACCGACCTTGCTGGCGACGATCCAGTCCTGACGATGACGCGCCACTGCTTCCCCGACGATTTCTTCCGAGCGCCCGACGTTGTAAACGTCAGCGGTGTCGATGAAGTTGATGCCCTGGTCCCAGGCCTTGTCGATGATGCGCAGGGCGTCCTCGGTGCTGGTCTGCTCGCCGAACATCATGCTGCCCAGGGTTAGGGCGGAAACCTGCAGGCCACTGTGGCCGAGGGGGCGGTAGATCATGCGCGTGGGTCCTTTTACAGTCGGCTGAACCCCCTGTTTTACACACAACCGGGGCGCATTGAAAGGCGGCCTTCAGCCAATCAGCGCGATCGCCTCCTGCAGGCTCAATGGGCGCTTCAGGCGCTGCGATAGGGTGGCCATGGCATCGGAATAACCCTTGGCGATAACGGCCTCCACCCGCTCGCCCACACACTGAAGCGCAATGAAATCGCCTTTTTCCGGCTCACCGACGAACTCGATCCGGTCCCACTCCTGCGCATGGCCTAGCACTTCATACGTACGGCCGTGCTGATAGGTCCAGAAAAATGGCACGTCGGCGTAGCGGCGTTGCTCGCCAAGCATGTTGGCGGCGGCAATCACCCCGTGTTGCTGGGCCAGGCGCCAGTGCTCGATACGTACTGGGTGCCCCAAGAGCGGGAAGGTGGCAATGTCGCCTGCTGCCCACAAACCGTCAGCGGCACGCAGCTCAGCATCGACCCGCAGCGACTGGTCCTCGGTCAACTGCACGCCCTGGAGGAAGGCAGTGGCCGGTTTTACCCCGATGCCAAGCACTACCAGTGGCGTCTGCAGGCGTTCCCCGTTGGCCAGCAGCACCGCTTCGACTTTGTCGTGGCCTTCGAAGCGCTGGACTTCCGTAGGGCCATGGAAGGTGACCCCTTTGCGCTCATGCAGTTCGCGAATGCTGCGCCCTATGCGCTCACCCAGCAGCCTGGCAAGCGGGACTTCATGGCGGGTCACCACGTGCACCTGATTGCCGTACTTGCTCAGCGCCGAGGCTGCCTCCAGGCCGATGAAGCCGTCACCCACAATCACCGCCGGCTGGCCGGGCTCGGCTGCGTCGAGCAACTGTGCTGCATCTTCCCGCGAGCGCAAGGTGAACACGCCGGGCAAATGGGCGCCGGGGATGTCTGGGCGTAGTGCTTTGCCGCCGCTGGCCAGCAGGCAGGCGTCGTAATCGATTTGCTGGCCATCGGTGAGGTTAAGTTGGCGTTTTTGGGTGTTCAAGCTACGAACCTTGCCGTGCTTGCGCTCCAGGTGGCCCTTGCGCAGGGCGTCGGCTTCGAGCAACGCCGGAACTTCATCGGGCGCCATCTGCCCGGCAATCACGAATTTGCTCAACGCGGTACGATCGTAGGCCGGCTGGCGTTCCTGGTCGATCCACACCAACCGGCCAGCGAAGCCATGGGCCAGCAGGGTGGCAACCGCAGCGCTGCCGGCGGCACCGGCGCCGACCACCACGAAACAGCGGGCATCGCTGTGCCTGGGTGGGTCGATGATTGGCAGTGGCTGGTCGTCGACCCAGACTTCATCGTCCTTCACCCAGGCCTTGTAGCGGCGCAGGTCAGCCAGCGCAGGGGGTTCGCAGACCACCCCGTCATCAACGGCGAATGCAGCCTTGTGCCAGGGGCAGACCAGCAGGCCACCGCAGACCACGCCTTCATCGAGCGGGGCACCGGCGTGGGGGCAGTTGCCCTGGTAGGCATGTACCTGATTTCCCTGGCGAATGAGGATGAGCTCTTCATTGCCGGCCTGGACACGCAAGGGGCGGTGTTCGTCGAGTTGGGCCAGGCGGGCCACGGCGTGCTGGGTCATGGGACTTCTCCAAAGGGGCCTTTGGAACCATTTGACGCCTGGGGTGCAGAGGGGATGCGTTGAACTGACGATCGGTGGAGGAGGGGGATTTTGTGTGGCCTGGGCGGGCCTCTTCGCGGGTAAACCCGCTCCCGCAGGATCACCACAAACGCGAACGCTGTGGTATCCCTGTGGGAGCGGGTTCACCCGCAAACAGGCTCAATTGGCCCGTGCAGAACTCAGCGCGCCAGCCCGCGTTACGCGCAGGGCCACCAGGCTTCCCAGCACGATCAGCGCCGCCAGCGAATACAGCGCAGCGTCAGTAGACCCGGTCTGGTCCTTGATGAACCCCACCAGGTATGGGCTGAGGAACCCAGCCATCTGGCCTACCGAGTTGATGATCGCCAGACCTGCCACAGCGGCACCGGCACTGAGCAGTGCGGTGGGCATTGGCCAGAACATCGGCAAACCGGTCAGCGCGCCCATGGTGGCGATAGACAAGCCCAGAATGGCGATAGCTGGGTTGCCGGCGAAGTTCACCGCAATCAGCAGGCCAACGGCGCCCATCAACATCGGCACCACCAAGTGCCAGCGGCGTTCGTTGCGAAGGTCTGCCGAGCGCCCGCACAGGATCATGAACACACCGGCCAGCAGGTACGGGATGGCGCTGAGCCAGCCGATCAGCAGCGGGTTGTCGAAGCCCATGCTCTTGATGATCGACGGCAGCCAGAAGTTGATCGCATACACACCACTCTGGATGCAGAAGTAGACGAAACCAAAGGTCCAGATCAGCGGGTTGGTCAACACGGCGAGCACACCGTCACCGGTGGTGTTCGGCTTGCTTGCAGCGTCAGCTTCAAGGTCGGTGGCAATCAGCTGGCGTTCCGCCGGGCTCAGCCAGGCGGCTTTCTGGTAGCCGTCGCTCAGCAGGAACACCGCCATTACACCCAGGGCAACAGTGGGCAGGCCCTGGATCAGGAACATCCATTGCCAGCCGGCCAGGCCGTGCTGGCCGGCTGCGAAGTGCTGGAGGATCCAGCCAGAGAACGGCCCGCCGAGCAGGCCCGACACCGGGATCGCCGACATGAACAGGGCCATGATGCGCCCGCGACGGGCGGCCGGGAACCAGCGCGAAAGGTACAGCACCACACCAGGGAAGAAGCCTGCCTCGGCAGCGCCGGTAAGCAGACGCAGGGCGTAGAATTCGGTGGGGGTGGTGACGAACAGCAGGCAGGTGGACAAGCTGCCCCAGGCAATCATCATCAGCGCAATCCAGCGCCGTGGACCGAAGCGGTTGAGTGCCAGGTTGCTCGGCAGGCCGCAGAGCACGTAACCGATGAAGAAGATGCCGGCACCGAGGCCGTACACCGTTTCACTGAATTTCAGGGCGTCGAGCATCTGCAGCTTGGCAAAGCCGACGTTGACGCGGTCCAGGTAGTTGAACAGGTAGCAGATGAAAATGAACGGAATCAGCCGCAGGGTGATACGCCGGTACAGCGCGTTGCGGGTGGTGTCCGTGCCTTGGTCAGGGGCGGGGCTGTGTGCCATGATCGGGTTCTCTGTTGTTATGGTTTTTGCCGCGTCGCCTGTTCCGGCGCTCGCCCTGACGAGTCTCGGGGACCGCGGCTAGCCTGTCTTTGTGCTTTTGCACAGCGCTCGGCCCAGGGTGCTGTGCCCGAGCCCAAAAGCCTAACACCTAAAGGACCACGCAATGTTCGAACTCGACCATGACCTGGCACAGGATATCGTTGACCGGGCAATGGCCATTCTGCCGTGCAACGTCAATGTCATGGACAGCCAGGGCTTGATCCTGGGCAGCGGCGAGCCAGAGCGCATCAATACCCGTCACGAGGGGGCGCAACTGGTTTTGGCCAACGGCCGGATCGTCGAACTGGATACTGACGCGGCCAAGTGCCTGAAGGGTGTGCAGCCCGGGGTGAACCTGCCACTGATGCTTGACGGCCGGTTGATGGGCGTACTGGGCCTGACCGGCGACCCGCAGCAGGTGCGCACCTTTGGCGAGCTGGTACGCATGACCGCCGAGATGCTGTTGGCCCAGCGCCATCTGCAGGCCGACCAGCAATGGCGGCGGCAGCGCTGTGATGATTTGCTGGCATTGTTGCTGGGCGGCAGCGGTGATTCACCCCGGCTGCTCGACGAAGCCCGGCAGTTGGGCCTGAAGCCTCAGCTACCGCGGGTACCCTGCCTGTTCGAACTGGCCTCGGGGCCACCCGCCGAGGCGTTGTCGGCATGGTTGATGAGCCGTTACCCGGACAGCTGGTGTGTCAGCCCGGCCCGTCAGTCATTGCTGTGGTGCCGGCCGGCCAGTGTGGCACTGGATGAGCCACGTCTGCTGGAGCGCCTGCAACGTCACGGCTGGGACGTGGAGCGGCTGGCCTTGGGCAGTGCCGCGCAGAGCCTGGAGCAGTTGCGCCGGGGTTACCGCCGGGTACGTGACTTGCTGGCCTACGGCCGCGAAGTACTGCCCTCCGAACGCTTGCTTAGCCTGCAGCGTTACCGGCTGCCGGCGCTGCTGTGGCGCCACCGCAACGATGACGCCCTGGATGAGCTGCTGGAGCCGCTGCAGCGCATTCGCACCAGGGACAACAGCGGCCAGTTGCTCACCACCCTGCGCGCCTGGTGCGCCCATGACGGCCAGAGCCAGGCCTGCGCCGATGCCTTGGGCATCCACCGCAACAGCCTGCGCTATCGCCTGGAGCGGATTGCCGAACTGGGCGAGGTCGACCCGCTGCGCATGGAAGGGATGCTCAGTTTGTATCTGGGGTTGCAGCTGTTGCCTGCGGCCTGAAGTATTCACCTGCACTGGCCCTATCGCCGGCAAGCCAGCCTCCCACAGGTTTGATACAGCCCTGAGGGCAACATGCATCCTGTGGGAGCTGGCTTGCCGGCGATAGGGCCAGTGCAGGCAAAAAGGCATCCGCCCAAACAACCCGCCCGGTGTTTTGTGCATTTGACCGAGGCCCCCTTGGCGAACAACTGTCAGCATGCCGCTCATCAGGACAGGAGAACCCCCATGAAGATCGTCATTGCCCCCGACTCGTTCAAGGACAGCCTCGACGCTGCCGGTGTCGCTCGCGCCATCGCCGCGGGCCTGGGCGAGGCGTGGCCAGAAGCGGAACTGGTCGAATGCCCGATGGCCGACGGCGGCGAAGGCACCATGGAGGCGATCCTTGCTGCCAGCCACGGCGAACTGCGCCGCCAGACCGTGCGCGGGCCGCTGGGGCAACGGGTAGAGGCGGGATGGGGCTGGTTGCCGCAAAGCCGTACCGCAATCATCGAAATGGCCCAGGCCAGTGGCCTGCAACTGGTGCCGACCGGCCAGCGCGACGCCTGCCGCAGCAGCACCTGGGGCACCGGCGAGCTGATCGCCGCCGCCTTGGCCACCGGCGCGCAGCGGGTGGTGCTGGCCATCGGCGGAAGCGCCACCAACGACGCTGGCAGCGGCATGTTGCGCGCACTTGGCCTGCGCCTGCTGGACGCTGACGGGCAAGCGCTGGAAGAGGGCGGCCTGGCACTGGCCAAGCTTGCCCGCATCGACGCCAGTGACCTCGACCCACGGCTTGCCGAAGTGCAATTCGAAGTGGCGGCCGACGTCGACAACCCGCTGTGCGGCGCCAATGGTGCTTCGGCGATCTTCGGCCCGCAGAAAGGTGCCAACCCTCAGCAGGTGCAGGCGCTGGACCAGGCGCTGGGGCATTTTGCCGATCTCTGTGCGCAGTTGCTGGGTGAGGATGTTCGCGACTACCCAGGTTGTGGCGCTGCCGGTGGCATGGGCTTCGCTGCCCGTGCATTCATGGGTGCACAGTTCCGCCCTGGGGTGGAGGTAGTGGCCGAGCTGGCCGGCCTCGATGCACTGGTGCAGGGGGCAGATCTGGTGGTGACGGGCGAAGGCCGTTTCGATGCCCAGACACTGCGCGGCAAGACACCAATGGGTGTGGCCCGGGTAGCCAAGCGTCATGGCGTGCCGGTGGTGGTGCTGGCCGGGACCTTGGGTGAGGGTTATCAGCAGCTGTATGCCCACGGGGTCGATGCTGCATTTGCGTTGGCCAGCGGCCCGATGAGCCTTGAGCAGGCGTGTGCCAATGCTGCGCAGCTGCTGCAGGCGCGGGCTTGTGACATAGGTCGCCTGTGGCGCTGCGCCAAGCAGTTTTGAACAAGATCGCTCCCACAGGGTAATTCAAAGCACTTGATGGACAGTGTTGCTAGTCGCCAGTGATCCCTTGGTTTTCGAACATGGCAATGAAGTTGGCCAGCGCTGGCGAAGCGTTCTGGGCGTTCCATTTCATGTACAGGCCGATCCCAGGCGTGGGTTGCTTGTCAACCGGGCGAATCGGGCAGAACTGTACGCGTTCGCGCGGGGTTGAGCCAACGAACGACTCCGGCACAAGGGCCACGCCAAAACCGCAGGCAACCAGGCCAAGCAGGGTATGGATTTGCGCCGCTTCCTGCACCACCTTGGGGTAGAAACCCGCCGATTCGCACAGCGCCACCAGCTGTGCGTGATAGCCACCGCCCAAGGCCTGTGGGGTGAATACGAAGTCCTCATCGGCAAACTCGCGCAGGTCGACTTCCCCCTGTTGCGCCTTCGGGTGGCTGGCGGGCAGGGCCATGACGATCTGCTCATCAAGCAACAGCCGTGCTTCAAGGGTGCCGGCCGGCAGCGGCAACCTGCGCATGAAACCGATGTCTGCCTCACCGGCCAGTAAAGCCTTGGCCTGCGAGGCGGATGGCATCTCGCGGATGGTCAACTGCACGTTCGGGTACGTCTCGCGAAAACGGCGCAAGCTGCTGAGCAGCGCGTCGTAATAGGCGATGGAAATGGCCGTGATGGTCAGCTTGCCGCTGACCCCCGCAGACACATTGCGGGCATACTCGATGCCCTGTTCCAGCTCAGCCAGTGTGCGGTAGGCGGTGTCGAGAAACGCCGCACCCGCTGCGGTCAAGCGCACCCCGCGCTTGTTACGCAGCAGCAGGCTGAAGCCCAGCTTTTCTTCAAGGCGGTTGATCGCCTGGCTCAGCGGTGGTTGCGCCATGTGCAGGCGCTCGGCGGCTTTGTGAAAGTGCAATTCTTCGGCCACGGCAATGAACTGCCTGAGCAAACGTGTTTCGATCATCCAGCATTCCTGCAGTGTAGCGATTCGGCAGTGATATCCATCAGGTATCAAAGGTGCATGCTTTTAATATTAAGTTATAGATTTGTTTGTTGATATCGTAAAAAGGAGAATTGAAGGTAGTCAGAAATGCCCGTTACAAACCCCTTTCACAACAAAGTTGCGGTCATCACCGGTGCCGCGCAGGGCCTTGGCCTGGCCTATGCCATGGCGTTGGCAGAACGTGGCGCGCGGGTCGTCATCAGTGATCTGGGCACCGACCGATCGGGGCAAGGGCAGGACGCCTCGGCGCTCGAACACGCACTGGCGGCCATGCGTGCCAAAGGCCTTGCTGTGGTTGGGCACGCCGGCCAATTGGAGAACGAGGACGCCTGCAAGCAACTGGTCGAGTTGGCTATCGAACATTTCGGTGCGCTGGATATCCTCATCCACAATGCCGGCTGGGTCGATTACCAGCGTATCGAGGACCATGAAGCGGCCTTCCTGCAACGCGCGCTGGGCATTAACGTGCAGGCGCCCCTGTGGCTGGCCAAGCATGCCTGGCCCCACCTCAAGCGCTCTGCAGCACCACGGGTAGTGCTGACCACCTCGGACCGCGCCATGTACCAGCGCTATGCGCAACCTGGCCTGGTGGCCTACGCCGCCGGCAAGATGGCCCAGGTCGGCATCATGAACGCCCTGAGCATGGAGGGCCAGGAGCATGGCATCCTGGTCAATGCCATTTCGCCGGTGGCCAAGACCCGCATGTGGGGCATCAGCCAACCGCCAGAAGAGCTGAAGCCCGAGTGGGTTACGCCCGGTGTGCTGTACCTCGCCAGTGCACTGTGCCATGACACCGGCTACATCTTGCGCGCCAGCAACGGCCAGTTCACTGCCACACGCTTCAACGAAAACAGCGGCGTCAGCTACCCCCGGGACCTGGGCCGTGTGCAGGCCGCCGACCTGGCCGAAGTGGCCGAACGCTGGAACCGCATCAAGGAATGCAACTACGTGCCAGTCAAAGTCGCCAACACGCGCGCGGACCTGGGTGAAAGCCTGGTCTGGGATGAGCGCAGCGGCGCATTGTACTTCGTCGATATTTCTGGCGGGCGCATCAACTGCCTGACACCCGATGGCGAGGTCCACAGCCTTTACGAGTCGGCCGCGCGCATTGGCGCCCTGGCGCTGACCGAACGGGGCAACCTGATTTTCACCGAGGATGACAGCGTGGCCATCTTCGACGTGCCCGCGCGCAAGGTGCGCCAGCATTCGGCATCGGTCCATCCGCGCTCGACCTACCGTTTCAATGACGGTGCCTGTGACCCACAAGGCCGCTTCGTTACCGGGTTGATGGACGAAGTCTTCAGCGGCAATACCGGGGCGCTGTTCCGCTTCGATGGGCAGTTGAACGACCAGGTGATCCACGACGACATGGCCTTGCCCACGGGCCTTGCCTGGTCGCAGGACGGCCATACAGTGTACTTCGTCGATTCTGCGGCGCGTGCCATCTACCGCGCCGAGTACCTTGTCGAAGGCCGGCTAGGCGCGGTCACGCTGTTTGCCGAAACCCCCGCTGAACTGGGGCGGCCGGATGGCCTGGCGCTGGACCGCGAAGGCGGGCTGTGGGTGTGCCAGTACCATGGCAGTTGCCTGCTGCGCTACGACCGCCACGGCCATCTGACCGACCAGGTCTTGATGCCGGTACCGTGCCCCACCAGTTGCTGTTTTGGCGGGCCGGGCTTGAACACCTTGTACATCAGCACCGCGCGTTACGACATGAACCCCGAAGAGCTGCACCATTACCCCGATGCGGGTGACCTGTATGCCATACGCCCGGAAACTGGCGGCGTGGCCCGGTACAGCTTCAAGGAATAAGCAGTTGAGCCTGGCTGGCCGGTAACACGGCCAATTCGCCAAAGCGCTGCGCCGAGTCAATGTAGCGCAACGCCGACTTGGCGTCCTTCCAGCCCACATAGCTCATCAGCGACTTCAGTTCCCAACCATTGGCGGTTGCCCAGGTGGCGAAGCCACGCCGTAGCGAGTGGCCGGTATACAGCGCCGCCGGTACCCCGGCACGTTCCAGCATGCGCCGCAGCAGGCCGACCAGGCTATTGCTGTTGAGCGCACTGTCACTGAGGTTGCCCCAGCGGTCGAGCTTGCGGAACACCGGCCCATGGGCAATACCGGCCACCTCCAACCATTGCAGGTAGGCCGTGACGGGGCACAAAGCCTTGAGGGCAGGGGTGCGATGCTGCACGCCCAGGGCTTCCCGGTCGCCCTTGCTGCGCGGCAAGAACAGCGTGATGCCGACACCGGCTTCGGCCTGGATATGCTCGATGCGCAGGCGTGCCAGTTCATCACCGCGAAAACCACGCCAGAAACCCAGCAACAGCAGCGCACTGTCGCGACGAGCCCGGCGCAGGGCGGCCAGGTCGTGGTGTTCACGTGCCTGGCGGGCTTCTTCTTCGAAGCAGGTCACCGCAGTTTGCAGGTGCTGTAGCAACAGCGGGGCAGCTTGCTTCGGCGGCGTCGGGTGCAAGGTGCGGATACCGCGTAGTACCTGGCGTACCAGCGGCGCCTTGGTCGGGTCGGGGAAGCCCTGGGCGATGTGCCATTGGCTGAGCGCAGCCAGGCGTTGGCGTAGCGTGCTGACTGCATGCTGGTTGGCGTGGTCGGCCAGGTAGCGGGCAATACTCTCGGCGGTGGCCGGGAGAAATCCGCCCCAGTGGGTTTCAAAGTGTTCGATGGCAGCCTGGTAGCTGCGCCGGGTGTTGTCACGGGTGGCGGCGCGAAGGTAGCGCTCGATATCGGTCATGGGGCGGGTGTCGGCGGGTGATGGGTACACGATAAACCGAATCAAGGGATATTGCATGCCAGCGCGGTCCCTGTAGGAGCGGCCTTGTGTCGCGATGGCGCGCGAAGCGGGCCCAGATTGTCAGCTCCGCTGCAGATATCGTCGGGCCCGCTTCGCGCGCCATCGCGACACAAGGCCGCTCCTACAGGGGTAACGCATCAGCTGGGGTCAGTGGGGCAACGCCGCATTCATCATCTGCTGCAGTGGCTCATAGTCAGCCTGGCTGACCGGCACCAGCCCGCTGGCATCCTGTGAGGCAACGAATGCCGCCAGTGCCTGCGGGTCATCGAGCATGGCTTTGCGAATACGGCTTTTCAGCGCCGGGCACAGGCTGGCACTGAACACATACGGGTCGTAGTAGATCGGCTGTGAGCGCCACTGCACCTTGAGCCGCGTCGGCGCGATGGCATGTTGGGCCAAGTAGGCATCGGTGCGCTCACTGGCGACGAACGCGGCATCGACCCGCCCCTCCAGCAACGCCTCCAGCGCCTTGTCGTGGTTGCCGGCATACACCAGCGCACCAAAGAACTGCGCCAGCGGCATGCCCACCCGGGCGGCAAATTCGACACTGGGCACCAGGCTGCCCGACGTGCTGGCAGGGTCGGTAAGGGCCACGCGCCGGCCACGCAGGGCTGCGATGTCGTCAGGGTTGTCGCCGCGGGTCAGCAGCAGCGCCTGGTAATGATTGCCTGCCGGTGTGTAGGGGCCAGCACTCAATGTAAAGGTGGCAAACGGCTCGATACGTGGGTCGCGACGATGGGCGAGTACATACGAGGCGGGGCCAAGGCGGGCGATGTCCGCGCCACCGGAAACAATCGCGTCCACCACGCCTTCGTAAGAAGTCGCAATCACCAGCTCCACCGGTACCCCGGCGGCCTGGCTCAGGCGTTGCAGCAGCGGTTGGTGTTCACGGGCCATGTCAATGGCGCTTTTGATCGGGATCACCGCCAGGCGCAAGCTATGTGGCGTGCAATCGGCCAGTGCGACGTTGACGGGCATGCTGGCGGCCATCAGCCATGCCAGTGTCTTCAGTACACGCATGCCTTTTCCTCTGCGCCATTGAAGGGCGGATAGTCGCGCAACTGCGCGGGCGAAAGTGGCCGGCTGAAGTGATAACCCTGGGCGATGTCACAGCCGGCGAGCTTCAGGCACACCACCTGTTCACGGGTTTCCACGCCTTCGGCAACCACTTCCAGGCCCAGGCGCTTGGCCAGGATGATGGTGGAGGACACGATCGGGCTGTCATCAGGGCTGTTGGACAGGGGCGCGATCAGCGAGCGGTCGATCTTAAGCTTGCTCAATGGCAACGAATGCAGGTGGGCGAAGCCAGCGTAACCGCGGCCGAAATCATCCAGGCTGATGCCCAGGCCGGCGCCGCGCAAGGTATGCAGGTGCTCCACGGCCGTACCTTCGGGGTCGAGGATGGTGGTTTCGGTAATTTCCAGCTCCAGCTGCTGCGGGGCTATGGCATACCGTTGCAGTTCGCTCAGCAGCCGCGTGGCAAAGTCGCCTTGGCGCAACTGCAGGGCGGATACATTGACGGCCAGCCGCGTGCCCCGGCCCTGCGCGTCCCAGTCCGCCAAGGCCTCACAGGCCAGGCGCAGCACCTCCCAGCCCAAATCGACAATAAAGCCGCTGCGCTCTGCCAGGGCGATGAAACGGTCCGGGTACAGCAGGCCGAACTCAGGGTGGTCCCAACGCACCAGTGCTTCGTAACCCAGTACTTGTTGCGTGTCTAGACGGATCTGCGGCTGGTAGTGCAGCACGAACTGGCGCTCGGCCAAGGCGCTGCCAAACGCCTGCTCGAGGGTAAAGGCCTGGATATCGGCCAGGTTCAGCGAGGGGTCGAAGAAGCGGTACTGGGCCCGGCCGGCCTGCTTGGCCGAATACATCGCAGCATCGGCACTGCGGATCAGGCTGTCGATATCCTGGCCATCGCGAGGGCAGATGCTCACGCCCACACTGGGGCTGGTGTTGACCTCCTGGCCGTCAAGGGCATAGGTGGCCGACAACCGCTGGACCAATTCACGGACCCAGGCATTGATCTGGTCTTCGCTGCGCTCGCCCGCCAGCAGCACCACGAATTCGTCGCCACCAAAGCGCGAAGCCTCGTCACCGGGCTCCAGCAAACGCTGGATGCGCCCCGCCACGGCCTGCAGCAGCAAGTCACCGATCTTGTGCCCGAGCGAATCGTTGATCGACTTGAAGCGGTCCATGTCGATGAACAGAATCGCCATCAAACGACGCTTGCCACGCTGGCGGGTCAGCGCCTGGCCGGCGACCTCGACGAACTGGCGGCGGTTGTGCAGCCCGCTGAGGTGGTCGGTGGCGGCCGCATGGCTGCTACGCCGGTGTTCATCTTCAAGGCGGCCGATAAGCTGCTGGTTTACCTGTTGGGCATGTTCAAGTGCGCAGAAGGCCTCCTGTCGCTTGCGCAGCAGGCGCAAGGTCCACAGCAGGCTGGCGATGATCATCAGCGTCATGCTCAGGTTCAACCAGAATTGCCGGGAATAGGCCAGGGCCGAAGGGGCGAGGATTTCGTCCTGGCGCTGGCTGACCACTACGCTGAACCCGCGCTCTGGCACATGGCGGTAAAGGCTCTGGTACGCGTCGCCAGCTACGTACTGGGTCAGCATGCCTGCGTCGCTGCCGGTATCCGGCAGTTCTGGCTGCAACGCATCGCCGGCCACCACCACGCCGCTGGTGTCTATGCGCAGCCGTTCCAGGCCGTCATCCTGCAGCAGGCGCACCAACCCGCTGCTGCCCAGGTCGATATGTTGAAACAGCACCGCCAGGTAGCCGATGTCCAGTTGCACCACCAGGATGTTTTCAATTTCGCGGCCTGGCAGGTCGGTCAACGGCAGCAGAAAGGGCAGGCGCCAGTTGGGCAGGGTGGCCTGCTGGTCAGGCGCCTGCATGCTGGGCAGAAAGGGCTTGAAACCATAGCGGGCAACGTGCCTTTGCAGCTGGCGTAACCAGTCTTCGGGCAGTGCGGTGGCCTCGTCGGTATGGCTGGCTGACAACAACCGGCCTTGCCGGTCGTACAGGCTCATGCGTTTGAACACCGGGTCTTCGGCCAGTATCCGCGCCAGGCTGAAGTTGCCCTGGCGCAGCACCTTCATGTCGTCCTGGGTGACCCGGCCAACGGCCTGGGCGCGGTCGACCAGTTGGCGCAGGCTTTCACCGACGATGCTGGCCAGGTTCAGATGTTCGGCGGCCTTGGCCGAGAGCGCATCTTGCCGGGCGGCGGCTTTTTGTGTGAAGTGCAGCCCCCAGAGAAACGCCAGGGTGGCTGCACACAGCATCAGTATCAGCAGCCGCAAAAGGCTGGCGGATGAAAGCGAACGGCGTATCACTGCTGACAGTTCCCGACCCTGGGTGATGCTCAAAAAATACGACAATGAGATGACAGGCTGATGACTGATGGCCAATCGCCTTTAGGGGGTTTCCCTATTCGCGACGGGTGTTTGCAGGCGTGCGGTTTCTTCTTCGATGTAGCTCATCAGTGCGCTGACTTCGGCATCGCCCAGACGCATGTTGGGCATGGCCAGGCGGTTGTATTGCTCATACAGCAGCATGGCCAATGGGTCTTTTTCGGCCAGCATCTGGTCGGGCTCCTTCAGCCAGCGGGTCAGCCAGTTGGCGTCGCGCTGACGGGTTACACCCAGCAGGTCGGGGCCGATACCCGGTTGGCCTGGCTCGGTGTTGCCCAAGGTGTGGCAGGACGAGCAGCGGGTGCGGAAGATCTGCTCACCACTGCTGGGCGAACGTATCTCGGGGGCCTGGGCATAGTCATTGCTATTGGCGCTGGCCTGCTTCCAGTTGTGCAGGCTGTTGCCCAACCGGTCCGCGAGGATGTACGGGCTTTCGAAGGGCGAGGCCTTCATCCAGCGCCCGGTGGCCTGGTTGCCAATGATAAGGCTCAGGTTGTGGTCTTTGGAGCGACCGTTTTCCAGGCCTTCGATCCACAGCCCCAGGCTGCGGCGCAATTGCTCGATGTCGTCGGGCTCGCCGGTGAGCAGCGTCCAGCCGGGGCCGATACCGAACTTTTCGGCGTAGCGTTTCAGGGTAGCGGGGGTGTCGTTGTAGGGGTCGATGCTGATGGAGTAGAGGAAAATGTCCTTGCCGACCCGGTCACCCAGAATCTTCTGCACCTGGCGCAAGCGTGCGGTTTCCACCGGGCAGGAGTCGGAGCAGCCGGTAAAGATGAAGTTGATGGCGACCACCTTGTCCTTGATCAGGTCGTCGAAGAAATGCACCTTCTGGCCGTCCTGGGTAAGCAGGGGGATATTGGGGAAGTAGTCGGCGCCCCAAGGGCTTTCGGTTTTCTCGGCCACCGGTTGCTGCGGCTGCAGTGGCCAGTACGGGAGGCTGGCGGCAAATACCGCAAGTACCAGCAGGAAACGCCATGAGCCGGGCATGATGCAGTCCTCGTCGGTTGGCTGATTGTGGCCGCCTTGCAGCCCTTCGCGCTGAGCCGCCGCGAAGGGCTGCAAGGCAGCCCCCGTTTCACGAACCGCTTACTTGATGCTGACCGGCACGGTCACGCTCTGCCCCAGTGCCGATTTCACCGTCACCGCGGCCGGCGTTGCCGGGCCTGTACCCGTGGTGGTCACCGACAACTTCCAGCGAGCACCGGTAGTGGCAGCCGTCAGCGTGGCATTGCCAAGGTTCAGCGGGCCGCTGGTGGCGGCAGCGGTCACGGTGATGCTGTTGCCGGTCGCCACCGACGTGGTGCCCGCCACTTCCCAGGTGTAGCGGTTGCCACTGCGTACCTGCACAGAAGCACTGGTTACCTGGATCTGGTCGACCGGTGCAGCCGGGCTTACTGCGATGCTGACCGTTGCCGGGTTCACCGACTCCGCACCTTTGGCATCCCGTGCCGTGTAGTTGAAGCTGGCGGTATAGGACGCAGCGACGGTGTCAGGCGGGGTGAAGGTCACCGTGGTGCCATCCGTGCTGACGGTACCCTGGCCGGAGTCCGGCTGGCTGAGGCCGGTCACGGTCAGCGGTACGTTGCCGTCCGGGTCGGTGTCGTTGGCCAGCACGTTCAGGGTGATCGGCTTGCCAGCGGTAGTGGCTGCACTGTCATTGGCCGCGACGGGTGGCTTGTTGGCCGGGTCGTCGTTGTCGTCATGGCCTTTGGTACGGAAGGTCGGCAGGCCAACCGAAGCCATGTATTGCACGCCATCCCATCCTGGCAACGGGGTCGGCATCACCTGGAACTGCCCTGGGTGCTCAATGTCCCAACGCAGCAGCATCGAGGAGTCCTCATGCTGGGTGTTGTGGCAGTGCTCCATGTAGGTACCGGCAAACTCGCGGAAGCGGATGGCCATTTCCACTTCTTCCGAAGAATCGGCATCCGGCCCTATGCGGTAGACGTCTTTACGCGCCCATTTTTCCCACTCTGGCGGCGCCTTGCCGTCGCGGCTGAGAATGACGCCTTCCTCGAAGTGCACGTGTACCGGGTGGCTCCAGCCATTGCCGCCGTTCTTGATCTTCCACACTTCCAGGGTGCCGTCGCCGCTGAAACCACCGTCGGTGGACTGGTTGGCCAGTTGCGGGGCCGCACTGATGCGTCGCGGGTCCATGCTGTAGCCAAAGCCACCATCGGTCTTGATGGTCCACGGAGTGGTGTCGGTACCGTCGGAGCGGCCAAAGATGAACTCACGGTGGCGGGCATCCTTGATCTTGGCCAGGTCGGCTGCGGCGTTGCGGTCAATTGGCAGCGGAAGCATTTTCAGCCCGGCCGCCTTGCCTGGCTTGGCTGGCTCATAGGCCACCGGGTCCATGCTCACGTCCTGGCCGGTGTATGGCTGTACCAGCAGTTGCAGGAACTTGCCGACCACCGGGTCGCCTTTATCCCACTGTGGGCCTTTGCTGGTCTGCTTGATCACCGCCTTGTATTTTTCCGACAGCACGTCGGCCAGCGAAATGGCACCTTCCGGGCCCTTGCCGGTGCGGTGTTCCTCCAGGTTGACGAAGTACAGCTTGTCGCCCGCCTTGATGCCGTTCTTGGCAAAGTTGATGATGATGTCGTAGCGCTCGGCGATACCTTGCAGCGGCAAGATGCCGTTGTTGTCCTGCAGGTCGCCGTCGCCGTTGAGGTCCATGGTGCCGTCGAATGGCACGGCGTGTTCCATGATGTTGCCGTCGTTGGCGATCATGTGGAACGGCACCCGCGCATACGACACGTTGGAGCCGGATGGGCCTTTGAATTCACCGCTGGTACCGGCAATTTCCCGCACCACGGCAAACTTGAAGTAGCGCGACACCGAGCCGTTGAGGATACGGAAGCGGTAACTGCGTGCACGCACCTTGAGTTTGGGCTGGTACTGCCAGTTGACCAGGATCTGGTCACCGAGGAAGCCATCGGTATTGAAGGGGTTGAACCACAGCTGGCCGTTGGCATCCCAGGCCTTGTCGGCAATCACCAGGTTGACGTCATAGTCACGGTTACCCCACGGCAAGCCCGAGCCGCTGGGGAAGCGCAGGTTGACGCCGTCCTGCAGGGCTTCGTTGCCACGGTCCAGGGCGCTGTAGTAGTTCATCATCACGGCGTTGCCCTTGTAGACGTTCTGCGCCGTGAAATCCATCATGTGGTCGTGGAACCAATGGGTACTCATGGTTTCACGCCAGTCGCCGCGGATCTTGATGCTGCCGTTCTGGCAGGTTTTAAGGCCTGGCGTGCCGTCGTTGACGAACAGGGTTTCACCCGGTGAGCAGGGGAAGGCTGCACGCGGATCCTGTGCACGGGTGTTGATGGTGTCGTAGCCGGCCAGTTGCACCGGCCAGCGGTAGTCGTAGTACTGGCCCGGGAAGAAGTAGGCGTTGGCAAAGCCATCGCTCTCGGCCGGGGAATGGCCGTTGTGCTCGTGGGTCGAGATGGTGTGCAGGCCGAAGCCGCCGTTGGCCGAGGGGTCAATCGGCAGGGCATTGTAATGGCGCATGAGAATCGGTTGACCGTAGCGCACCATTAGCAGCTTGACCGGGAAGGTGCCGTCGAATGTCCACAGTGATTTGTGGTTCTGCAGCGGCATGTTCGGGTGGAAGCGGGTGTCGATGCCCTTGGTCGTGCCCAGCGTGGTCGGGATGTCGGAGGTCTGGTAATACAGGCCGCCGGGTGCAAACTCGCCAACCGCATAGTTGTGCAGCTGTTTGCGGTCACGCAGGCCGAGGTTGATGCGCGCACCGGCCTGGGCGGTCTTGAAGGCCGCCTGTGGGTAGAACTCGTTCCAGCGCTGGTGCGACCAGCCTTTTCCTGGTGGCCGGCCTTCAGCAGGCGAACCGACCGGTTGGCGGTTGAGGAACATTTCGATCTGCGCCTTCCAGGGGTTGCGATCGAGCACGTTGGCGTATTGGGTCGGGAATGGGTACAGCCCGGGCTGCTTCAGAAACGCTTCCAGCGCCGTGCCACTCGGCCCGCTGCGTGCCACTACGTTAGGGTCTTGCGCAGGGGCCGCGCCGAGGGTGGGTACGGGGAAGGTCAGCTCGGGCGCCGGGGTGGTCGGGTCGAGCTTCTCTGGCCCGAATTCTTCGAACAGCAACAATTGCTGGGTGAAGGGTTGCGCACCGAACAACGGGCTGGGCTTGCCGTTGGTGGGGTACCGGTCCGAGGTTTGCAGGGCGGGCGGCAACACGTTGTCGGTGCGCACCGTATCGCGGCTACCGAACACGCCATCGGTCAGCTCCAGTGAACCTTCGTTGGCCTCCGGCAAGGTGCTCAGGTTGAGCAAGGCAGGGTTCGGGTCCGCCGGCTGGTCGGTATAGGTCGATGGGTCAGTCGGCGGCGGCTGGCTGTTGTCGTCGAGGGGGGAGGCCATGGCTGAAATCAGCCCGAGGCTGAGCATCAGCGCAGTGACGGAAGAGAGCTGGAATACGTGCCTGGTAGGGTGGATAACGGCAGGTGTTTTCATTGCCTGATGCCTCGCTCGCGGCTGTATGGCTTAAAGCCATCAATGGCGTTTTGCCCGGTAAAGGGCCTTGAGCAACGGCTATGCCAACAAGTATTTCAGTAATGCTTTGTTAAACAAATCCTTGTGGCGCCTAGGGTGCGCTAAATAATGGCGCGTCAAGAATGGGGATAAGTCCCCGGTAGCGGGTCACCCATTGCCCATGGTTTGGGTGATTTGCTTAGTGACAGCACCCCCGCCCTGGGGTATACCTGAGCCCACCAAGGGGAGCCCGGCAACGGGCTGAGAAACCGCTGAGCGCTGCAGCGCGGTGACCCTTCGAACCTGATCCGGATCATGCCGGCGAAGGGATGGGGCTAGTCACCTGCCTTTTTGCCGGCCTCACTGCGAGGCCTGTCCATGCCAACTGCCAAGGTCTCGCTGTCACCCCCATCAAGGACAGCAACATGACCGAACGTTTCAGCCAGTCTCTGCGCCGCCAAAGCGAGCCAACCTGGTCGGCGGCCGTTGGCCACCGTTTCGTAACCCAATTGTGCGACGGCAGCCTGCCGGACCCGATCATGGTCGACTACCTGGTGCAGGATCACCGCTTTCTCGACAGCTTCCTGACCTTGCTGGGCGCGGCCATCGCCACTGCCGATACGTTCGAGGCGCGCCTGCGCTTCGGCCGCTTTGCCGGGATGATTTCCAGCGACGAAAACACCTACTTCCTGCGGGCCTTCGAGGCACTGGACGTTAGCCCCGCACAACGCAGCGCACCGGCCGATACCGTGCCAACCGCAGGCTTCAAGGCGATCATGCGCGAAGCGGCAGCGACCCGCTCCTATGCAGCCGCGCTGGCAGTGCTCAACGTTGCCGAAGGGCTGTACCTCGATTGGGCGCTCAAGGCACCGAAACCGATGCCGGACAACTTCGTTCATGCCGAGTGGATCACCTTGCACGACAACCCGGCATTCCAGGCCTTCGTTGCCTTCCTGCAGGCAGAGCTGGACCGCGTCGGCCCGCAGGAAGCCGCACTGGCACGTGACTTCTACCAGCGCACCGTTGCGTTGGAGCTGGCCTTCTTCGATGCCGTCTACCCGGAGGGCAAATGAGCATGGATATCTTCGAACGCCTCAAGGCCGCAGCCACGCAACAGTGGGCCCGCTATGTAGACCATGACTTTGTGCGGCAGATGGGCGAGGGCACGCTGAGCGAGGAAGCGTTTCGGACCTACCTGGTGCAGGATTACCTGTTCCTGATCCAGTTCGCCCGCGCCTGGGCACTGGCCGCCTACAAAAGCCGCCGCCCAGCCGACATCCGCGCCGCGCAGGCTGGGCTGGCGGCAATTCTGGATGAAACCGAGCTGCACTTGCGGCTGTGCGCACGCTGGGGACTGACCCAGGCCGATATCGAGGCCGCGCCAGAGCACCAGGCCACGGTGGCATACACCCGCTACGTGCTGGACTGCGGTGCTGCCGGTGACTTGCTGGAGCTGCACGTGGCACTGGCACCCTGCGTGATCGGCTATGCCGAGATCGGCCGGACCTTGGCCGAGCGGATTGGCGATTTGAGCAACCACCCGTACCGCGAGTGGATTGGCGAGTATGCGGGGGAGGGCTATCAAAGTGTGGCGGCGGCAGCGCGCAAGCACCTGGATGAGCTGGCAGCGCGGAGCATGACCGAGCAGCGGTTTGCCGAGCTGGTCGGGATTTTCGGCCAGGCGTCCAGCCTGGAGGCAGACTTCTGGCAGATGGGCCTGGACGGGGTGTAAGTGGCCCACCTGGCCCGCGTCGATTTCAAGGTAAATACAGCCCTGTAGGAGCAGCCTTGTGCTGCGAAGAGGTCATTGCAGGCAAAGATAATCTTTAGCCCTAATGGCCTCTTCGCAGCACAAGGCTGCTCCTACAGGGTCATGCGGTAGGCCGAGTGATCGCGCAAGCGCTGCTGGGTGAATCCTACCCAGCCCAAGCCCGCTTTGGTGCATGAATGCCTCAAAATAAGTCGTTCAGCACACCTTCATAACGCCAAAATGCGACTTTAATGTTCACAGTGCACATCGCTATCTGGGCTGCCTGCCCGATTTGATCCCAGGTTTTGGCCCTCGCAAAAGCGGCCCGCATATTGCTCTTCCAGCTCCCAACCACAACCCGGAGCCCCGTGCAATGAGCTCACCCAGCGAATTCCCCCTCAGCGAAGCCCCGCAGTCCGCCCGCAAGGGCCTGCTGCCAATTGCAATGGTCCTGTTCAGCTTCACCTTTTTCACCGGCACGATGTTCGCTGGCGGCAAGCTGGGCATGGCCTTCAATTTTGTCGACATGTTGTGGGTGGCCACCCTCGGCAACAGCCTGCTGGCCTTGTATGCCGCAGCGCTGGCATTCATCGCCTCGCGCAGTGGGCTGAACACCGTGTTGATGGGGCGTTTTTGTTTCGGCGAAGCTGGCAGCCGGCTTTCGGACTTTCTGCTGGGGTTCGCGGAACTGGGCTGGTACGCCTGGGGCACGGCCACCGTGGCTATCGTGCTGGTCAAACTGCTGGGGTTGGCAGAAGGTTTCGGCGTGCCGTTGATGGTGTTGTTTGGCCTGGGTTTCAGCATTACCGCCATCATCGGCTTCAAGGGGCTGGATGTGCTGTCGCGGGTCTCAGTGCCATTGATGTTCGTGCTGCTGTTGGTGTCGATGTACATCGCCACCCGCGATGCCGGTGGCTTTGCCGGCCTGGCCGCAGTAGTACCGCACGAAGCCATGACCTTTTCGGCGGCAGTGACTATGGTGTTCGGCACCTTCGCCAGTGGCGCCACGCAGGCCACCAACTGGACACGGCTGTCGCGTAGCGGCCGGGTGGCGGTGATCGCCAGCGTGGTAGCATTTTTGCTTGGCAACGGCCTGATGGTGGTGGCCGGTGCCTGGTGCGCGATGGTTTACCAACAGGCCGATATCGTCGAGGTGATGATGCTGCAGGGCTTGTCGTTTGCGGCGGTGGTGATGCTGTGCCTGAACCTGTGGACCATCCAGGGGCCGACCATCTACAACGTGTCGGCGGCTGCCTGCCATTTGTTGCGCAGCGAGCGCCGGCGCACGGCAACCCTGGTGGCGGCCGGGGTCGGCATCGTGCTGGCTATTGGTGGCATGTACGAAATGCTGATCCCGTTCCTGGTGCTGCTGGGCTCGATCATTCCACCGGTGGGTGGGGTGATCATGGCTGATTTCTGGTATCACCACCGCGGTAAGTACCCGGCACTGGATACGGCAAGGCTGCCACGCTACAACCTCACCGGGCTGTGTGCCTATGCCGTGGGTGCGGTGTTGGCGTACGCCTCGCCGTGGGTCGCCCCGCTGGTGGGTATCGGCGCCTCGGCCCTGTGCTACATCGTCATGCTCGAACTGGGCGCTCGCCGCCGTGCGCCTGGCCAGGCGGGTGTCAAGCCGTGAGCCTGGCGCTGGACGAGATCCTGCATTTGCCCGGCCTGCACGAGATGCGTGTGCTGGCCGGGGCACGCAACCTTCAGCGGCGGGTGCGCTGGCCGTATGTGGCAGAAAACGAAGGCATCGTTGAATGGGTAATGGGCGGTGAGTTGGTGTTTGTCACCGGCATCAACCACCCACGCGGCGAGGCGAACTTGCTGAGCCTGGTGGAAGATGGCGAAGCAGTGGGCATCGCCGGCATGGTGATCCTCACTGGCGGCAGCTTTATCCAGAGCGTTCCGGCCTCTGTGATCGCGCGCGCCGAGCAACTGGGCCTGCCGCTGATCGAGCAGCCCTACGCGCTGAAGATGGTGGTGGTCACCCACCTGATCGGTACGGCGTTGGTACAGATGAGCCAGGTACGCCGCTCGCGCCACGATATTCTTGGCCAACTGCTGACTGGCGACTACCCAAGCCTGGCCATTGCCCGGCAACGGGCAACGCACCTGCAACTGGCACTGGACGCGCCGCGGCGCTTGCTGGCTCTGCGCCTGTCGGGCGTGGATGGCCTGTTCGAGCGCCACGGGCTGGCCCACGGCGAGCGTACCTGGCAAGCTACCCGCCAGGCCTTGGAAGACCAGCTCGAAGCCTGGTGCCGCCAACGGCCAGGCAGTGTGATGGCGCAGCTACCGGGTGACCTGTTCGTGGTATTGATGGCCGATACGCACGACTTGCCCGATACGTTGGCTGCGCTTTACCGGCAGTTGCAGGCCGTGACGGGTGAAGCTGAGTTTGCACATGGGCTTGTCGAGCCTGGCCGAGGATTGTGCGCACTATCGCCAGGCCCTCAACGAGGCACGCCAGGCCCTGGACGTGGCCCAGCACCTGCGCCCGGCCAACGGTTATTGCAGCTTCAATGAACTGGGCGTACTGCGCCTGCTGCAAGGCATCGTCGACCGCTCGCTGATCGACGACTTCGTCAGCCGCACACTCGGCCCGTTGATCGCCCCCGGGCGCAAGCAGGCCAATGCCCTGGTGCACACCCTCGACGCCTTGCTCATCGAAAACGGCAACGGGCTCAAGGCCGCACAGCGCCTGGGGCTACACCGCAACACCATCAATCAGCGCATCCAGCGCATCGAACAACTGAGCGGGCAGCCCATCGACGACCCGCTTTTTCGCATGAATGCTTCGGTCGCCATGCTGATATGGCGCATGAGCGAAGCCCACGGCAAGGAGTAACAGCATGAACATCATCAACGCACGCCTGCGCGGCAAGCCTGGCCTGTTTCGCATCGAACTGAACGGCGAGCGCATTGCCGCCATCCTGCCCCAGGGCCAGGTACAAGCGCCTGGTGCTGGCGATGTCCTGGACGCAGGGCAAAACCTGGTGGTGGCACCTTTTGTCGAGCCGCATATCCATCTTGACGCGACGCTAACTGCCGGCGAACCCCGGTGGAACATGAGCGGCACCCTGTTCGAAGGCATCGAGTGCTGGGCCGAGCGCAAGGAAGTCACCACCCACGACGACATCAAGACCCGCGCAAAGAAAACCATTGGCATGCTGGTGGACCACGGCATCCAGCATGTGCGCACCCACGTCGATGTGACCGACCCGAAACTCACCGCACTCAAGGCCATGGTCGAGGTGCGTGACGAAGTGCGCGAGCTGGTCGACTTGCAGATTGTTGCCTTCCCGCAGGAGGGTATCGAGTCTTACGCCAACGGCCGGGCATTGATGACCGAAGCGGTGGCCATCGGTGCCGATGTGGTCGGCGGCATTCCGCACTTCGAGAACACTCGCGACCAGGGCGTATCGTCGGTGAAGTTCCTGATGGACCTGGCCGAACGTACCGGCTGCCTGGTGGACGTGCACTGCGACGAGACCGACGACCCGCAATCCCGCTTCCTTGAAGTGCTGGCCGAGGAGGCCCGGGTACGCGGCATGGGTGCCCGGGTGACGGCCAGCCATACCGTGGCCATGGGCTCGTATGACAACGCCTACTGTTACAAGCTGTTCCGCCTGCTGAAGCTGTCGGGCATCAACTTCGTGTCGTGCCCGACCGAGAGCATTCACCTGCAGGGGCGCTTCGACAACTACCCCAAACGCCGTGGCGTTACCCGCGTGGCCGAGATTGACCGTGCCGGCATGAACGTGTGCTTTGGCCAGGACTCCATCGTCGACCCGTGGTACCCGCTGGGCAATGGCAACATCCTGCGCATTCTTGAAGCCGGCCTGCACATCTGCCATATGCTCGGCTACGAAGACCTTCAGCGTTGCCTTGACCTGATCACCGATAACAGCGCCCGCACCTTGAACCTGGGCGAGCGCTACGGCATCGAGGTAGGACGGCCGGCAAACCTGTTGCTGTTGTCGGCACCGGACGATTACGAGATGGTGCGCAGCCAGGGGCATGCGCTGGTGTCGGTACGCAATGGCAAGGTGTTGATGCAGCGTACGCCGGCGCAGGTGCAGCGCTTGCTGTGACTTTGCGATGGCTTCAGGTGCTTAGTGCCGCCAGGGCGCAGCGTGCGACTTGCGCATCCTGTACTGCCACGCCGGTCAGGTCGGCCAGGGTGATCTGGCCGTCGTGCTCGCGCCCCCTGGCGCGGCCGGCAAGCAGCCACCCCAGTTCGACCAGCTGGTTCGCGGTTATCCGGCCACTGCCGAGCGCGTGAGCCACTTCGCCGTACTGGCTGCACTGGGCGACCGAGTCAACGATGATGCGGTCTGCCCTGGCCACCAGTGCCGGGTCCAGCTCCTGCTTGCCGGGGGCATCGGCACCGACGGCCGTGATATGCGTGCCCGGCTGGACCCACTCGCTGTGCAGCAGAGCCTGGCGGGAAGGGGTGGTGCAGACAATCAGGTTTGCCGCGCCCGCGACCTCTGCCGCATCCTGCGTGCTGCGAACCTCGAAACCCAGTTCACGGGCAAATGTTGCATAGGCCGCAAGCCCGCTTTCATTCCGGCCCCAGACAATGACCTGGCGGCAATCGGTAATGGCGCGCAACTGTTCAAGCTGCATCTGCGCCTGCATGCCGGTGCCGAGGATGCCAATGGCCTTGACCTGGGCCGGTGCCAGCAGCCGGGCAGCGATACGCCCGGCCAGCGCGGTGCGCATAGCGGTCAGCCAGCCCTGGTCCTGCAGCAGCGCCAGCGGCTGCCCGGTGAGCGCCGACAGCACCAGCATCAGGCCATCGTTGCTCGGCAAGCCCTTGGCAGGGTTGTCATAAAAACCGGTGGAAAGCTTGACGGTGAAGGTAGGGCTGCCTTCGATGTAGGCTGATTTCACGCAGCAGTCACCGTTCGCCCCTTGAAATGCGAAGCCCTGCACGGGCGGCACCTGTGCCTTGCCTTCGGAGTAGGCGATAAAGCCTTCTTCAAGCCGGCTTACCGCCAGCTCCGGGTTGAAGCTGGCGACGATCTGCGCTTTGCTGAAGACCTTCATTGAACAGCCTCGAGGAACTTGTCCAGCAGGATGTTGCGGCCGCACAGGATCACTGCTACACGTTTGCCCCGGTAGCGGTCGGCGAGCTTTTGCATGCCAGCGACCGCAACTGCGGCAGCGCCTTCGATGATCCAGCGTTCACTGCTGGCGATATCACGCATGGCGGCGCGTATTTCATCTTCGCTGACCAGCACGGTATCGGTGAGCAGTGCCTGGCACAGCGGCAAGGTGATGGCGCCGGGCTCGACGCCGCCAGCAGTGCCGTCCGAGAGTGTTTCTTGGGCGTCGACCTCGACAATTTCGCCGGCCTTGAGTGATTGCGCCAATGCAGGGTCATTTGCCGGCCAGCAACCGATGATCTCGGTGCCCGGCTTGAGCACACGCAGGGCGGCGCCGATGCCCGCGATCATCCCGCCACCGCCCACGGCGACAAACACCGCGTCCAGGTCTGGTGCTTGCTCGAACAACTCCATGCCGATGGTGCCCTGGCCGGCAATGACTTGCAGGTCGTTGTAGGGGGACACGAACGGCAGACCCTGAGCCTTGGCTTGCCTGGCGGCTTCCAGCTCTGCACTCAGCGGGTCCGTGGGCAGGCAAAGCACTTCGGCGCCCAGCGCACGCATCGCCTCCAGTTTGTACGGCGAGGCGGAAGTGGCGGTGTAGACAGTCACTGGCACGCCAGCCGTTTTACCGGCCAGTGCAAGTGCCTGCCCATGGTTGCCGGAAGAGGCAGCGATTACCCCATGCTTGCGTGCTTCGGTCGGCAGCAGGCGGATCTTGTTGCTGGCGCCGCGGAACTTGAACGACCCCGTGTGCTGCAGGTGTTCGCATTTGAGCAGGACTTCGCAGCCGGTCAATGCCGACAACCGGGCGCTGTGGGTGAGCGGCGTGATGCTGACGGCGGGGCGCAGTGCGCTGTGGGCTTCCTTGATGGATTTGTACAGTGCATCGAGGTAGAGGCTGTCGGCAACGATCGGGGAGGCTGTAGAGGCTGACATGCTGTGCTCCGTATGGAATATTTGTCTACGGTAGAATAGTTATCCACGACAGGCAAGTACCCGAGCACAGCCGCTGGCGACTCCTTTCGGTCAAGGGCGCGCCGCTAGGCCTTCAGCTCTTTCAGGTACTTGTACACGGTGGCCCGGCCCATGCTCAGCACGTTGGCGACATAATCAGCACCACTTCGGCCTTCGAACGCGCCTTCGGCGTGCAGGGCCTGCACCAGGCTGCGCTTGTCCTTCATCTGTAGTGTCTGCAGCGACAAGTTGCGCGCTTGCAGCCATGCATGCAGAAAGGTGTTGATACGTTCCTGCCAGTCGTTGCGGAACAACGCGTCAGGTTGCGGTACCAGCCGGCCCATCTGGAAGAACGCATCAAGCGCCACACGGGCTTGTTCCAGTACCGACACGTTCAAATTGATGCACATCAGGTGTTCGGCTTCGCCCTGTGCGTTGCGCAGCACGGTACTGATGGACCGGACCTTCTGGCCGTTCCAGTTGAGCTTCTCGTACGGGCCCAGGTTGGCACCGTCAAGCACATCGCCCAATTCGTGATCGATCGCCGAATCATCGCCCAGCTTGCGCTGGGAGAAGTTGTTGGCGATGTGCACGACTGTCTGGCTGCGCAGTTCGTGGACGATAACTTCAGCGTGCGGATACAGCAGCAGGGCGATGCTGTCGGCGATTGCCTTGTAGTTTTCCAGGGTCATTTTCGGTCGGTGATCAGTGCTGGACGCCCATGGTGGCGGCAAAGCGTAACCGGCACAAGGTCTTGCACTTGCAGCGTGTGTACGGTTGCCAACGTCGAAAACAGCAGCATTTTGCCCATCACATGCGATAAGCCGTGATTATTCCACCTGAGGAAATGTTTGCAGGGGTGCCATGTTATCGCCATAATTAGTACGTAATTACATGTTACATAACACAGTACAAAATCGTAGGAGCAAGCATGGCCCGGGGCGGTATCAACAAGGTGGTAGTGCAGCAGGCGCGTCAGGCGCTGATTGCCCGGGGCGAGAACCCCAGCATCGATGCCATACGTATCGAGCTGGGCAATACCGGCTCCAAGACCACGATTCACCGCTACCTGAAGGAATTGAACGGCCAGCAGCCGGTGGCTTCCGAAGGCGGCGCCGCGCTGAGCGATGTGCTGAGCCGCCTGGTCGGGCAACTGGCAACCCAACTGCAGGACGAGGCTGACCTCAAGATCGAGCAGGCCGAGAGCACCTTCACTCAACAGCGGGAGACGTTGCAGGCGCAGCTGGAAATCGCCCAGCAGGCACTGGCTGCGGCGCATCAGCAGCACAAGATCGATGCAGCGGCATTGGCCGCCGAAACAGAAAAACTGCTGTCCACACAAAGCACACTGCAGGCCGAACAGCTGCGCAGCGCCAGCCTCAACCAGTCGCTGGGAGAATTGCAGGTACGCCTGGCCGACAAGGACGAACAGGTCAAGTCACTGGAAGACAAGCACCGCCATGCCCGTGACGCCCTGGAGCACTACCGCAATGCCAGCCGTGAACAACGCGAGCAGGAACAGCGCCGCCACGAAGCGCAGTTGCAGCAGATGCAAGTTGAAGTACGCCAGTTGCAGCAGGGCATGATCGTCAAGCAGGACGAACTGACCCGCCTGCACCGCGATAACGAGCGCTTGCTGGGTGAGCACCGCCAAGCCGCCAACGAGTGCCGGGCGCAGGACGAGCTGCTGGAGCAACGCGACGCCCAGATCCAGGGGTTGCGCACGATCCTGGCCCAGGCCCAGGGCGCCAGCGAGGAAATGCGCCGGCAGCTGGACGTGCAAGCGCAGAACCTGGAAGACAGGCGCGACGTGTGCGCTGAACAGGCGCGGCAGTTGCTGCGGCTTGAGGAGCAGCTCAAGGAACGTGAAGAAGCGTTGGAACAGTGTCGGTCGAAGCTGCCTGAGGCCAAGCCGTAATAGTTAAGCAATTAGCCGAGTTCCCACAGGTACAGCGCAATGTTTGAGGGGAGCACCGTACCTGTGGGAGCCTGGCTTGCCGGCGATGGGCTGCGTAGCAGCCCCAAATTGCTTAACTGACCGGCATTAGGGCAAATTTTCGACCGAGCGCTAAGCCACCAGACACAGTCGCATCGCACAACGCCCATGGAGGCCGTGCGCTTGTTCATTGGCCAAGATGCCCCTCAACCGTGCGCCCAGCAGTTCTGCTTCGATTACCTCAAACCCGAATCGCGCATAAAACGGCGCATTCCAGGGCACATCGACGAAAGTGGTCAAGGTCGAGCTCGCGCATACCAGCGCAGCGCGCCGCATGGATCACCTGCAGCAGCAGCCGGCCGCCGGTACCTTGCCCTTGGGCCTCCTGGCGCACCGATATTTCATGCAGGTGCAGTGCCTGGCCCGCACGCTGGGCACACGCAAACCCAACAATCTGCCCGGCCGGGTTTTCAGCCACCCAACTACCACCTGCCTCGACGAAGGCCCGGTGTACAGCGCAATCCATCACATCACCTTGCGCCAGCCAGGCCAGCGCCGGCCAGCCGACAAAAGCCTGGGCTGCCGAACGCTCGACGTCCGGCAGGTATGGAACATCGTGCTCAAGGGTAGGGCGGATAACCATGAATCACTCCTGTCGTGTTAGTCCGCCGCCAACACCTGCGGCCGTAATTGCCAACGTACCGAGCTTACGCCTTTTTCCAGGCTGACCCGGCTGACCAGCCGCTCCAGTTGAGCCGGTGCCTGCGCGGTGCCCAGCAGTTCGGCGCGCACCTCCAGGCGCGCCGGGCTGTCCAGGTCTTCGCTTTGCAGTGACTGCAACCGCAGCTGCGGATCGCCCAGGCTATGCAGCATCAGGCTGCGCACCTGGATCTCGTCCTCGGCGCGGCAGACGATGCGCACTTCAAAGTGCTGCTCCACCTCGCTGGCCGGCACCACGTCCTGACGGTCCAGGCGCTGGGCGATGTCACGCAACAGGATATTGGCGCACAGCACCACCAGGCTACCCAGTGCGGCTTCCAGCAGTAGCCCGAGGCTGCACAGCACGCCGACCGCAGCCGTGCACCACAAGGTCGCTGCGGTATTCAGGCCACGCACGTTGAAACCGTCACGCATGATTACGCCACCGCCCAGAAAGCCGATGCCCGACACGACATAGGCGGCGACGCGCGACGCATCGGCAGGTGCCATGCCTGGCACTGCCTGGGTCATCAGCACGAACAGACAGGCCCCGGTACTGACCAGCGCATTGGTGCGCAGCCCGGTCAGGCGTTGGCGCAGTTGCCTTTCGGCACCGATTAGCGCCCCCAGCAGCAGGGCAATGCTGACGCGCAGCAGAAATACTTTCCAATCCATAGCAAACCTCTTCCGCAGGCACGCGCCTGCATGAACGCCATCAGTTGGCGCGGCTGAAAAACCAGAAAAGTGCGCAGGACCACGAGGAGGGAAGGAGAAGCGGGGGTTACGGGAAACCACCGTCTTGCCAGAGCGGCCAGACAGTGCAGGACACTGCCGGGCTAGCGCGCCACGTGGGCCTGTCGCAAGCGACTGGGGCTACTGTCCAAGGCGGGTCTCCTGTAGAGGACGGCAAAATTGCGTCGCGGACCTTACGCCGCGTGGCAGGGCAGGTCAAGGGTAAAAACATGACAATGGCTTCATGGGTGAATGGCCTGCAGCCGGTCACGCCCACATGGAAAAAAACCTGGGTAATCGGTACCCTTGCGCCTCTCTTTGCCATCCACCGGACCGTTCCATGCTGTTCAATCTCGCCGTGTTGTTCGGCACCCTGGTGGCCATGGAGGGCGTTGGCACGCTGGCTCACAAGTACATCATGCATGGCTGGGGCTGGTGGCTGCACCGCTCGCACCATGAGCCACAACTGGGCATGCTCGAAACCAACGACCTGTACTTGCTGGCTCTGGGGCTGATCGCCGCAGGGCTGGTCGCCTTGGGTAAGAGTGGTTATGCACCTTTGCAGTGGGTGGGCGGCGGCGTGGCAGGGTACGGCCTGCTGTATGTGGTGGCCCACGACGGGTTCTTTCACCGGCATTGGCCGCGCGCGCCACGGCCGGTCAACCGCTACCTCAAGCGCCTGCACCGTGCGCACCAGTTGCACCACGCGGTGAAAGGGCGCACGGGGAGTGTTTCGTTCGGGTTTTTCTATGCGCCGCCGTTGAAGGTGTTGAAGCAGCAACTGCGCAGCAAACGCTGATAAGGCCTCAATTCACCGTTTCGCCCTCTGGCTGCGCTGCAACATACCCGCGGCTCACCCACCAGCCAAACCCTGCCGCCGTGAAAAACATGATCAGGCTGTAAAGCGCCGCCGGCACCGCCATGGTCGCGTTGTTCAATAGCGACGGGCTCAGCGCCAGGGCAATCGCCAGCGTGCCGTTGTGAATGCCGATCTCCATGCCGATGGCAATTGCCTGACGTTTGGGGATGTTCAACAAGCGCGGCACCCAGTAGCCCACAGCCAGGCTAAGCAGGTTGAACAACAGCGCAGCCAGGCCCACCACCGGTGCGTACTCGACCACGGTCTGCCAGTCCTTGGCCAGTGCCAAGACAATGGTAAAGGCCAGGAATAACGCGGCCACCAGTTTCATCGGCTTTTGCATGCGCGCGGCAAACACCGGGGCGTAACGGCGAATCAGCATACCCAGTGCGACCGGCAGCAGGACAATGGCAAATACCTGCAAGACCTTGGCAAACTGCAACGGTATGGCCTGGTCGGAGGCCATGAACCAGGCTCAGTGACAGGTTCACCAGCAATGGCATGGTCAGGATCGCAATCAGCGAGTTGACGGCGGTGAGGGTGATGTTCAACGCTACATCGCCATGGGCCAGATGGCTGAACAGGTTGGCCGTGGTGCCGCCCGGCGAGGCAGCCAGCAGCATCAGGCCCACTGCCAAGGCCGATTCCAGGCCAAACCCGTTGGCAATCAGGAAGCACACCAGCGGCAACAGCAGGATCTGGCAGGCCAGGCCCACCACCACCGGTTTGGGGTATTTCACCACGCGAGCAAAATCGGCCAGCGTCAGCGACAGCCCAAGGCCTAGCATGATGATGCCCAAGGCGAGCGGCAGGAAGGCGGTTAGCAGGGGCGAGGCGGTCATGGGCAGTCTCTCGGGCGAAGGATCTCGAGGAGTGTAGGTCGACACGGATTGATAGCTAATCGCAAAGGGCCAGCTCTTGGTAACCGTTTGTTACCAAGCGCAGCAACTGGCGAGGCTGTATGCCGCGTTGCAGTAGGGCTGCAGGCACAGTAGCATTCCGGTTTTTACCGAGGATTAGCCTGCCATGCCGTTCCAGAAAGGCTTGCTTGCCACCCCGGTGCCGGCCCATGCCCGTCACCTGTTTTTCTCCCTGCAGTCGCCCGAGGCGCTGCCTGCCGCCCTGGATGCCTTGCTGCCACAGGTCGATGGCGACCAGCTGATTTTGGGTGTCGGCGCCCCGCTAGCCAAGGCCCTGGGCCGCGCAGTGCCAGGCCTGCGAGCTTTCCCGCTGCTGGACGCCGCCGTAGAGAACCCGAGCACCCAGCACGCGTTGTGGCTGTGGCTGCGCGGTAACGAGCGCGGCGACTTGCTGCTGCGTGCCCAGGCCCTGGAACAGGCGCTGGCACCGGCCTTGCGTCTGGCCGACAGTGTCGATGGCTTCCTGCACCGTGGCGGCCATGACCTGACGGGCTACGAAGACGGCACCGAAAACCCGGTGGACGAAGACGCCGTACAGGCGGCCATTGCTAGCGATGGCTCCAGCTTTGCCGCGTTCCAGCTGTGGAAGCATGACCTGGAGTATTTCAAGTCATTGCCGCAGGCTGACCAGGACAACATCATCGGCCGCCGCCTGAGCGACAACGAAGAGCTGGACGATGCGCCCGAGTCGGCACACGTCAAGCGCACCGCCCAGGAAAGCTTTGAACCGGAGGCATTCATGGTCCGTCGCTCCGTAGCTTGGGCTGACCAGCGTGGCGCGGGCCTGGCCTTCGTTGCCCTGGGCCACAGCTTCGATGCATTCGAAGTGCAGCTGCGGCGCATGAGCGGCCTGGAGGACGGCATCATCGACGGTTTGTACCGCTTCAGCCGGCCACTAACCGGCGGCTATTACTGGTGCCCGCCGATGGATGAGTCAGGTGTGGACCTGAGCCCGCTGCTGCGGGGCTGATCACTAAACATCCAGATACAGAAACGCCTGCCGGCAGAGGATTGAGCGGCTAGCCTTGAAAGTTTCCGATTCATGACGGGAGCTTTTCCATGTACGCACGTCGTGACGTCCTACGCGCAGGTGCCACACTGGGAATGCTGGCTGCCGCCAGCCCCTGGCTGCACGCCGCCGCTCCGGCGGGTTTGCTGGCACGCAAGGTACCGTCCACCGGTGAAGCATTGCCGGTGATCGGTGCCGGTACTTCCGGCAGTTTTGAAGTAGAAGCCGACTCGGCCCAGTACCAGCAGTTGAAAGCGGTGCTCAAGGCGTTTTTTGAAGGGGGCGGCCGGGTGATCGACACCTCGCCCAACTACGGCGGTGCCGACAGCATTCTTGGCCAGTTGCTGGAGGAGGGTGGCTGGCATCGGCAGTGCTTCATTGCCACCAAGATCGCCGCCAACAGCCGGGCCGACGCCGAAGCGCAATGGGCCGGCAGCCTGAAGAGCCTGCGCACCGACAAGGTCGATTTGCTGCAGATCCACAACCTGCGCGACTGGCAGACCCAATTGCCCTATGCCCGCGAGCTGAAGCAGCAGGGCAAGACACGTTATGTCGGCATCACTCACTACCTGAACAGCGGCCAGGACGAAGTTGCCCGTATCGTGCGCAGTGAGCCGCTGGACTTCATCCAGATCAACTACTCGGTCAATGCCCCCGACGCTGCCCGCGAACTGCTGCCGCTGTGCCAGGACAAGGGCGTTGCGGTGCTGATCAATCGGGCCTTCGACGATGGCCGACTGTTCGCCAAGGTCAAGGACCAGGCTTTGCCAAGCTGGGCTGCCGAAGCGGGTATTGGCAGCTGGGCGCAGCTGTTTCTCAAGTTCGCCATCAGCCACCCGGCAGTGACCACCGTCATCCCCGCCACCGGTCGGCCCGATCGCCAGCTCGACCAGCTCAAGGCCGGGCATGAGCCCATGCTTACCCAGGCGCAGCAACAGGCGCTGATCAAGCAGTTTGCCTGACACCATGCAAGGCTGGCGGCGGCGTCTGGACCAAGGGCTGAACATTCGGCCCGGCGAGGGGCCGGCAGTGATCGCCGGCTTGCTGTTGTTCTACCTGCTGTTCACCGGTTACTTCATGCTGCGCCCGGTGCGTGAAACCATGGGGGTTGCAGGCGGCGTAGACAACTTGCAATGGCTGTTCACCGGCACCTTCATCGCCACCCTGGCGTGCCTGCCGTTGTTCGGCTTGCTGGCCTCCAAGGTACAACGCAGGCATATCCTACCTTGGGCCTACGGCTTCTTTGCCAGCAACCTGGTGCTGTTCGCGGCACTGTTTGCCGGTAAACCGGACGATCTTTGGGCCGCCAGGGCCTTTTATATCTGGCTGTCGGTATTCAATTTGCTGACGATCTCGCTGGCCTGGAGCGTGCTCGCCGACCTGTTTTCCACCGAGCAAGGCAAGCGGCTGTTCGGCCTGCTGGCAGCCGGGGCTAGCCTGGGCGGGCTTAGCGGCCCTATTCTTGGCACATTGCTTGTTGCACCGCTGGGCCATGCCGGGCTGCTGATGCTGGCGGGGGCATTTCTGCTGGGCAGTATGGGTGCCAGCCTGTTCCTGCAACGCTGGCGAGTGATCCACCCACTGCCAGAACAGGCCGAGCGCGCGGGTTCGCGGCCGTTAGGCGGTAATCCGTTTGCCGGCGCCACCGCGGTGCTGCGTTCCCCGTATCTGCTGGGCATTGCCCTGTTCGTGGTGTTACTGGCCAGCGTCAGCACGTTCCTGTATTTCGAGCAGGCACGCATCGTCAGCGAAACCTTCACTGATCGCACTCGGCAAACCCAGGTGTTCGGCCTGATCGATGCGGTGGTGCAGGCCTTGGCCATTCTTACTCAGGTATTTCTCACCGGGCGCCTGGCCCGGCGCTTGGGGGTTGGGGTGTTGCTGGTGGCTGTGCCGCTGGTAATGGCCGCTGGTTTGCTGTGGCTGGCACTGGCCCCGGTGTTTGCGGTATTCGTGGTGGTGATGGTGGTGCGCCGGGCCGGCGAGTACGCGTTGGTGCGGCCGGGGCGGGAGATGCTGTTCACCGTGCTGCCCGCCGAGGACAAGTACAAGGCCAAGAACTTCATAGACACCGTGGTCTACCGAGGCGGCGACGCCCTGAGCGGCTGGGTCAAGCGTGCGCTGGACGTGATGGGTGAGCACCCGCAATTGGCGATGCTGATTGGCGCGCTGATTGCGCTTGGCTGGGCTGCCACCGGGGGCTGGCTGGGCCGCCGCCAGGCCCACCTGGATAACCCGCCGCACGACTGACAGCTGCACCAAATATGGCGTTGCCGCTTATTTAACGCCACCGGTCCGAACCTTTCGCGATCAAACGAATCCCCCCATATCGCTGAACTCTCAACCTGTGTACGGCAGCGTGCCGTGCACTCCGAAGTCATATGAGGTTTGTTCACCATGGCCAACAAAGACAACAGCCGTACCGGCAATCAGCAAGGCAGCCAGGGCGGTAACAAAAACCCAGGCAACTTCGCCAATGACCGTGAAAAAGCTTCCGAAGCCGGACGCAAGGGCGGCCAGTCTTCGGGCAGCAATATGCCGCATGATCGCGAGTCGGGCCGTAAAGGCGGCCGTTCGTAGATGACTGACGTGCAGTGCCGGGGCAACCTGGCACTGCAACAGGTTGCAGCAACGTTGCACCCACTCGGCTGACGTGGCCGCAAGGGCTTGCAATTAGCCGGGGTTGGTCGAAAATGGCCGCGCCCCCTGCAGCCATTCGGAAACACCTGCTCCATGATGCTGATCTCGCAATTTCCCGACATTTCCCTGGACGACACGCTGTTTGTCTTCGCCCTCGAAGCCGAGGCGGGTGAGGTGTTCACCGAGCTGAACACGGTGTTCACCGGTATTGGCAAGGTCAATGCCGCCATTGCCCTGACCAAGGCTATTGCCGCACGCCGGCCAAAGCTGATCGTCAACCTTGGATCGGCCGGCAGCCAGCGGCATGGCAAAGGGGAGGTGGTGTGTTGCACGCGCTTTGTGCAGCGAGACATGGATGTGACCCCGCTCGGCTTCGCCCGCTACGAAACGCCCTTGTCAGATATCCCGGTAGTCTTGGAGCACGGGGCGGCAATCCCCGGCCTGGCCCTGGAAGCCTGTGGCAGCGGCGACAGCTTCGAAATCAACCATGGCGATGCGCCTTATGACGTGGTCGACATGGAAGCCTATGTACTGGCGCTGATCGCGCGCAGCGAAGGCATCCCGTTCGTATGCCTGAAGTACATTTCCGATGATGCCGGCAGCGATGCGGCGCAGGATTGGTCTGTCCAGGTACACCTGGCTGCCGAAGCGTTCAAGCGGGTGCTCTTCAGCCAGGTGTAACAGTGGTCAGTTGCTTATTTGGTAGTGCTCACGAGGTTGTTCTGGGTCTGCTGCTCGACCACTCTCTGAATTTCTCCCGCTAGCGTTTTTACATCATGGTGTTCAATTTCCTTGGGCATCACCGCGAACCCGACCGAGTTGTACAACCGCCCCCAGGCGGCCTGGGCATCGGAGTAGGCAGCTTCTCGCTGGTAGCGCGACAGCAGCAAGCGGCCTTCGGCGCGGATCAGTTCAAGTTCGCTGCCCAGCGCCACACTGCGCGATGAGCGCGCATAGTCCAGCAGGCTCTGGTCCACACGCAGGCTTTCGTCGGCAAAGTCCACTTCCTGGCGGGCAAGCTGGTAACGCAACAGGCCCACACGCACCTGGGTCAGGATGGCCATCGACAACGCCGTGCGACGCATGTCGTCCGTCTTGGCCTGGCTTTGTTCGGCGGCGGTGATGTCCGGGTATTGCAACAACCGCAGCAGGTTCATCGAGACATTGATGCCGGTCTGGTTCCAGTCGCTGTTGTACAGGTACTTGTTGGAGTCGTACTCATAGCCGTAGTTGAAACTCACGTTCGGCCACAATTGGGCCTTGGCGATTTTCAGGTCATTCATGCTTACGCGCTTGCGGTACCACTCTTCCATGATTTCCGGGCGGTGCTCCAGCGACAGGCGCTCGAGTTTTTCCAGGTTGCCGTTCAGCAGGGGCAACGGCTGCTCGTTGCTGTCGGCCAGCACCATGCGCGTGTTCGGCGGTAGTGACATCAGTGCAGCCAACTCGGCGCGAGCAAACTCCAGGTCCTGACGGCGCACCGTGAGCATGTACACCGAGTCGAGCAGGGCGCGCTGGTAGGCCAGGATGTCCTGCCGTGGCAGCAGGCCCTTGCCCTCGGCCTCACGGGCAGAGGTCAGGGCCCGGTGGGTGCGCATCAGCAGGCCATCAACCTCCGGAAGCAGGCGCTGGGCACCCAGGGCCCGCCAATAGGCGTTACGCACGTCCTGCAGTACGTTCTGGGCCACTTTTTCTCGGCGTTCTTCGGCCATCAGCATCTGGTCGTTCTTCTGCTGGGTGCGGAAGTAGGCAACGCCAAAGTCCAACAGGCTCCAGGACAGGCCCAGGCTGTACAGGGTGCGGTAGCGCTCTTCGGAGGTGGAAGGGCGCAAGCTGACCTGGCGGTCCTCGATACCGATGGAGGTACCACCGGAGTCGTTGTTGCGCCCGGCATAACCGGCAGAGGCGACCAGGCGCGGCAGCATCTCGTGGCTGGACACGTCGCGCAAATCCGAAGCCAGCGCGCTTTCCAGCAATTTCAGGCGGTAGTCGAGGTTGTATTTCAGGGCGCGCGCCGAGGCCTCGTAGAACGTGATCGGCCCGTTGATCGGCTCCTGTTCCTTGTACATTCGCGCCTGGTCTTCGATCACCCGCTGGCGCATTTCATCTTCGGTGTAAGGCTTGGGCTCGAAAGCCGAACAGGCGCCGAGCAGCAGGCCGAAGGCAGTCAGGGTGCTAAGGCTTTTCATCGTGGATACAGGCATAAGCTGTCCTTGTTCAATCCGTGATCAGGTATCGGCATCATGGTGCGTTGCTGCCTCGCCGTTGGGCGGCATCGCGCAGTTGTGCGCGAAAGCCCTTGGCAGGTTGTTCGTTCTTCTCTGCGGGCACCATGTCGCGTGGCAGCGGCGCCCACAGGGAGGGGTCTGGCAGCAAACCGTCGGCAGTCAGGCTGGTGACCCCCTGGCGGCCATCGACCCAGTTCTTGTCTTCGGCGCTGGCCTGGCGGCTGCTGGCCACCGCCTGGGCCACGTACTGGCCATGTACCTGGCCAAGCCCGGCCCCCACTGACCCACTTTCGATTTCGGGTGTGGCGAACAGCTGCACATTACTGCCGTCGGCATCCCAGGCAGACAGCGTCAAGGCCTGGTCGGCCCGTTCTACCACGGGTGCCACGTAGATCGCCGGGGACACATCCGGCAAACCCAGGACACCACGGCTGTCGCGGTCAAGGTAAGGGCCTGGTGGAATGTACGGGCTGGAAATGTCCAGGGTGATGGTCAGTTGTGCCTGGTCAGTGGCCCCGGCCAGATCGCTGATCGTGTAGGTGAAGTAGTCCTGTAGCACCTGGCCAAGCCCGGCAGCGGCCAGCACTTCGGGGTTGGTGAGGTCGATGGTGTAGGTGTAGCTGCCATCGGCATTGAGCACCAGCGTGCCGTAGCGGCCGGCGATGGGTTGGCCAATCACGCCTGCGGTACCAGTACCGCCTTCCTGTCCGGCGCGAATGCCGGTAACGGTCAGGCTGTCGCCTGCGTCTATGTCGCTGTCGTTGGGCAGCACGTTGCCAGTGGTCTGCGGGGCCTGCACCTGATCGCTGGCCGTATTGCTGTCATCGCGGGCAACCGGGTTGTCGTTAGCACCCTGGATGGTCACGGTCAGGCGAGCGTCGGCGGTTACACCAGCGGTATCGCGCATGCGGTAGGTGAACACCTCGCGCAGCGCTTCACCGGCAGTGCGCATGGCCTGCACGGTCGGGTTGCTGTTGTCGACCACGTACTGGTAGCTGCCGTCGGCGTTGATCAGCAATGTGCCGTAAAGCCCTTGCAGTATCTGGCCTGCGCTGGCGGTCTGGCCGTTCTCGCCGGTGTATTGCACCACGGTCTTGGTTTCGCCGTACTGCGTGCCGTCCACATCGGTGTCGTTGTCCAGCACGTTGCCGCGCGGATCGACCCCGGCAGTGCCATTGTTGACGCCACCGGCTTCCACCGCGCTGGCAGTGTCGTCGTTGGCCACGGGGAAATCATTGCGCCCGTCAATGGTAATGGTCAGCAGGCCATTGGCAGTGGCACCCCACAGGTCGGTCAGCAGGTAGGTGAAGTTGTCGGTCAGGGTCTGGCCGCTTACGCGCAGGGCCTGCACGGCTTCGAGGCTGTTATCCAGCGTGTAGCTCCAGGTGCCGTCGGCGTTCAGGGTCAGGTCGCCATACTGGCCGCGCAGGGTTTGCCCGGTCAGGGTCGGGCTCGTGGGTAGCGGGCCGTCGCCGCTCCAGAAGGCCAGCACCTCAAGGGTTTCTGGCACCAGGATATTGATGCTGTCCGGGTCGCTGTCGTTGTCCATCACATTGCCGGACGGGTTGCTGCCGGGAATGTTGTTGCCCAGGCCACCGGCCTCGATGGCCAAGCCCTGGTCCGGGCCAGCCACCGGTGGCTGGTTTTCGCCGCGGATCAGCACGAACAGGGTGGCGGTGTCGCTCAGGCCGCCGGCGTCAGTCACCTGGTAGGTGAAGTGCTGGATGACAAAGCCCAATGGCCCCAGGGCGATGATGTCGGGGTCGCTGGAGTTGACCACGAACTGGTAGGTGCCGTTGGCGTTCAGCGTCAATGTGCCGTAGTTGGTGGTGACAGTGGACGTGCCGGTGAGCGGGTCCAGCCTCGGGTTGCTGCTCTCGGCGCCCACGCCCACGGCAGTGACGGTCTTGGTGTCGCCGGCATCCACGTCGGTATCGTTGTTCAGCACGTTGCCGGTGGGGTTGCGGCCGCCATTGCCATCGTCATCGGTGGCAACGGCATACGCCAGGTCGTCGTGCGCCACTGGCGCATCGTAACGGCCTTCGATGGTGATGTTGATCTGCGCTTGTGGCTGGCCCCGACGGTGTCGTGCATGCGGTAGCTGAAGGTTTCGGTCAGGCTTTCGCCGGCCTTCAGTGCCTGCACGGCGGCCAGGCTGTCGTTGATGGTGTACACGTAGTTGCCGTTGGCATCGACTCTCAGGGTACCGTAGTTGCCAGCAATCACCGTGGCGCCAGCACTGACCTGCACAAAGGTGCCGCCCGCCGCGAGGGTGCCCAGGTAGATACCGTCCAGGGTCTTGCTGTCGCCAGCGTCAACATCCTGGTCATTGGCCAGGGCGTTACCGCTGCCGGCCTGGCCCGGCGTACCGTTGTTGGTGCCGCCCGCTTCGATGGCGATGGCGCTATCGTTGGCGGCAACCGGGGTATCGTTGCGGCCGTGGATGACCACCGTGAAGGTGGCAGTCACGGTTTTGCCGTTGCCATCGCTGACGCTGTACCGGAACACCTCGGTGAGCCGGTCGGCGTCGGTGCGCAGGGCTTGCACGGCGCTGTTGCTGTTGTCCACCACATAGCGGTAGTTGCCTTGGGCATCGAGTACCAGGCTGCCGTAATTGCCGGCCAGGCTCTGGCCCACCGTACCGCTGGTACCGCTGGGGTTGATGACGCCGGTGATGGTCAGGGCGTCGCCTTCGGGGTCGCTGTAGGCACCACGGATGTTGCCGCTGGGGTTTAGGCCCGGGGTGGCGTTGTTCAGGCCGCCGGCTTCGATCGCATTGACCGTGACCGGGTTCACCACGGGTGGGTCGTTTACACCGGTGACAGTGATTACCAACTGGGCCTGGTCTGTCAGCCCGCCGCTGTCGTGAATCTGGTAGGTGAAGATCACGTCAATACTCTGCCCGGCACTCAAGGCACGAATGGTCGGGTCGGCGCTGTTGACGGTGAAGCTGTAGGTGCCGTCTTGGTTGAGTATCAACTGGCCGAAGTTGCCACTGATCAGGCTGTTGTCGGGCAAGCGGGCGACGGTGCCGGCAATGGATGCCGGGGCGCCGGTGGCGACTGCACTGAGCGCACCGCCTGCGCTTTCAAGGCCACTGCGTACACCGTCGACCTTGAGCTGGGTGGCGGTGGGCTGGTCTGCACGATCGACGTCGGTGTCGGCGCCTATGCCATTGTTGCCGGTGATCACGTTGCCGTTGGCGTTGGTCGGGGCCGGGCTGCCGTCGCTGGCACCTGCCGTGGCAGTGTTGTGGTCGTCGACGGCCACGGGCGCATCGTTAGCCCCCTGGATGGTGATGACAAGCACGCTCACCGAACTCAAGCCGCCAGCATCGACCATCTGGTAGGTGAACTGTTCTACCAGCGTATCGCCAGGGGACAGCGCCTGGACCGCGGCGTTACTGTTGTCGATGACATAACGGTAGCTGCCGTCAGCGTTGAGGGTGAGGGTACCGAACGCAGTGGGTATGTTGGTTGTGCCTGTGTCGAGCGGGATGATCCTGCCGCCGCCGGGGCCGTCGTAACGTACCGCGCTGACCTGTTTGGTCTCACCCAGTGCCACGGCGTCCACGTCGGTATCGTTGTCCAGCACATTGCCGGTGGCGTCCTGCCCGGCGGTGCCGTTATTGGTACCGCCAGCCTCGATGGCCGTGCCCACATCGCCATGGGCAATGGGCGTGTCGTTGGCACCATGCACGTTGATCAGCAATTGCGCACGGCTGCCCAGGCCGCCGCTGTCAACGATGTCGTAGGCAAACACTTCGCTGAGAAAGTCGCCCGAGGTACGCAGCGCTTGCACGGCGGGGTTGTCATTGTTGACGACGTACTGGAAGCCGCCGGTTGCGGTAATGAACAGGGTGCCGTAAAGCCCGTCGATGGTGGTGACAACCGTCCCGCCTACGGCAATGCCGCCCGGGTTGTTGACGTTGGCGATCCGCGTCACGGTGAGGACGTCGTCGTTGGTCTGGATGTCCACGTCGGTGTCATTGGCCAGCACATTGCCCGTGGGGTTGGTGCCCGGTTCGGCGTTGTTCAGGCCACCGGCTTCCACGGCGACGTACTGGTCGTTTACGGCAATCGGCGCATCGTTCACCGGGTCAATCACAATGTTGACGACGTCTGTGTCGCTCAGCGCGTCAGCTGGGTTCTGCCCGGGGATACCGTTGCCGCTGGTGGGATGATCACCGAAGTTGCCCTGGTCGTTGGTGACCATGGTCAGGGTTTCTGCCTGACGGAAGGTGTTGAAGTCCTGATCCCCTTTGTAATAAAGCTGCGCCAGTGCCGCATTCAGTTCGGCCAGTGTGCCGGTAAGCACCAGGCTGCGTCCTGCGCCGGCTGGCGGGGTGGCATTGGCAGCTGGCGGCGTGGCGCTTTGCCAAAGCACCCCGTGCACCACAGACAGGGTAATGGTCATCACGCCATTGGCATTGCCCGCGTTGACGTCAACGTCGTTGATGGCCAGACCGGTCAGGTGCAGCACGGTGTCTTCCTGGCCGTGCTGGTCGACAATGGTGTTGACCGGTGCTTCGTTCAGGTGCACGTAACCGGCATCGGCGGTGCCGGTGCTGCCTTCGCCCAGGCTCAGGTTGATGCTGCCCAGCCCTGCAAGAGCAGCCGCAGTGTCGGTGTCGACCCGTACGCGGAAGTTGTTGTCGGCACCTGCCTGGTGGCTCTGTGCCACGGCCACCAGATAGCTGCCGGAGGGCAGCAGGGCGAACTGGTACAGGCCGCCGTTGGCGGTAACGGTATTGAATGTGCGGTCGTCGGCGGTACCGAACTGGCCGTCGTCGCCTGCCCAGGTGAGGGTGACGGCAATGCCGTCCAGGCCCGGGCCGTCGGGGGTGACACTGTTGGTAGCGCTACGGGTGTCGTCCCACAGCGTGCCCTGGATCACGCCCATGCCGGCGCCGTCACTGAGGATGTAGTTGTTCAGCCCGACGGCGCCGTCCTGGCCGGTACGCTCGCCGCCGGCACCACCCGCCGTGCCGGGCAGCGAGCCGCCCCAGCCGTTGGTTTCAAAGTCGGTGGGCAGGCTGGTCCAGGTCAACACCGCAGCGCTGGCGGCGTTGTCGGCGATAGTCTGGTTGGGCAGGGTGACGGTGTAGACCACCTGTACATTGTCATTCGGTGCAAGGCGGTCGAAGTCCACCGTAATGTTCGTGCCATCGCTGAAGCTCACGCCGGCGGGCAGGTTGGCCATGTCCAGGGCCACACCGTTGAGCAGTATGCTCTGCACCTGGTAGTTGCTGCCATTGGGGAACTGGTCGGCAAGGTGGGTGTTGTAGGCGGGTACCTCGCCATTCTGGGTGAAGCTGACCGACACGGTAGCGGTGGTGGTGCCACTGCCCGGCGCCACATCGATCACGGTCTTGTCCATGTTGGTGAAGCTGGGCTCGACCACGCGCTCGAACACCGTGTCGCTCACGCCCCGGTCAACACCGCCGTTGATGCCGACGTGCTCGTGGGCGGTCACCCCGAGGTTGGCGCCAGACTGGTTGCTGGCCACGTTGCTGACCCGCACGTTGAACTCCAGCACCACACCTTCGACATCGGGGTCGTTGGTTTCGTTGTTGATCAGGTTGCCCAGGCTGAAGGTCACCGTCTGGCTGCCGTTGGCGTTGGTAACGATCACCAGCCGGCCATTGTTGATGTCGAACACGCCAGTGGGCACTGCGCCGGACAGGTCGGGGCGGATGCCTTGGGTCACATCGCTCAGCTCGTTACCTGGCATGCTCAGGGTGCCACTACTGATCAGGTTGGTGGCATCGCTGATAAGCCCGGAGGGCGTGTTGGACACGAATGCAAGCAGGATGTCATTCAGGCTGGCCGGGATGAATTCGAGGCCAGCGGCCAGCTCGATGCGGATTTGATAGTCGGGGTTATCGCCAGTGGGCACCAGCACCGCCACGCGGTAACGCACGATTTCGCCGACCACCACGTTCTCGCTGACGCCACTGGTGTCGGTGGCACCGCTGATGTTGGTGGCCGGCGCGGTGTCGGCTACGCCGCCCACGCGGCTGATGCGGATGCCGTTGCTGACCGGGAACACCAGCAATGAAGTGACCCGGTAATCGTTCAGCGCGCCGCCATTGAGCACGCCGTCTTCGCCGCTGCGCTCGCCGTTGGTGGTGTCCACCGTGTTGTTGGTGCCATTCAGGCTGGTCCAGCGTACATCCACCGTGTTGGGGAAGGCTGCCTCGCCAGCGGCGGTGGCATTCACCGTGCCGGTGAGGCGCAGAGTGATGCTGCCACCGTTGGCGATGTCGATGTTGGCCCCGCTCACGCTGATCAGTTGGCCGCCCTGGATGACGAAATCCGCCACACCGTTGTTGCTGGCGCCGCCGCTGTAAATCACGCCGGTCAGGGTGATGTTGCTCAGTTCGGTTGGCAGCCCGTCGAGCAGGCTGATGTCGAACGCATTGACGCCGGAGGTATTGCTGATGACGATCTCGAATTCAACCACATCGCCGTCTTCGTAACCGCCGAATACTGGCGTCGAGGTGATTTGCTGGGTAACGGTCAGGGTCGGCTCGACGATGGTCACCGCTGGCTGCTGGGCACTGACCACGCTACGTTCGACCGGCGCGCTGCCATTGGGCGTGTCGCCATCGGGGTCGCTGTACACCAGTTGCGCGCGGTTGCTAAGGGTGGTGCCTTGCTGGTTGCCGGGCACGTTGCTGGCCACCAGCACCAGGCGAATGACGAAACTGTTGTTGTCGGTGATGTTGTCGGCGGTCGAACCTGCGGTGCTGAACACCAGCATCAGGTCGGCACCGTCGCTGCCGTCCAGGGTCACCGGGTTGACGTTCAGGGTGCCGTTGAAGTCCGCGCCCAACGCCGCGCTGCCAGCCAACGTGGTGATGATCTGGAAGCCCTGATTGCCATTGAAGCGCGGGTCCAGGCGCAAGCCGGGCGGGATCAGGTCGTTGATGCGCAGGCTGCCGGTGAAGCCTTCGGGCAGGTTGACCACGATGTCGTACGTCATGCTTTCGCCAATCACCAGATTGCTGCCGGTGGTGTGCGTGGCACTTGAGTCGTCGTCGCTGAGGCTACCGTTCTGGTAGGTTTTGGTGATGGTCGGTGCTGCCACTTGCTGGTTGGCAACTTCCACCAGGTCGGTGGGGGTAAAGTCCTGGCCACCGTTGACGCTGGCGTAGTTGGTCAGTGCCGCGCTGCTTTGCAGCGTGCTTGAGGCGAGAATCGCGTCGTTCACGGTGACGTCGTAGGCGATCACCACCACGTTGGCGCCAGACAGGTCGCTGGCAGTACCCGCGCGGCCGGCCAGCAGGGTGGCCTGGCCATTGGCGTCGAGGAAGGTGATGGTATTGCCGCTGACGCTATAGTCGGTGCCCAGCACCAGTTGCGTGCCATCGCCGCGGAAGATCTGCAGGTTGGCGGCAGCCAGGCTACCGCCGACGAAAGCCAGGCCATTGGGCAGGGTAACGCTGGTGCTGACGTCGTAGGCACCGCCGCCACCGGTGTTTTTGATGGCCGTGGCCAGGCGCAGGGTGTCGGCGCCATCAATACCGCTGACGTTGCCATCAACCGCCGCCAGGCTGGTGACACTGCCGTTGAACGGCACACCAGTGGTGCCGGGGGCGTTCCAGCTACCGGTGGTGCCGGTGACGGTGCCATTACTGCTGGATACCACGCCATGCTTGATGTCCAGCACCGGTTCGGCGACCGATTCGATCACCGCCACATCGGAGGACACCAGCACGTCCTTGTCCACCGTGGTGGTCTGGCTCGATTGTGCCAGCACGTCCAGTTCACGCTGGTCGGCAAATGGCTGGTCGCCCACCACCATGGTGAACTGCACCTGCACGGTGCCACCGTTCAAGCCACCAGAAACGAAGTTGCCGAAGTCGAAGACGATGGAGTTGCCAGGGCCGGTGGTGACACTGTCAGGTGTATCGAGAATGTTGTTGCCGCTGCCGAAGCTCCACTGGCCCACACCATCACCGACACTCCAGGTGATGCCGGCGGTGTTAAGCAATGGCAGCGGCAGGTAGGCGATGAGCTTGAAGTTTTCGTAGTCGGCCACCAGCAGGTCGTAGGTGATGGTGAACGTCACCACGTCGCCCGGGCGCAGTTCGCCATTGCTCGGCGGTGCGCCATTGTTCACCTCGGTCAGCTCGATATCCACGTTGGAGGTCTGGATAGTGCTGGTGGTGCTGGAGCCGTCAGTCTGGGTGCCACCGATGTTGAGCGCATCGCGCAGCACGGTGGCGGCCACCGTGGCGTTGTTGCCCACACTGTCGCCTTCGTTGAGTTGGTCGTGGGGCGGGTGATCGGTGGTGTAGGTGGTGTCGACCGTGGCGTCGTAGACGATGCGCAGGCCGGTGGCGCCATTTTGCTCGGTGTCGTCGTACAGGTCGCCAAACAGCGCGGCCACGCCTGGGCCAGCCACTGCCCGGCGGATGGATTCGGCAATGTCGAACACCAGTGTGGTGCTGCCATTGGCGTTGACGGCCTGGGTGAAGATCAGGGCAATGCTCAGCGAAGTACCATTGCCCTGCAGCAGCAGGGTCGGGGCAACGCCTGCGCTGAATGTCTGGCCGTCGCTGAGCAGGTCGGTCACGGTGAACTGGCCTTGCTCGAGGATGTTCTCGCCAAAGGCGAAGAAGTCGGAAATGGCCACGTCCATGGTGTAGCGCAGGGTGTCGCCGGGGGTAAGGCCGGGGGTACCGACATCGTTCTGCAGGTTTACCGCCTTCAGCAGGGTAATGGACTTGGCCACAAACGTGACGCCCTGGCCATTGCCGGTTTCGCTGAACGGGTAACCGTCCGGATCGGTGGGGCGGTCGCGAGGGTCCAGCGGGTTCCAGTCGCCGGTGACGCTGGCGGTGCCGAAATTGATGGTGACCGGGTTACCGGTAGCCGGGTCGAGTACGGGGGAGCCGTTGGCGTCAATTTCCGGCACGTAGAAGCTGACCTGGGTTTCGCTGGCGCCGCTGAGGGTGTCGTAGTGAATGCTGTAGCTGTCCACGAACACGTTGGGGTTGGCCAGCGCCGCCGCGATGGCGGCAGGGTTGGTGAGTACCCGGCCATCGTGCAGGGTCACAGAGGTGAGGGTGCCGCCTGGGCCCGGGGTGATGGCGCTGACGTGCACCTGGTCCGGCACGGTCTGGGTGACGGTGACGTTGGTCAGGGTCTGCCCGGGTGCCGGGGTCACGGTAACGGTCTGGGTACGGGTATAATTGGGGCCGGTTACGGTCTCGCCTTCAGGCATGTTGACCGTTTGCGTAACCTTGAGCAGGGTCGGGGTGATGATGAAGCTGTGCAGCGAAGCTTCCACCAGGCTTGGGTCCTGCACCGGGTTGTTCAGTGAGTCGTTACCGTATTCGAAGCCGGCGCGGGCGTTGATGGTGAGGTTGGGCGCACCGTCGGAATAGGTGGTATCGGCCAGGTTGCTGAGCAGGCCGGTGATCTGGATGTCGATGCTGGGCTGCCCGTTGGTAACACTGGCGTAGGGCAATTGCAGCACCACCATCTGGTCGCCCGGTTTCATGCCCACGCTGGCGGCATTGATCACCAGGGCATTGCCGCTGGCGTCCTTGGCCAGGGGGTGCGTGGCGTTGCCGCTGGCGTCGAAGGTGATCACAAAACTGTTCACCGCCCGCCCCAGGTAAGTGGCGGAGACGAAGCTGGCGCCGTCATCGCCGTCGCGCCCGGTGGCAGGCATGAACAAGTCGATGTACGGCGCGTAGCCTTCCTGGGTCGAGGGGTTGGTGAAACTGACGGTGAAGGTGAACTGCTCGCCCAGCTGCACCTCGGCGCCACCGCTCAGGCCGGCAGTGGGGCTGGCATCGGCCAGCAGGCCCTGGAAACTGGCCAGGGTGGAGGCTGCAAGGGCGATGGATTTGTCCACGTCGCCATTGCTGACCTCCAGGCGCCAGTCTCCGCCGGCCAGTTGGCTGCCGGTGGCGTTGCTGGAGGCGCCGACGTCGGCCCCCGTCCAGCGTGCCAGCTCGTTGACCAGTGCCTGGCCACTGCTGCCGGCGCCCACGTCGCAGCCATACAGCTGGATGTCGGCCCCCTGGTTGAGCTCGCTGCGCCAGGCGCTGAGGCGGTCCCCCAACTGCTCGACAGTCTGCTGGGTGAACACCTGGTTACCCAAGGTGAACTGGCCAGCGGCACCGTGGGAGAACACCTGGATGGAATCGACCTTGCCCAGCTGCGCGAGGGTGTTGCTGATGGCAGCGATGGCGTCCTGCCCGGCGTCGACCACCAACGCAGTAGTACCCGCAGGCAGGTTGGCGGCCAATTGGTCGCGGTTTTCCACACGGGCGTCAATCACCACCAGGTTGCGTGGCTGGCCAGCCGGTGCGGCGGCAGTCTGCGCCTCGCTGGCGGTTGGGGCAGGGTGGGCCGTATCCTTGGCCTCGACGTGGCTGGGGTCGCTGTGTTGCTGGTCGACGGCCGCAGCGGCGGCACCGTCGAACAGGATGCGTTGCTCAAGGGCCAGGGTCTGCGACCGAGGGCGCAATGCTGCGGCGAAGCTCTTCATATCCATATATGCCCACCTACTCGGAAAAACGATGCACTTTCGAAGTAGAGCAAGCGTAGTCCCGGATTTCCATTTTGGTGCAATGAGAAGCAGCGCTAAAACTCAGAATCCACTCTCACACAACGCTACCCCCACCAACCAGCGGCTCATTTCGCCCAGCACGCTGCGCCGCTCGCCATTGATCTTCAGCCTGCCGCGTGTCTCGTGCACGCTGACCAGCGGCGCGTCCAGTGCTATCAGCACCTGGAACACCGGCTGGGTTGGCACCAAGGGCTGGTTCCCCGTGGGTACCGGCCCGCCAAAGTGAGACGACAGCATGCGGTGGGCCAATTGATTGGCGCGGGTACTGCCGATGGCCAGCACTTTGCCTTGTAACGCTGTTACCTGGCCGTCAGGGTAGAAGCGAACGGTGTTGCCCACGGCCAGGTGGTGTACCTGGTCCTGGGCCACATAGGCGTCGACCTGCCAGCGGCTGGGGTCGATGAGGATGCCCAGCAACTCCTGGCGGTTGACCCACTGGCCGGGGCGCCAGTCCGGGTCGCTGTCCAGCCAGGTGCCAGCAAAGGGGGCCTGAAGGTTCAGGCGGGCGATCTCTACACGCGCCGAGCGGGCTTCTTCGTTCTGCACGTTCAGGCGTTGCTGGGTGGCGGCATCAACGCTCAGCCCGGCCGGGTCGGCCAGCAGGCCCGACAGGCGCGCCTGGTAGCTGCGGGCGGTGGCCTCGCTGCTGCGCAGGCGTGAGTCCAGGTCCGGCTCGTCCAGTGTCGCCAATACCTCGCCGGCCTTGACCTGGCCTTGCTCACGCAGGCTTTGCAGGCGCGCCGGGTAAGGCGTGTACACCCGCAGTTGGTGTTCGGCACGGGCCACGCCAACGGCATCCACCTGGCTGTGCCACGGGATGGCCAACGCAAGCACAGCCAAGCCCAGGCACAGCAAGAGCAGCTGTTTGCGCCGGCCCGGTATGTGTTTACGGCGTTGCCACCAGTGGCTCAGCTCGCGTTTGACCGGCAGGGCGATAAACCAGGCGATTTCGACCATGAACAGTACGATCCCCAACAGCTTGAAGAAGAACAGGTACACCGCCACGGCGATCCCGAGGAACAACACCAGCCGGTACAACCAGGTGGCAAAGGCAAAGGCCACCAGCATGCGCCGCTGGCTGCTGGGGAAATGCTCTGGCCAGGGTTCCTGCAGCCCCAGCAGGTTGCGTCGCAGGGCCACCCGCGCCAGTGCCGAGGCGCGTTCATGCAGGTTGGGGAAGTCCAGCAGGTCGCTGAGTATGAAATAGCCATCGAAGCGCATGAAGGGGCTGGCGTTCAGGGCCAGGGACAGCACCCAGCTGGTGGTGGCCAGGTACAACAGCGCATTGCGTAACGCGCCGTCGTCGCACAGGGCCCAGCCCAGGGTCGCCAGCCCCGCAAGGGACAACTCGGTGGCGATGCCCGCCGAGGCAATCGCCAACCGCTGGCGCGAATGCTTGAGCTTCCAGCTTTCGCCGGTGTCGGTGTACAGCATTGGCCACAGCACCAGGAAGGCGACCCCCATGTGCCCCACACGCAAGCCCAGGCGTGTGGCGACCAAGGCATGGCCCAGCTCATGCAACGTTTTTGCCACGATCAGTGCGAGGGCAAAGCTGAGCAGGCCTTCGGTAGAGAACGATTCCACCACGGCATGGGTAAAACTGTCCCACTGCTGGATAACCAGCAGGATACCCAGCAGGCTCAGGCCAATCACCAGCAGGCCGGTCAGCGGATGGAACAGCCAGCCCAGGGCGGCGGCCAGGCGCTGCAAGCCCACTTGCGGGCGCAGCAGAGGAACGCGGAAAAACAGGTAGTGGTGCAGCCACCAACGCCAGCTTGACCAGGTTCGCGCCTCGCTCTGCGCCTGCAGCTTGCCCAGTTGCTCGGGCCCGGCACGCAGCAGGTGATGGTGTTCAAGAAACGCCCGCAGCTCCAGCACCTGGTCCACATCGGGCTTCAGCGCACTGTCGCGTGCTACCTGCTGGCTGATCTGCCGGGGTGATTGACCCCAGCGCAACAGGCATTCGAATTCCAGCCAGCCGATGCGGTAGAAGCGGTTGACCACCGTGTCGTGGATCATCCACCCCGGCTCGCCGTCGCGGTTGTCGGCGGCATCGCACAGGCGCAAGTCTTCGCGCAGGGGTGGCAGGGGCAGGTCGGCAGGGTCGAGCATCACCAGCCACTCCAGGCGCGCAAGGTGGCCAGTGGCCGCCGCAGCAGGTAATACCCGAGCATCACCCGGCCACCATACAGCTTGGCCGTGCCATGCAGGCCCAGGCGAGCATGCTCGGGCTGGGCGTCGATGCTGGCCAGCAGGCGATAGGCCACCACGCCGTCATCGCTTGGCTTGGCCTGGTAGCTGGTTTCCAGGATCGTGCCCTTGAGCGGGCTGAGCGGGTAGGCAGTGAGAAACAGCGTGACCTCTGCACCGGGCTCCAGTGCGATGGCATCGGCCACCGCCAGCTGGATCTGCATTGCTGGCTGCGCAGGGTCGGCCACCTGCATGATGCGCTCGCCGGTGGACACGGGCTTGCCCAGCCAGTCATTGGGGTCACTGAACACCGCCACGCCTGCCCGCGGTGCCAGCACCTGGGTGCGCTTGAGCTGCGCCTGTACGGCGGCGAGCTCGGCACGGCGTTGCTCCACCCGGCCTTGCAGCAGGGTCAGCTCGCCTTTGCTTTGCGGGTTGTCGAAGGCCCGCTGGCTGGCGGCGAGCAGTTCGGCATCGGCCACCGCCACTTCTTTGCCCAGCACATCGGCCCGGCTGCGCAGGGTGGTTTCGTCCAGGGTGAACAGGGGAGTGCCAACCACGACCGGCTGATTGGGGCGTACCAGCACTTGAGCGATCACGCCGTCGATGGGCGAGGTGACGATTTGCGCCTGGCGCGAAACGATTTGTGCGGGGGCCAGCGCCGTCTGGCGTACGGGCACCAGCAGCAAGCCGCCGAGCAGCAACAGGGTAAGCAGCACCTGGCGGCGGCTCGGTCGCCAGCGGCTCAGGCGCTGGCGGCGAGTGAGCGCATTCCAGCAATAGGCCCAGGTGCGGGTCAGACCGTTGAGGTGTTGGGGCAGCGCCGCAGGTGGCGCTTCTTCGAGGAGCAATACCAACAAGCCCAAACGCGCGCCGGTTGGCGCATGCAGCGGGATGCACCAGAGCCCTGCGGGCCACCACTCGGCCCAGCCCTCGGCGATATCGGCTGGGGGCGACGTTTCGGCCACGGTCAGCCACACGGGTTGCTCACCGTTTACCTGCTCACCCAGCCAGCGGCTGGCCCGCCTCAGCCACACCAGGTAAGGCGAATCTTCGGTAGGGCGCGCCAGCCCCGACACGCACAGCAGTTCGAGCGCCCCTTTGACCTGGCTGAACACCAGCGCCTGATGAAAGGGCAGCAGCGGATAGAGGTCGTTGGCCATGCTGAAGGCCAGGGCGTTCAGCGACTCGGCGGCCATCGCCTTGTCGCGCAGGCCGTCCAGTTGCAGCAGCAATTGCGGGTGCGGCAGCGGCTGGTTCATGGTCATGGTGCAAACCGCGCCGTGCCACTCATGCCCGCCATCAGTTCAGGGAATGGCTGGTCGAAGCGCGTCTCCAGTTCCACGGTCTGCGCCACGGCGTCGACCCGGGCGTTGATCACGCTGACCTTGGCCGGGTAGGTCTTGCCAGTCTCGTGTACCTCCACCTCCAATGGCTGGCCGGTACTGAGGCCTTTCAACTGGCTTGAAGGCACGTTCAGTCGCACTTTCAAGGCGCCGTCGCTGACCAGGTCGAACAACGGCGTGCCCGCGCTGACGGTTTGATACGGTTTTACATACACCTTGGCAACATGCCCTGAGAACGGTGCCAGCACCTGGCAGTAGCTCATCTGCGCCTCGCCCATGGCACGGGCACCATCGGCCTTTTGAACTTCGGTGTTGGCTGCCGCTACCTCGATATCACCCACTGCATCGAGCTTGCGCAACTGCTTCTTGGCTTCCAGGTTCTGCCGGGCCATTGCCAGTTCGGCCACGGCCACTTTGCCACGCGCCTGGGCCTCGTTGCAGTTGAAGCGCGCCAGTGTGGCACCCTTGGCCACATGCGAGCCAAAGGTTGTCTTGAGTTCGCCCAGCGTGCCGTTCATCTGGCTGGACAGGGTGGTTTCCAGCTCTGCAGCAAGCAAAACACGGATCGGTTGTGGCGTTTCGCCGAGAGTTTCCTGTTCGGCATATGCAGTCAGGCTCGTCAACGCCAGCAACCAGGGCAGGCAACGGTGTACAACAACGGGCATGGGCATTCTCAATTCCTTGCTGAGAGGTTTCATAAACGCTGCAACGCACTCAGATTAGAAAGGATTTTGTACTTTGCCCAACCCGGATTGAACTTTGTGGCCGCAGACGATTCCACCGCATAACCCGGAGGCAAGCATGGCCAGACATATCATTCACTTCACCGGGCCGATCAATTCGTCGACCTGTGGCAACCTGATCAACACCTGCTCGCGGGCGTTGCAACAAGGCGCCGGTACCCTGCAACTGAACATCGCTACCATGGGCGGCGAGTGCAGTTATGGTTTTACCTTGTACAACTTCCTGCGGGCGTTGCCGGTCGAGGTACACACCCACAACCTGGGCACGGTGGAGTCCATGGGCAACATCCTGTTCCTGGCCGGCGAGCGGCGCACGGCGTGCAGTTTCAGCAAGTTCCTGTTCCATCCGTTTCACTGGACCTTGCACGGTTCGGTGGACCATGCACGGATGGCCGAATATGCGATGAGCCTGGATTACGATTTGCGGTTATATGCACAGATCGTGGCGGAGCGGACTCAGGGGGCTGCAGAGGTGCTGGATGTGCCAAGGTACTTGATGGCTTACCCGCGGATACTGGGGCCCCGCGAGGCACTGGAGAACGGGATGATCCATGCCATTGATGAAATGCCGATTGAAGCCGAGGCCGTGCAGTGGAGTGTGCATGCCTAGCGCCGGCGAAATCATTGGGTAAAGAGGCGTAAAGGGCCACTTGTTCCAATTGTTCGACAAAATTTTGAATCTTCTGGCCATGACCCGATCAATCAGGGTGTCATCCATGGAGAAGAGGAGGCCCCCTGCGATGCCTAGCCCACAGCTTTACATCATCGATTACCAACTGCATGGCCAACCGCGCAGTTTCATCATTCGCCTGGAACGCCTGGACAATGCCGAGGCCTGGCATTGGGCAAGTTGCGATGCGGGCATCGGCATCATTCCCAAGTTTGGGCGTGAGAAAATCCGTAAGATCAGCCGTCCAATGGCCGAGCGGTACGGGATTACCGCTGTCAGCTGGCGGATTTCCGGAAGCAAGCCGAACCAGTCAGTGGGAGACCCGGCGGCGATGGTGTAATACCCCCACTTCTTAAATGCCGGCAGGCGCTGATCAATGGTGTCAGCTGCCTGTGTATTTCACCGCAGCCGCCGTACGCGAACTGACTCCAAGCGCCTTGAGCAGCGACGAAACATGAATGCGCACGGTAAACGGGGAGATATCCAGGGCTTTGGCAATTTCCTTGTTGGTCTTGCCTTGGGCAATCAGCCGCAATACTTCTTGCTGGCGGTGGGTAAGCTGTTCCACTGCACCTTCGCCAAGGTTGGGCAGCAAGCCTGAGGGCGCATACCTGACCAGTACCTCGCCATTGCGCACGGCGAGGATTGCTTCACCTATCTCGTCTGCGGCAATGCTTTTACCGATGAACCCATCGACGCCTGTCGCCATCACTTGCTCGACAATAGCGGGGTCATCGACCATCGATATGATGATCAGCGTGGTGCGTCGAAACTGTCGACGTAAACGCGCAAGGCACTGGATGTCCACCAGGCCGGGGAAACGCAGGTCGAGGATGAGGGTATCTGGTACCTCTCCTGCATCCGCCACGGCCATTACTTCATCCAGGTTGCCGGCTTCTTCTATGCAGGCACCCGCAACCACGCGCCGCACGGTGCGCGCCAGGGCCTCCCTGAACAACGGATGGTCATCCGCCACGATGATGCGACACGTCACGCCTGGCAACTCCCTGTGGCCGCGGGTGTAGAAGACCGTGCTAATTTAGCAGCCACGGATAAAGGGTGCTGCCCACGGATGGCAGCAATGCGACCCCGCGCACAAGGAAGCTGGTCATGGACCTGGACAAGAACAACGAGCTCGATCAAGCCAACCTGCGTGTCATCGTTGCCTGCTGTGCGCTGGCCTACATGACCGTACTGGGCTTTCTGCCGGGCAGCTCGCCTGCGCCTTACCTGCCGGTCATCTACTACATCGTCGCCTTCGTGCTGGTCTCCATCGGTTTGCGCCAGGCCATTGCCCGGTGGCCCGGCAATTACCCTTGGCGGCGGGTGCTGGGCATGGTGCATGACTACACCGGCACCTGCTTCGGCCTGGTGGTCGGTGGCGAGGCGGCGCTGCCGATCTATGCGGTGATGGTATGGGTGAACCTGGGCAATGGCATGCGTTTCGGCTCGCGCTACCTGGCGATTGCCACGGTGCTGGCGCTGGCGGCGTTGCTGGTGGTGTACCAGATAACGCCTTACTGGCAGGCCAACCCGTTCATGGTGTTGATGTTGCTTACCACCAGCACGGTCATCCCGGTGTATGCGCACCTGCTGCTGGAGCGTACACGCAAGGCCTCGGAACAGGCTGCAGCGGCCAACCGCGAGAAATCCCGCTTCCTGGCCCAGGCCAGCCACGACCTGCGCCAACCGATCCACTCCATCGGCCTGTTCACGGCTTGCCTGCGCGAGGCGCAGTTGGGCGAAGAGGAGCGCCGGCTGGTGGACAGCATCGACCGCTCGCTGCTTAACGTGTCGCAGCTGTTTCGCTCGATTCTTGACCTTTACACCCTGGACAACGGGCGCGTGCAACCGCGCAGCGAAACATTTGCACTGGCAGGGTTCATGGCTGAGCTGGTACGCCAGAACAGCGAGGCCGCCCGCTGGGCCGGGGTGGAGATACGTTTGCGGCCCTGCGCATACTGGACCTGTGCCGACCGCGGCATGCTGGCTACCATGGTGCAGAACGTACTGTCCAACTGCTTCAAGTATGCGGCTCACCGCCCGCTGCTGCTGGCGGTACGGCGCTGCGGCGAAGGCCTTGCCATCGTCGTCTATGACCAAGGGCGGGGCATAGACGAAGCGCACCAGCGGTTGGTGTTCGAAGAGTTCTATCGGGTACGCCAGGTACGCGACAACGATGTCGAGGGTGTGGGCCTGGGTTTGTCGATTGTGCGGCGGCTGGGGCATCTGATGGGCCTGACAGTAAAGCTGCGTTCGCGACCAGGCCACGGCACGGCGGTCAGCCTGCAAGGCTTGCCGCGCCTGGCCGCGCAACCTGCCCTGGTCGCGGGCGAGCGCTCGCCGGCAGCGGCCGGCCTGCTTGGCGGCTTGCGGGTTTGCCTGGTGGAAGACGACCACAATGTGCTGCGGGCGACCTCGGCGCTGCTGCAGCGCTGGGGGTGCGAAGTGGAGGCGCACAGTTCGCCTGCTGGCTTGAGCAGTGATTGTGAGGTGATCGTCGCCGATTATGACTTGGGGCAGGAGGCAACCGGGGTCGACTGCATCGACCGGTTGCGGGCCCAGCGCGGCTGGGACGTACCCGCGTTGATCATGACCGGGCATGACCCAGAGAAGATTCAGGCAGTGGTGCATGAGCGCAATATCGCCGTGCTTTCGAAGCCGGTACGCCCAGCTGAATTGCGTGCGGCCCTGCGCGCATTGCGCGAGGAGCCTGCGGCGCCGGCCATCTAGACCGGCGCAAGGGCGCAGGGGCTGTGCGTGGGTTATTGCAGGATGACCGCCTGGCCTTCCTTCATGCAGGACGGCGTGGGCTCGTACAGGCCCATGCCAGCCACCGCGACAATGCCACCGCTGGGCATCTGGCACTCGTAGCGGCCTTTGGCGGTGGTGGCGGTGTAGTAGGTGATGGTGCTGTCACTGCGTACGTCGGCGACGTTTGAAACCTTGGTGTTCAGTATGAACTCGGTGCGCTGCTTGAGCGTGTCTTCGGAGGGCTTGATGGTTTGGCAGCCGGCGACACCGGCCAGGAGGGCGGCACTGAGGACGAGCTTGAGGGCATGCATGGTGGGAGCTTCCTTGGCGTTGTTATCGCTGGACTATAACGCCGAGGGGCAAGGTGGGCGATTAGGGCAGATGTACGAGGTGGCCCTTGGCCTTTATGTAACCTGTGCGGGCCTCTTCGCGGGTAAATCGGACCGCGAAGAGGCCCGCAAGGACAACACATTACTTCGGTTGTTTCAGCACCAGGGTCAAAATGTCATAGCTGGCCACCAGCTCACCCAGCTGGTTGGTCACCTCCACATCCCACGCCACCACGCCCTGCGGTTGGCCCAACGGGCTGGTCTTGCCCTGGTCGATCTTGCGCTTGCAGGTCAGGCGCGCCTGAATGGTATCGCCGATGCCCACCGGGTTGATGAAACGCAGGGTGTCCAGGCCATAGTTGGCCAGCACCGGTCCGGCACCGGGGGAAACGAACAGGCCGGCAGCCGCCGACAGCACGAAGTAGCCGTGGGCAATGCGTTTACCGAACTGCGATTCCTTGGCGGCGATTTCGTCGAAGTGCATGTAGAAGTGATCGCCCGACAGGCAGCCGAAGTTCACCAGGTCTGCTTCGGTGACGGTGCGGCGGTGGGTGAGCAGCGATTCACCAATGCGCAGTTGCTCGAAGTAGCGCCGGAACGGGTGCACTTCGGTCTCGATCACTTCAGCACCGCGCACGTATTCGCCCGTCACTGCCGTAAGCATGCTTGGCGAGCCCTGTACGGCGGCGCGTTGCAGGTAGTGCTTGACCGCGCGCAAGCCACCCAGCTCTTCACCGCCGCCAGCCCGGCCCGGGCCGCCATGTTTGAGCTGTGGCAAAGGCGAGCCGTGCCCGGTGGACTCCTTGGCGGCTTCGCTGTCGAGCACCAGCAGGCGGCCATGCCAGGCGGCGGCTACCGGGATGGCCTTGGCGGCGATGCTGCGGTCGGCGGTAACCAGTGTCGCCACCAGGCTGCCTTTGCCTCGGGCGGCCAGCGCCAAAGCTTCGTCGAGGTCGTCATAGGCCATCAGCGTGCTGACCGGGCCAAATGCTTCGATATCGTGGGCGCCGCCTTCGGCATGCGGGTCGCGGGCCTGCAGCAGGGTCGGGGCAAAGAATGCGCCCTCGGCCACGCCCTCGCCACGCGGGGCAAAGCCGTCGCTGGCGCCGAACAGCTGGTCACAGCTTTGCAACAGGCTGCGCACCCGCTCGGCCACGTCGTGCTGCTGGTCGTGGGAAGCCAGGGCGCCCATGCGTACGCCTTCCAGTGACGGGTCACCCACTACCACCTTGCTCAAACGCTCGCGCAGGCGCGTGGCAACGGCGTCCATGTGTTTGGCCGGCACGATGGCGCGGCGGATGGCGGTGCACTTCTGCCCGGCTTTGGTGGTCATTTCACGCACCACCTCCTTGATGTACAGGTCGAACTCTTCGCTGTCTGGCGTGACGTCCGGGCCAAGGATGGCGCAGTTCAGCGAGTCGGCTTCGGCGGTGAACGGTACCGAATTACGTATCAGGTTCGGTGTGACGCGCAATTTGGCGGCGGTATCGGCAGAACCTGTAAAGGTCACTACATCCTGGCCTTGCAGGCGGTCGAGCAGGTCGCCGGTACTGCCGATCACCAGTTGCAGGCTACCCTCGGGCAGCAGGCCGGAGGCGTTCATCAGGCGCACGACGGCTTCGGTCAGGTAGCTGGTGGCGGTTGCCGGTTTGACGATGCACGGCATGCCGGCCAGGAAGGTTGGGGCGAATTTCTCCAGCATGCCCCAGATGGGGAAGTTGAAGGCGTTGATGTGCACCGCCACGCCTGCGCGCGGCACCAGGATGTGGCTGCCGGCGAAGTGACCTTGCTTGCCCAGCGGGATGGCCGGGCCCTCGTGCATCAGGTTGCCCGACGGCAGCTCGCGGCTGCCGATACCGGCATAGGCGAACAACGTGGCGTTGCCGCCTTCGATGTCGATCCAGCTGTCGGCACGGGTGGCGCCACTATGGTGTGACAGGGCGTACAGCTGTTCCTTGCGTTCGGCCAGGTACAGGGCCAGCGCTTTCAGGCGTGCAGCGCGCTGCTGGAAGTCCATGGCCATCAGGCTGGTCAGGCCGCGACCACGGGCGAAGTCCACGGCTTCGGCGAAGTCCGGGCGCTCCTCGTGGCTGTAGGCCAATACATGGCCGTCGAGGGCGCTGCGCAGGGCCTGGGCGCCGTGCTGGCCAAGCCAGCGGCCAGCGATAAAGCTTTGCAGGGTAGGGGCGGCAGACATGCTGTTCTCCATGCTGTTCAAATGTAGGGGGGCGCTGTTACCAAAGCGCCAGTGTGTAGCCGATGATCAGGCGGTTTTCGTCCACGGCGTTGGTCAGGCCATTACCGGAACGGAAGGTGACATTGCGCCAGCGCAGGCTGACGTCCTTGAACGGGCCGCTCTGGATGACGTAGGTGATGTCGGTGTCGCGCTCGCGCTCGCGGCCATCGCTGACGGTGGCGGTTTCGGCGTGGCGGCCGTCGGTGTAGCGGGTCATGAAGCTCAGTCCGGGAATGCCCATCGCCACAAAGTCGTAGTCATAGCGCACTTGCCATGAGTCCAGCCCGGCGCGGGTGAAGGTGTTGTAGGTCACCAGGTTGACGGTGAACGGGTCGCCGCCGTTGACGAACGGGAAGGCACTGTCGCCCGACATCTGTTGCCAGGTGGCCGTGAACTTGTGCGCCCGCACGCCGAGGGTGAACATGGCGTTGAAATTGCGGTTGTCGATGTTGCCGGCACGTTCCGCGCCATCGTTCCTGCTGTCGAAGTAGCGCAGGTCGCTGCGCAGGCTCACGCCTTCGCTCAAGGGGCGGGTATCGATCAGGCCGACGAACTGCTGGCGGTAGATATCCTCAAGCTTGGCGTAGTAATAGCTGATACTGGTTTGCGGGGTAATGGCGTAGCTGCCGCCGCCGAAGTCCAGGTGGTCGCTGGTAGCGGCGCCGTAGCCGATATCGTCGCGGCCAGAAGAGTCGCGCAAGTTGGCCTTGGTCAGGCGGCCGGCGTTGAAGGTGAGGCCTTCAAGGTCTTGGCTGGTCAGCAGGCCACCCTGGAAGGTGGACGCCAGCAGACGGGTGTCGTTGTATACCACCACCGGCAAGATCGGTTGCAGCGTGCCCAGGCGCAGGGTGCTCTTGGACACGCGTACCTTGCCAGTCAGGCCCAGTTCGCTGTAGTCATCGACCGGTTCGTGGCTGTTCGGGCCGAAGGGCAGTAGCCCGGTATTGCGGCGGTCGCGGCTGGAGTCAAGCTTGATACCCAACTGGCCCATGGCGTCGACGCCAAAGCCGACCGGGCCCTCGGTGAAGCCCGACTCCAGCTTGGCGGTGAAACCCTGGCCCCATTCTTCTGCCTTGGCCTGCGGGGCGTTGCTCTGACGGAAGTCGCGGTTGATGTAGTGGTTGCGCAGTTCCAGGCGTGCGTGGCTGTCGCTGATGAAGTCGGCCATTGCCGGCAATGGCAAAGCAAGGGTGGCCAGCCAGGCAGCTGACATGAAGTGTGTGCGGTTCATTGTTGTTGTTTTACCCGACATGGTTGTTCTTCCTTGAAGTCAGTGCTTGCTGGCGCCAGCGGCGCCGATACCGGTCATGGAGCGGATGAACTGGGCCAGGTAGCGGCCGCGCTCTTCACTGGCACGTTCGGAACTGTCGGTAACCGAGAACACCCAGGCGCTCAGGAATGCCAGGCTCATGGAGAACAACGCCGGGTTGCTGTAAGGGAACAGCGCTTTTTCGTGATGCAGCACGTTGACCCACACTGCCGGGCCCAGTACCACCAGCAACACCGCCGAGGCCAGGCCGGCCATGCTGCCGCACACTGCGCCGCGGGTGGTCAGGCCTTTCCAGAACATCGAGAGCAGCAGTACCGGGAAGTTGACGGAGGCGGCCACTGCCAGCACCAGGCCGGAGAGGAAGGCGATGTTCTGCGACTCGAACATCAGGCCGAGCATTACCGCCAGCAGGCCGATCAGCAGGGTGGCGATACGCGATACGCGCATTTCCTCCTGCTCGGTGGCCTTGCCTTGGCGGATCACACAGGCATACAGGTCGTGGGAAACCGCCGATGCGCCCGACAGGGCCAGGCCGGCGACCACGGCCAGAATGGTGGCGAAGGCCACGGCAGAGATGAAGCCCAGGAACAAGTTGCCACCGACAGCCTGGGCCAGGTGCACGGCGATCATGTTGCCGCCACCAATGATTGCACCGGTCGCGTCGCGGTAGGATGGCTCGGTGCCGACCATGACGATGGCGCCGAAGCCGACAATGATCAGTAGCAGGTAGAAGTAACCGATGAACCCGGTGGCGTAGAACACGCTCTTGCGGGCTTCCTTGGCGTCACTGACGGTGAAGAAGCGCATCAGGATATGCGGCAGGCCGGCGGTACCGAACATCATGCCCAGGCCCAGGGAAATGGCATCCACCGGGTTGGACAGCAGGCCACCCGGGGCCATGATCGCCTGGCCCTTGGCATGCACGGCTACGGCGCTGGCAAACATGGCCTCGGTGCTGAAGCCAAAGTGCTTGAGCACCATGAAGGCCATGAAGCTGGTGCCCGACAGCAACATTACCGCCTTGATGATCTGCACCCAGGTGGTCGCGAGCATGCCGCCGAAGGTGACGTAGGCAACCATCAGCACGCCAACCAGCATCACCGCGTACAGGTAGCTGATACCGAACAGCAGCTCGATCAGCTTGCCGGCGCCAACCATCTGCGCCACCAGGTACATCAACGCCACGACCAAGGTGCCAAACGCCGAAGTCAGGCGCACCGGGGTTTGTGCCAGGCGGTAGCTGACCACGTCGGCGAAGGTGTACTTGCCCAGGTTGCGCAGGCGTTCGGCGATCAGGAACAGAATGATCGGCCAGCCGGCCAGCACCCCCAGGGCATACAACAGGCCGTCGTAGCCGTTCAGGAACATCATCGCGGAAATGCCCAGGAAGGAGGCGGCGCTGATCATGTCACCCGCGATTGCCAGGCCGTTCTGCATGCCGGTCAGCCCCCCGCCGGCGGTGTAGAAGTCGCTGGCCGAGCGGGTGCGCAGGGCGGCCCAGCGGGTAACCAGCAGGGTGAAGCAGACGAACACCATGAACATCGAGATGGCAGTCCAGTTCATTGTGCGCACTCCTGCTTGACCTTCTCATTGAGCGGGTCGAGCACATTGTTGGCGCGGTGCACGTAGATGCCGGTCAGGGCAAAAGACAGCAGCACCATCAGCACGCCCACCAGCATGCCGACGGTGGTCACGCCACCGCTGAGGGACTGGCCGAGGGTACTGGGGGAGAAGGCCACCAGCAGGACAAAGCCGTAGTAGATCACCAGCATGGCCAGGGTCAGGCTGCCGTTGAGGCGGCGTTTACGCCGCACCAGGTGCTGGAAGTCGGGGTGGTTGGCGATGCTTTCTATGCGTTCGGGTGTCATGGCAAGCGATCTCTTGGTTTTGTAATTGTTTTGTTGAGGTCACGCGGGTGTTGCATTCCAGTGCTGATTGCTCGGTCTCTGTAGGAGCGGCCTTGTGCCGCGAAAGGGCTGCGCAGCAGCCCCGACAATTTCTGATCAGGACAAAGATTCTGGGGCCGCGTTGCGACCCTTTCGCGGCAAAAGGCCGCTCCTACATGGACCGCGTTAGCAGCCCGAGAAGTTTTCCTCAGAGCTGGTCGAAATCGAGGACCACCTTGTCGCTCACCGGGTAGGTCTGGCACGACAGCACGTAGCCAGCTGCCACTTCGTAGTCTTCCAGGGCGTGGTTGCTGTCCATTTCCACTTCACCTTCGATCACCCGGCACTTGCAGGTGGAACACACGCCGGCCTTGCACGAGTAGGGCAGTTCGGCGCCGATGGCATTGCCGGCGTCCAGCACGTTCTGGGTGTTGCGTGGCAAATCGAAGGTGAGGGCGCGGCCGTCGCTGATCACGGTGATGTGGCTAAGCGCCGAATCCACCTGGCGCGCTGCCTCACGGGCCTCACGGCGCGTTTCGCTACCGGCGGCAGCGAACAGCTCGAAATGAATGCGCTCCTTGCCCAGGCCGTTGGCCTGCAGGCTGTCACGCACGGTTTCGGTCATCGCCTGGGGGCCGCAGATGAAGGCGGCGTCCAGGCCTGGCACGTCCAGCCAGCGGGAGAACAGCTGCCCGCACTTGTCGGCGTCGATGCGGCCGTTGTACAGGTCGACATCCTGCTGCTCGCGGCTGAACACGAAAATCAGGTTCAGCCGGTCGAGGTAACGGTTTTTCAGGTCTTCGAGCTTGTCGCGGAACAACGCGCCAGAGCTGGAACGGTTGCCGTACAGCAAGGTGAAGCGGCTGTGTGGCTCGCTGTCCAGGGTGGTGCCAATGATCGACAGGATCGGGGTAATGCCGCTGCCAGCGGCCACGCCGAGGTAGTTGCCCTTGCGAGCTGCGTCCAGCGGCACGAAGAAGTTGCCGGATGGCGGCATCACGTCCAGTTGCTGGCCGGCCTTGAGCACATCATTGGCAAACGCCGAGAAACGCCCACCTGGCACGCGCTTGACCGCCACGCGCAGTTCACCGTCCTGCACGGCACTGCAGATAGAGTAGGAGCGGCGGACCTCTTCGTTGTCCAGCTGGGTACGCATGACCAGGTACTGGCCCTGGGTGAAACGGAACTGCGCCTGCAGGTGCTCGGGCACGTCGAAGGCAATCGAAACCGCATCACGGGTCTCGTTGCGCACTTGCTTGATGGTCAGGCTGTGAAACTGGCTCATGGCGTTCTCCACGGCTCAAATGCATTTGAAATAATCGAACGGCTCCAGGCACTCGCGGCAGCGGTACAGCGCTTTGCAAGCGGTAGAGCCGAACTGGCTGAGCAATTCGGTATGGGCGCTGCCGCACTGGGGGCAGCACACCTGGGGCGCTTCGCCAAGCAGGCTGCGCTTGCTGGCGCTGCCTTGCGGCGGGGCGATGCCGTAGAGGCGCAGGCGCTCACGGCCCAGTTCGCTGATCCAGTCGGTGCTCCAGGCCGGGGTCAACCGGCGCTCAAGGTCCGGGGCGGGGAAACCCGCCTGCTCCAGTGCCTGGCGAATATCGCCCTCGATCACCTCGGTGGCTGGGCAGCCGGAGTAGGTCGGCGTGACCACCAGGTGCAGGTGGCCAGCACGCCAGTCGAGGTCGCGGACGATCCCCAGGTCGACCACACTGACCACCGGTACTTCCGGGTCCATGACCTGGGCCAGGACTTCCCAGGCCCGGGCCAGGTCGTCGCCGCGTGGCGCCCGCGCGCCACGGTCACCGGCAATCAGCTCACCAGGTTGCATCGGGGTAAGCCCTTGGCAGGAACTGCATCTCGGCCAGCAGCAGGCCCAGGTGCTCGGTGTGCAGGCCTTTGCGGCTGTCCAGGTAGAAGTGGCTGGCAGCCTTGGGCAGCGGCAGCTCGACCGAAGCGAATGTCTCGCTCACCTGTTTGAGCCAGGCAGCCCCCACAGTGGCCGGGTCGGCAGCGATACCCGCTTCTGCCAACTGCACTTCGTTATCGCTAGCGGCCGTCAGTTCGACGGTGAAGCGCCACAGTGCCGGAATAGCGGCGAGCATGCGTTGGCGGCTTTCTTCTGTGCCGCCACCCAGCCGCTGCACCCACTCGCTGGAGCGGCGCAGGTGGTAGGTAACCTCCTTGAGTGCCTTGGCGGCGATACCGGCAATGCGCTCGTCACTGGACCCGGCCAGGCCCTGTAGCACGGCGAAGTGCCAGGCGTCGTAGAGGAACTGCTTGGTCATGGTCACGGCGAAATCACCGTTAGGTTGCTCGACCAGCAGCAGGTTGCGATAGGCCCGCTCGTCTCGGCGGAAGGCCAGGGCATCGGCGTCGCGGCCGTCGTCAAGCAACTCGGCTGCGTATTCCAGCCAGTTGCGCGCTTGGCCGACCAGGTCGAGGCCAACGTTCATCAGGGCCAGTTCTTCTTCGATGGCAGGGGCGTGGCCGCACCATTCGCAGAGGCGCTGGCCTTGTACCAGGGCACTGTCGCCAAGCAGCAGCAGGTAAGGGATAAGGGCTTCGTTGTGCATGGCCAACCTCACATGTGTCCGACTTCATCGGGCAGCTCATAAAAGCTGGCATGGCGGTAGACCTTGTCGTCCGAAGGGGCGAACAGCGGGTCTTTTTCGTCGGGAGAGGAAGCGGTGATCAGCGCCGAAGGCACCACCCACAGGCTGACGCCTTCGCTGCGACGGGTGTACAGCTCGCGGGCATTCTCGATGGCCATGGCGGCATCGGCGGCGTGCACGCTGCCGACATGCTTGTGGTTAAGGCCGTGCTTGCTGCGCACGAACACTTCGTAGAGGGTCCAGACAGACATTTTCGATCTCCGCATCAATCGCCGCTCAGGCGGCGTTCTTGTTCTGTTGCTTGCGCGCGTAGGCCACGGCGGCCTCGCGTACCCAGGCGCCGTCTTCGATCGCCTTGCGACGGGTGGCGACACGTTCCTGGTTGCAGGGGCCATTGCCCTTGATCACTTCATAGAACTCGTCCCACTGGATTTCACCGAAGTCATAGTGACCGCGCTCGGCGTTCCACTTCAGTTCAGGGTCGGGGGCGGTGCAGCCGAGCAGTTCGAGCTGCGGCACGGTCTGGTCGATGAAACGCTGGCGCAGCTCGTCGTTGGTCTGGCGCTTGATCTTCCAGGCCATGGACTGGGCGCTGTTAGGGGAGTGTTCATCGCTGGGGCCGAACATCATCAGCGATGGCCACCACAGGCGATTGATCGCGTCCTGGACCATGTCGCGCTGGGCCTGGGTGCCGTGGCGCATCATGGTCAGGAGGATTTCGTAGCCCTGGCGCTGGTGGAAGCTTTCTTCCTTGCAGATACGGATCATCGCGCGGGAGTAGGGGCCATAGGAGGTGCGCTGCAGCACCACCTGGTTGACGATTGCGGCGCCATCCACCAGCCAGCCCACTGCGCCCATGTCGGCCCAGCTGAGGGTGGGGTAGTTGAAGATGCTCGAGTACTTGGCCTTGCCACTGTGCAGCTTGGCGATCTCTTCGTCGCGGTCGGCGCCCAGGGTTTCCATGGCGCTGTACAGGTACAGGCCATGGCCGGCTTCGTCCTGGATCTTGGCCATCAGTTGCAGCTTGCGCTTGAGGCTGGGGGCGCGGGTGACCCAGTTGCCTTCGGGCAGCATGCCGACGATTTCCGAGTGGGCGTGCTGGGAGATCTGCCGGATCAACGTTTGGCGGTAGGCCTCGGGCATCCAGTTCTTGGCTTCGATCTTGATTTCGGCGTCGATCTTTTCCTGGAAGTTACGTTCCTCGGGGGACATTTCTTCCAGCGACTTGACGCGCTTGACTCCGGTTTCCACTAGCTGTGCGTACATGTGCTGCGACTCCTGCTAAGGCATGAGTCATTTGTAAGCGATACAAAACTCAACGTCAAACAGTTTTATGTGTATCAAATAAGATTTGTGTATCGCTTTCAGGCTTTTTCGCGGGTAAACCCGCTACCACAGGGATCGCGCGGCACCTGTAAGAGCGAGTAAAACAAGCGCAAAAAAAAGCCCCGGACAGTGCCGGGGCTGAAAAGGCAGCCGAATGAATCAGCTGGCCAACCGTTTGTCGTACACGTGGCACGCCTTGCCTTCTGAACGCTTGAGCGTACCGCAGGGCTGCAGATGCACGTGGGTGCTGATGCCGATGTAGGTCTTGATCTGTTTGCTCAACTCACCGATAACCAATTTGCGCTGGCCTTCATCGAGGTGCTGGCACTCCGCACGCAATTCAACATGCACCTCGACACTGTCCAGGTTGCCATTGCGATACAGATGTATCTCGTACAGCTCAGAAAGCTGTTTTATTTTTAACACCTGCTCCTCAATCTGGGTCGGGAACACGTTGACGCCGCGAATGATCAACATGTCGTCGCTACGCCCGGTGATCTTGCCAATCCGCCGCATCGGCCTGGCAGTGCCAGGCAGCAGGCGGGTCAGGTCGCGGGTGCGGTAGCGCACCATGGGCAGCGCCTCCTTGCTTAGCGAAGTGAACACCAGCTCGCCCAGCTGACCGTCCGGCAATACCTCGCCGGTGACCGGGTCGATGATCTCGGGGTAGAAGTGGTCTTCCCAGATGGTCGGGCCGTCCTTGGTCTCGATGCACTCCATCGCTACTCCGGGGCCCATGATTTCCGAGAGGCCATAGATGTCGAGGGCATTGATGCCCAGGCGCTGCTCGATCGAGCGGCGCAGCTCGTCGGTCCAGGGTTCGGCGCCAAAAATGCCTAGCCGCAGTTTCAGACCGTGCGGGTCGATGCCCTGGCGCTCGATCTCGTCGGCCAGGTTGAGCATGTAGGACGGCGTAACCATGATGATGTCGGGCTGGAAGTCGCGGATAAGCTGCACCTGCTTCTCGGTCTGGCCACCGGACATCGGGATTACCGTGCAGCCGAGGCGTTCGGCGCCGTAGTGCGCGCCCAGGCCGCCAGTGAAAAGCCCATAACCGTAGGAAACATGCACCTTGTCGCCTTTGCGCCCGCCAGCGGCACGGATCGAGCGCGCGACGACGTTGGCCCAGGTGTCGATGTCATTCTGGGTGTAACCGACCACCGTCGGCTTGCCGGTGGTGCCGCTGGAAGCGTGCAGGCGCACCACCTCTTCCTGGGGCACGGCGAACATCCCGTAGGGGTAGTTGTCGCGCAGGTCGTTCTTGCCGGTGAAGGGGAATTTCGCCAGGTCCTCGAGGCACTTGAGGTCGTCGGGGTGGGCGCCACACTCGGCAAAGCGCTTGCGGTAAAGTGGCACGTTGTCATAGGCGTGTTTCAAGCTCCAGCGCAGGCGCTCCAGCTGGTGCTGGCGCAGGGCGTCGACACTGGCGGTTTCCATCGGGTCCAACAGGGCACGGTCGGCATCATGGTACATGTTCATGGCTTCACTCGAATTGTTCTTGTACGCCGCGTGGCGCTGGTCAAGGGCCACGCGGTGAGTGTCATGAGCGCAGCATATACGGCTGCGTTCGGTTCGGTAACAGGCTGATGGTCTGATCCGCTCAGAGGCGTTCGATGACCATGGCGATACCCTGGCCAACCCCGATGCACATCGTGCACAGGGCATAGCGGCCGGCGGTTTCTTCCAGCTCGTGAAGGGCGGTTGTCACCAGGCGTGCACCGCTCATACCCAGCGGATGGCCGAGGGCGATGGCTCCACCATTGCGGTTGACCCGAGGGTCATCGTCGGCCAGCCCCAGCTCGCGCAACACTGCCAAGCCTTGGGCGGCGAACGCTTCGTTGAGCTCGATGACGTCCAGATCGGCCAACGACAGCCCCGTAAGCTCAAGCACCTTCCGAGTTGCCGGCACCGGGCCGATGCCCATCAGCCGCGGTTCAACCCCGGCCACGGCCATGCCGACGATACGGCCGCGGGCCTTCAGGCCGTGGCGGCGGGCAGCGGTGCTGCTGGCCAGCAGCAGTGCGCAGGCACCGTCGTTGACCCCGGAGGCATTGCCGGCGGTGACACTACCACCCTCTCGGAACGGGGTGCCGAGGCGGGCCAGTTGCTCCAGCGTAGTGTCGCCGCGTGGATGTTCGTCGTGCTCGACCCGCTTGGCCGGGCCTTTGCGCTGAGGGATCTCGACAGGGACGATCTCTTGCGCCAAGCGGCCGCGGGCCTGAGCAGCGGCGGCCTTGTGCTGGCTGCGTAGCGCAAAGGCGTCTTGGTCGGCGCGGGAGATTGCAAACTGTTCTGCAACGTTTTCAGCGGTTTCCGGCATCGAATCGGTGCCGTAGGCAGCCTTCATCAGTGGGTTGACGAAGCGCCAACCGATGGTGGTGTCGAACAGTTCGGCTGCGCGGCCGAACGCCTGCTCCGACTTGCCCATCACAAAAGGCGCACGCGACATAGATTCCACGCCTCCGGCCAGCATCAGCCCAGCTTCACCACAGCGCAGGGCGCGGGCCGCATTGCCAATGGCATCCAGGCCGGAACCACACAACCGGTTGATCGTGGTCCCCGGCACTTCGATCGGCAGCCCGGCCAGCAGGCTGGCCATGTGCGCCACGTTGCGGTTGTCTTCGCCGGCCTGGTTTGCACAGCCGAGGATCACGTCGTCGACCGCTTTCCAGTCCAGCTCGGGGTGACGCTGGATCAAGGCCTTCAGTGGAATGGCGGCGAGGTCGTCGGCACGTACGCCGCTCAAGGCACCGGCGTAGCGCCCTATGGGGGTGCGAACGGCGTCGATGATCAAGGCATCGGCGAGGGTGTGTTCAGTCATCTTGCGTCTCCTGCGCCAGCACGGTGCCGCGCACTTTGTAGGATTTGCCATGGAACATCGCCACCAGCTCACCGCGCTGGTTGTGGATGCGCACGTCGTACAAGCCAGTACGGCCTTTGCGGCTGACCTCGCTGGCATCGGCGGTGAGCACGTCGTCGCGCAGCGCCGGTGCCAGGTAGTCGATACTGCAGCCCAGGGCCACGGTGGCCTGGTCGTAGCTGTTGCAGGCAAAGGCGAATGCCGAATCGGCCAGGGCGAATAGGAAGCCGCCATGGCACGTGCCGTGACCCTGGATCATGTCGGCGCGTACCGTCATACGCAGGCTTGCCCGGCCCGGGCCGGCATCCAGCAGGCTGATGCCCAGACCCTGGGTAGCCGGGTCACGGGCATACATTGCATCGGCACAAGCTTGTGCCAGTTCGAGTTCAGTCATGCAGGGTGCCTCCTTTGGCCTCGCAGCGACGTAACAGCAGGGAAGGGCGGTAGCGGCTTTCGCCATAGCTGCGCTGCAGGTTGTCGAGCACGCGCAGGGTGTGGGCAATACCGATGTTCGCGGCCCAGGCCAGCGGGCCGCAGGGGTAATTGACGCCAGCGCGCATGGCCAGGTCGATGTCGGCGGCGCTGCCGACGCCCTGCAACACGGCATCGGCGGCCTCGTTGGCGAGCATGGCCACGGTGCGCAGCACGACCAGGCCGGGCAGGTCGGCGACCGCAGTGACCTTGAGGCCGGCCCGCTGCAGCAGGGCCACGGCCTGGTCGCGCGCGGCTTCGGTGGTATCGGCCGACCAACTGATGGCAATACGCGAAGCGGTGCTGTAATCCAGTGCGAGATCGAGCAGCACCAGGTTGCGCAGGCCATCTTCACGGGCGCGCTGACTGGCGAGGCGGCCATCGGACAATGCCAGGGTGGCATCACCGACCTGGATCACGCCGCTACCGGCACGCTGGGTTACGACGATGCCGTTCTGGCGCAGGCGTTCGACCAGTGGCTGCAGTACACCCAGTTGCCCCTCGATAACGCAGCCTTCGGCGTTGGTGGAGCTGTGCAATTCGGCCGGTGCCGGGCGCTCGGCGCCTTCGGCATAGCTATAGAAGCCTTGACCAGTCTTGCGACCGAGGCGACCGGCATCCACGAGCTCTTTTTGTACCAGTGACGGCTGGAAGCGGAAGTCCCCATAGAAAGCATCGAACACCGAGCACGTGACTGCGTAGTTGACGTCGTGGCCGATCAGGTCGGTCAGCTCGAACGCCCCCATGCGGAAACCACCTGCATCGCGAAGCAGCGCATCAAGGCTGGCGCAATCGGCTGCTCCTTCCTGTAGCAGGCGCAGGCTCTCGGCATAGAAAGGCCGTGCCACACGGTTGACGATAAAGCCCGGTGTCGAGCGCGTGTGTACAGGCTGTTTGCCCCAGGCCTGGGCGGTATCGTAGATGCACGCGGCCACGGCCGGTTCGGTTGCAAGGCCCGATACCACCTCGACCAGCGCCATCAGCGGTGCCGGGTTGAAGAAGTGCATGCCAACCACTTGCTGCGGGCGTGCAAGGCCGGCAGCCAGGCTGGTGATGGACAGCGACGAAGTGTTGCTGGCAATGATGCAATCCGCCGCGCACAGGGCTTCGAGCTGGCTGAACAACGCCTGCTTGACCTGCAGGTTTTCGACGATGGCTTCGATCACCAGGCCAGCATCAGCCAATGCCTCTAGCGTATCGACCGGGCACAGGCGGGTGCTGATCGTTTCACGCTCGGCAGCCTGCAACTTGCCTTTTTCCACAAGCCGGGCGAGCTGCCGATCAATACCGGCGACTGCCTCGGCGGCTGCCCCCGGGCGGTTGTCGTAAAGCTTCACCGGGTGACCCGCCTGGGCCGCGACCTGGGCAATGCCGGCCCCCATTGCACCAGCACCAATCACCGCCACCTGCACATTGCTTGCGAGTGCGCCCATGTTCAGCGCCCCTTGAATGCGGGTGTGCGCTTGTTCATGAAAGCGCTCACGCCTTCACGGTAGTCCTCGCTGCGCCCGGCTAAGCGTTGCAGGTCACGTTCCAGTTCCAGTTGCTCATCGAAGCCATTGTCGAAACTGGCGTTGAGGCTGCGCTTGATCAGCGCCAGGCCGTAGGTGGGCTGGGTAGCGAGCTGGCGGGCGAGGGTAAGGGCTTCGTCACGCAGTGCGGCATCGTCTACCACGCGATGGATAAGCCCCCATTGCTGGGCCTGTTCCGCGCCAAGTCGCTCGCCCAGCATGGCCAGGGCTTTGGCACGCGCCATGCCGACCAGGCGCGGCAGTAACCAGGTACCCCCAGAGTCCGGCACCAGGCCAATCTTGCAAAATGCCTGGATGAAGCTGGCCGAGCGGGCAGCCAGCACCAGGTCGCAAGCGAGCGGGATGTTGGCACCGGCACCGGCGGCCACACCATTTACCGCACAGATCACCGGTAGCGGCAGGTCGCGCAGGGTACGCACCAACGGGTTGTAGAACGTGTCGATCGACTCGCCCAGGTCCGGCACTTCGGCGCCTGGGGCGACATTGCGGTCGGACAAGTCCTGGCCAGCGCAAAAGCCGCGGCCTTCGCCTGTCAGTAGCAGCACCCGCACTTCACTGCTGTGGCGCACTTGCTTGAGCGCTTCGCGCACTTCCAGGTGCATGGCAGTGTTGAAGCTGTTCAATTGCTCGGGGCGGTTCAAGGAGAGGAGGGCGACGCCGTCCTCGATGGAAAACAGGATGTGCTGGAAAGTCATGACAGACTCGCTCCGTCAGTCGAGGGATAGATGATCAGCGGCCTTGGAAACGCGCCTGGCGCTTTTCCTGAAAGGCCCGAATGCCTTCTTCACGGTCGGCGGTGCCGGCCAGCAGGGTGAATGCATGGCGTTCGAAGCGCAGGCCACTGGCCAGGTCGGTATCACCGGCCTTGAGCAGCGCCTCTTTTGCCAGGCGCACTGCCAGCGGCGCCTTGGCGGCGATGCTGCGGGCAACCTGCATGGCGCGCTCCACGGTAAGTTCGGGCTGGGTAATTTCGCTGACCAGGCCGGCCTGCTGGGCGTGACGGGCAGTGATGGCTTCGCCCGTCAGCACCATCTGCATGGCCAGCGGCTTGCCGACGGCGCGCAACAGCCGCTGGGTACCGCCGGCACCGGGGATGATGCCGAGGTTGATTTCCGGCTGGCCGAAGCGGGCGTCGGTGCCGGCGATGACGATGTCGGCACACATCACCAGTTCGCAACCACCACCCAGGGCGTAGCCGTTGACGGCAGCAATCAGCGGTTTGGCAAAGGCTGCGATGCGTTGCCAGTGAGCTACACGAGGGTCGTTGAGGATGCCGACCAGGTCGCGCTCGGCCATTTCGCGGATGTCGGCGCCTGCGGCGAATGCCTTGCGGCTACCGGTAAGCACCACAGCGCCGATCTGGTCATCCTGGGCCGCTGTATCCAGCGCATTGGCCAGCTCTGCCAGTAACTCGGTGCACAGGGCGTTCAGCGCCTCGGGCCGTTGCAGGGTAATGAGCTGAACGCCGTTTTCCGGCGCCAGCACATCGAGATATCGCGGCATGTCGGGTTCCTCTGGCTGCTCGCACGGCACATCGTGGGGCCGGCATTTCTTGGAATTGTTTGCAGGGGCGTGATGCTGGATCACGACCAGGTGAGGCCAGTATATGCATTTCGCGATACGCAAATGCAACATTGAAAAATGTTTTATGTATCCTTTTCATGGCGATCGGCGTTTCTGCCAGCACATAAGAAATGGTGATTTAGGTGTAAATAGCCCATTTTTTGCTGATTTTTACCCTGTTTTCTCACCGAATTACGAGAAATTGAAAAGTGATACACCTCCGCAGTGATTGACGGTCAATTATTTTGTGATACAAGATTCCATGACATTTCAAATCATTTCTGGAGCTTCCATGCCTTGTTATCGACTGGACGGCCTGACCCCCGTGGTGCACCCGACAGCCTACGTGCACCCAAGTGCAGTGCTGATCGGCGATGTCATCGTCGGCCCTCGTTGCTACATAGGCCCCCTGGCATCGCTCAGGGGTGATTTCGGCCGCATCGTGCTGGAGGAGGGCGCCAACCTGCAGGACACCTGTGTAATGCATGGCTTTCCGGGTGGCGACACAGTGGTCGAACGAAACGGGCATGTCGGTCATGGCGCGGTGTTGCACGGTTGCAAAGTGGGAGAGGACGCCTTGATCGGCATGAACGCCGTGGTGATGGATGGTGCCCATATCGCGCCACGCTGCATCGTCGCAGCGACCGCGTTCGTCAAGGCCGCCTTCGCATGTGAAGCGCAAAGCCTGGTAATGGGATCGCCGGCTCAGGTCAAACGGCCCTTGAGCGAACAGGAGTTGGCCTGGAAGCAGCGCGGCACTGCGGAGTATCAGCACCTGGCGCAGCGCTGCATGAACAGCATGGTCGAATGCACGCCGTTGGCCGAAGCCGAACCAGGGCGCCCGCGCATGGAAGATACGGGTGTGAGGCCCAAAGGCCAGGCGACCGCATGAGCCTGGTAGCGTCACGCAATGGTCAGGCGGCCCGCCGCACAGGTATAGTCGGTGCTTTATCCGCGCACAGTTCGCCCATGAGCAATCTTGCCCCACTGAACCACCTGATCACTCGCTTTCAGGAGCAGACGCCAATCCGCGCCAGCTCGCTGATCATCACCCTGTACGGCGATGCCATCGAGCCCCACGGCGGGACCGTTTGGCTGGGTAGCCTGATCAACCTGCTGGAGCCGATAGGCATCAATGAACGGCTGATACGCACGTCGATATTTCGCCTTACCAAAGAGGGTTGGCTCACTGCTGAAAAGGTTGGTCGGCGCAGTTACTACAGCCTGACGGGCACGGGCCGCCGCCGCTTCGAAAAAGCCTTCAAACGTGTGTACAGCCCGAGCCAACCAGCCTGGGATGGCGCCTGGACGCTGGTGTTGCTATCGCAACTCGAAGCTGGCAAGCGCAAGACCTTGCGTGAGGAGCTGGAGTGGCAGGGGTTCGGCGTCATGGCGCCGAACCTGCTTGGCTGCCCACGGGCAGACCGCGCTGACCTGGCGGCAACCCTGCGTGACCTGGAAGCGAGCGACGACAGTATCGTCTTCGAAACCCACACCCAGGAGGTACTCGCGTCCAAGGCCATGCGCGCCCAAGTGCGGGAAAGCTGGCGCATCGATGAGTTGGGGCAGCAGTACAGCGAATTCATCCAGCTGTTCAGGCCGCTGTGGCAGAGCTTGAAAGAGCAGCATCTGCTCGATGCTCAAGATTGCTTTCTGGCGCGCACGCTGCTGATTCACGAATATCGCCGGCTGTTGCTGCGCGATCCGCAACTGCCAGACGAGCTGCTGCCGGGGGACTGGGAGGGAAGGGCCGCGCGACAGTTGTGCCGCAACCTGTATCGCCTGGTATTTGCCAAGGCAGAGGAATGGCTGAATGCAGCGCTGGAGACGGCAGATGGGCCTTTGCCGGATGTGAACGAGAGTTTCTACAAGCGTTTTGGTGGTTTGGCCTGAGCAAACATGTTGTAGTCAGGCCACTATTTGATAACTACGCTAAATGACTATTTAGTGTAGTTATCAGCAATAAAAGCTCAAATACACATAAAACCAAAGAAATAATCACTCCCATTTCAGGAAGTAAAGCAATATCAAGCTGCCGCCGTCTGCTTGAATGGAGCAGGCGGCGGGCTTTGGGTACTTTGCAACCAGTCGCAGTAGCGGGCTACGCCTTGCTGGACTGTCAATGTAGGTGCCTTGTAACCGGCAGCGCGCAAGCGCTCCAGGTTGGCACAGGTGTAGCACTGGTATTTGCCACGCAAATGATCAGGAAACTCGCTGTACTCAAGTACACCCTCAAGCAAGGCCATCTCGAGCGACAAGGGCGGTTGGTCTTTCTGCTCGCGCAGCCGATTGATCACAGCCAAAGCAACGTCATTGAACGGCTGGGCGCGACCACTGCCGACATTGAAGATACCGCTCAACTGTGGGCGCTCAAGGAAGAACATATTGACATTGACCACATCATCCACAGAGACGAAATCACGCAGATGACCACCGCTGGGATAGTCCCCATAGCTGCCGAACAGACTGACTTTTCCACGGGCCTGGTACTGGTTGAAGCAGTGCAGGGCCACTGAAGCCATCGCACCTTTGTGCTGTTCATGGGGGCCATAGACGTTGAAGTAACGCAAACCAACGATCTGGCTGCGCGCCGTTGCCAGCTGCCGGCGCACCTGTTGATCAAACAGGAACTTGGAGTAGCCATAGACGTTTAGCGGGCGCTCACACTCACGTTGTTCGCGAAAATCCTGTCCTGCACCATACACAGCTGCCGATGATGCATATAACAGTGGGATCTGTTGGTGCCCAGCAGACGCCAGCAATTCGCGACTGAACCGGTAGTTATTGTCCATCATGAAACGGCCGTCAGCTTCGACGGTGCTTGAACACGCACCCTGGTGCAGAACGGCGCGTACCTGGCCGAACTGGCCGCGACCGAACCGATCAAGAAAATCGTCCCTGTCCAGGTAGTCGGCAATCTCACTGTCGGCCAGGTTGCAGAATTTGTCGCCATCGGTCAGGTCGTCGACGGCGATGATCTCGGTTTCGTTGCGTTGGTTGAGTGCCTGAACGAGATTACTGCCGATGAAACCAGCGGCACCGGTTACGATGATGGTCATGCCAGATTCCCCGTGAGGGTGCGGAGCCCGCATTTTACTCAAGGCAGTTTGAGCCAACCTTAACCTGGATCAACGAATCCACCGGTCTGGATGAATGAGGAGTTTGTGCTGGTTTGATATCTGGCCATCCACGGTGCCGTACTGGAATATAAACTTACCCATAATGCATATTATGTTAAATCGTCTGTATGGAGCCGTGCGCGATAATCAACATGCCACTGCTGGATCTCGCGACTTCGGAATTTCGGAACTTTTCCTATGAGACTCGCAAGCACTTGGAGTTTTTTAGCGAAAATTTAGAACAGCCTCGCCCGAAAATGCTCAATTTCGAAATTCTCTCTCCACACGACCAACCTTCAGTTCAATCCAACTACAATGGACCTACACCCATTCCATCACTAACGTGACCAGTGAACCCTATGGTTTCTCCTCGTGCCCAGATGCCCATTTCACCTCCCGAGTTTCGGAATCCAACGGATTGCCTGACTCAGATCAAAACCGAGCATTTGAGCCAGCTCAACATTTTCTTGTTGGTAAAAGATGGTTTCGCGCTGCAAGACGTACGCGCCATGATCTCCATTTCCAAGCTCTACGCCTCGTCAAAGGTAATTGATCGAATTTTGGGCAAGTCGAAGCCACACAAGACTGATGACGGCAGCTTAAGACTCAACGCTTCACAGAGCGCAATAGCCTTTCAATTCGCCAGGGTTCTTGAGCAGGCAGCCAAGGTTTTCGGCAGTCTGCCGCTTGCCGAAGAGTGGCTTCAAAAACCCTGCAGACACTTGGCAGGTCTGGTTCCTCTCACTCTGGTAGATAACCCACTTGGATATAGAGCAATTGAAGACTACCTAGGACGAGTCGAGCTGGGGGTCTACCAATAGTCATTTTCATGCTCCATAGGCTCCAATCAGCTGATGTGGCCGAACCTAACGTTGAAGAGGCAAGACTGCGTCAACAGTGTATCCCTGCACACCAGACACCCGGCAGATCTTATGCCTCTCAATCTGGTGGTAGCCAACGATGTACTTCTGCCCTGCCCCTTTTGATCACGCCGAACCCTCAGAGACCTCCATGCCCAGCGATGGCATGCGCTCACTCATCCCGGGTTCAGCGATAGGCGCTAGCGCGTCATTGAGAGAGGTCTTGGAAAGAGCTCATCTCGGCCAATTCATCTTTGACTGTCTGAAAAAGACCCTCAACGTCCAGGTCGGCGTCCCGCGTGACGTATGTGGCTACGAGGATGGTGAGCGGGTGCACGTCGAGCGTACCTGCTAGCTGATTGATTTTCTCCAGCGTAGGGCTTTTCAGGCCTCGTTCCAGCGAGCTGAGATACGTACGGCTGCTCACGGTAGAGAAATCCTCTTGCGTGAGATTTCTGCTGTTTCGAACCTTTTTGAGCGCAAGGCCGAACGCGATGCTGAGTTCCAATTTTACGTTCCCACAAAAGGAACGATGAAGCGCTATCGAATCCTATAGGGCTACAATCTATAGTGTTCATTTTAGGGGGTTGCCATGTTCACTACCTATCCGCGCGCGGAAATTGCGTTCGACCTGCCAGATGAGCCCGCGTCACTCGCCGGGCAAAGGGTGTGGAGCTTCGTTGAGCAGGAACTGATAATGCCGTGGTTTTATATGCAGGTTGTGCATAGGTCGGGGCGTGAAAATTTTGCCAGCATGCTAATGATGTACCATGCACATGAACTGAAACAGTTCATCGATGCGCAGTCGGATTGTGTGTGGGTTGAAGAGGTTCAACTGGTAACCCCTCCCCACGTCAATAAACAATCAAGCTGGCTTATGGAGCCACTGACGATGGCAGGGATCGCTACCGACCCCCAGGACGGATCAAACGTTCTCGTCTATCAAGTGGCAAGCGGGACCATTTATTCGCTGAGGGACGATCTTGATAAGAATTTGGCGCCCTATAGCATTCTGTTTTCGGCTGAGCGTGACCTCCAGCGCTAGTCAGTCCTTGGAGACGAGATAGGAAGGTCAAAGAGTGTTCCATCATTTTGTGGAACCTGTGTCGGGATCGGCGATGACGGAGATATTATGAAAGGGCGCCGTAAGATCAAAACCTCAAAATGGAAGCTCCAAGCGCAATTTATTCAAGAGGCCAAATCTATCTTAGAATCTGAATCCTATGCGTGCCGGAGTGGAAGATTTCTCTCAAAAGCAGTAGCTGCTGGTCGGGATGCCGAACCAGTAGGGTTATTGGCAGGACCCACAGAAAAGATGCGGTGAGCAAAGCCTGGTAAATGCACAGAAGTGCTGTGACCGCTTCTGTCGCTGATCATTCCCGTGAAAACCCGGCCAATACCTTCCGCATCCACTTGGGCATCTTGCAGGCCATGAGCTTGCTGTATTCCTCAGCGCTAAGCGAGCAAAGGATCTTACCGGTGACTTGGTCAGTCACTCCTTCTTTCCCAAGATAAAACAGCGCAGTCAAGGCTAAACCCGCTTGGGTACCAGCTTGCTGGAGACGTTGCCAAGACGAATGACGCAACCGAACTACCGCGTTACCCATCTTGATTTCTCGTGTCGACCCGCTGGTGTAGTAAGTTGGTAGAACCTGCATCTGGGTGCTAAGTCCCAGTCTTCGTACAGCTTCCGCGCCATGAATCTGAATTGTCTCGCCGCTGGCCTTTGCAACCGTTTCCATGACTATTATCGGATTAGCTCGAACATTCTTACCAGTATACTCACTTATTCTAGGTCGCATGTAAATGCCGCGAGCCACGCGCTCCAACAAGCCGCTGCGCGCCATTCGAGACAGTGCTTTATTAACCGAAGTGCGAGAGCCCTCATCTGCAAAAAGAGCTTTGGTAAAGGGTTTCCCCTTTCTCATGTGCTTGACCCGTTTAGCAATAGACTCAGCGACAGACATAGATGACTCCAACTCCCGATTTTCTGTATGGACACGCTAAGCGATATGCAGGCTACTGTTTGGGCTAGGCACGATTCCATCAGAACATTAACTGCATTTTAGGTGGACGGGTACTCCTACCACTCGTTGCAACTGGATGACCTTGAACCGCTGTTCTTCCATCCTAAAACCGAACGACGAGAACCAGCAGCGTAAGCCAGGTGTGGTCGCGCGCTCAGGCGTGCAGTGAAATGTCTCCAACCTGACGTGTCGATAGCCAGCATCGCGCTGCGCGATGGCATCAATGCCAACCTGGCGCGCAAATGGATACCGCTCTATCGTGACCGTCAACCGGACGCGTTACCGGCATTCGTGCCGCTGACGATGAAGCCCGAATCTGCACCTGCCCAGCCAACGTTGGCGCGTATTGAAATTCCTTTCAAACAACAAACGCTCACGGTGACCTGGCCCACTGTCGATCCTGATGGCTGCGCACGCTTGATTCGCGGTGTCATCAAATGATTCGCATCGATATCATCTGGCTGGCCACCGAGCCCATGGACATGCGCGCCGGCACCGAAACGGCCTTGGCCCGTTTCGTCGCAGTCTTCGGTGTAGCAGGCGGGCAAGTCTGATTCACCCAGTGATCATCGAATTGGCCGAGAACCATCGCAGAACTGCGGCGCAGTTCATCTTGCGCTGGCATCTGCAGCGCGGTGTCGCAGTCATCCCTAAATCTGTGAGAGCTGAACGGATCACCGAAAACGCCGACATTTTCGACTTCAGCCTAACCGACTCGGAGATCGACGCCATCGACGCCCTCGACCAAAATAAACGCGGTGGACCAGACCCCGCTACCCGGTGATGTCACCTGCCGAGTAACCCTGTGCCACGTGCGATCTGCGTGGTGGGCGTAATCAGTAGCATCGAGCTTGGTACTGAAGATTACGTGCACTGGCTTCAACGTTGAAACCAAGCTTTGAGCTGGGTCCAGATACTGGTGGAGGCCTGCTGCTCTTGAGTGGTATCAACATGCAGTGCAGGTCGCGCCTGGTCAACCTGGCCTGCCTCGCGTTGGCCGTAGTGAGCCGCCTTGGCTCTCTTATCACGCAATCGTTCTGCCTCCACTTGAGCCGGCGACCAGGGGCCGGCCTGTAGAACGCGATTCTGTCGAATCACATAGTGCGATCGACAGTTCTGATTCCAGTTGCCTATAGAAGGGTGAAGCGTCACGGACTCACCATCAAACGTCAGCCGCCAGTCAGTCGGCGTGAACGGCGTGACAACCCGTTCGCCGCAACCGCAGCAGCACGCATGCACTGCGGTGGCGTAGTCCATTGATATGTACAGGACACCCGCTTCGAGATCACGGGGCACGTGCGTCACAAAGCGATGTTCAAGTCTTTGATGGTGCATCAACCGTGATCTCCGTTGAGTAGTAAGCTGCCGTCCGTCGTGTACGTGGTATGGTGCTCGCCTTCCAAATCCCGGTAGAACCCGCGCAGTTTTTTCCATTTGATGACTGCCAGGCAGGCATTGAGCGCATTGAGGTCCGCCACTTGAATGTTGGAGGCATAGATGTCTTGCCCTCCACCACCGGCGAAGGCCACGCGCCCGTCGTGAACATGTTCGCGCTTTGCCGGCGTACTGGTTGTCGTCCGTAAAATCCCACCCAAGCTACCATTGGTCAGTTCGAGTCCCATCCCAACATCGATGAAGGGGGCGCCAAGCATTTCCAGTTTTGACACAACCGCGCGTTTCGCTGCACCGGCGTCCATGCTGATGAAGGCGAAAGTTACTCCATCCAACAGCCCCAATGTAGCCGCGTCTAATTTCACCGCGTGCGCAACAATCCCCCGGTGCATCCGTTCGTAAATGCCTTGGAGGTAGTGCACTTTCTTGGGAGTGCTGCGCAACTCGTCAAGCGACGGTGCACCAGGTGCGCGGAAGGCGTTGTGCGAAAGGAAGTCATCATCGTCAAAGAGCCGTATCTGCTTCACCGGTGTTTTCGCCAGCAAATCGAGGATATAGCTGCCCGTCCCCCCGGCCCCCACAATGCCAACCACTTCGTTTTCCAGCTTGCTAGCCAAGGCGCCTAGCCCTGCGCGGCTCGAAGCGGTATCCAGGTAATGGAACACGCTGGGCTCATCTGCATCATCCTCGACCTGCAGCAAGCGAGGACTCAGTCCAGGCTGCCGGACAGCGGCCGGGCCCGCCAAGATGGTCGCGTAAGTGACCATCTTGGTGTAGTAGTCCGGGTAGCCGTCAGGCCCTGGCTTGCTCGAAAAGCTATGCCGAGCGATAAGCCCGTGGCCTAGATCCGTATTCGCTGAAACATGCGCAATGGCCGACAGCGGTACCCCCTCAGCATTGCAGGGGAAGTCGCCATCCCAATGGATGACATGCGTCTCGGGTTTGCGTGTCTGATCGCCAGCGAGTTCCAGACTGGAAATCAGTGTTCCAGTGCGAACACGGCGCTCTGCATCCACGTAAGGCACCTCTGACATGACGAGAAGGTTTCCAATGATGCGCACGAAATAACCTTCTGTACGCAGTCGAGACAGATCAGGATTAAGACTGAACAGTGCGTGTGACATTGAAGATCGTCCCCTGTTTTTTGACTTCAACTGAACCGCCAGCGCCCAATTCACCCGCGTGCGGGAAGGAAGCGGCATTACGGTAGGTCATCGAGAAGGTGACATTGCTCTCGGCCGGCGCATCTGGATGCGAAAGGCTTACTACCTGCTCGAAGGAGACATGCTTGTCTGGCACCGTCTCTTCCACGGCGTTGACGATAATCACGTAGGTCTTATGCGGGCGCGCAGCGGTGATGAATCGCTCGATGCCGGGGGCAGCAAGATCAATGGTGTCTTCTGGCTCGATGAGGCGATCTGTGCCCCCTCGAACCTCCAAAAAGATCGCCTGATCAGCTGAGATGCCAGCCAGCTCGTAGAGAACTGCGGCCGGCAGTGCCGGGTTGCCCCAAGCCAACTGGCGATCGTTCAAGGCGAATTTGAAATCGCGATCAGACTTGAAAGCGATGAATCGCTCTGCCCCCTTGCCGCGTAGGTCCGTGGTTTCGTCGAGACGAATGTCTTCGAAGTCGCCGGATGTGAGCAGGGCAAAGAGCAGGTAGTCGCCCCGACTATCCAGCCCCGCGCTTTGCAGAATTTGCCGGCCGGTAGGTACTGGATCAGGCACATCGACACTGCGAAAGTCGAGGCCTTCCAAGCCGAAGCGGATGCGATAGGCCGCTGCCTCTCGCAACGGACGTCCCTCGCGAATCGCTTCGCCTACGTCGTCGATCTGAAGGTTGTTCATACGATCCCCTTAGTAAAATGGGGCGAGAATTTTCTCGCCTACATCTCACTAATCGGACCCTGCGGGCTTGGCCGGTAAACTATTTTAAGAAATTTTTTGAAAGCGTCCCGGGAGGAATCGCTCCACACACGTAGAAGGCAGGACAGTTGGGGCACGTGGCGTCCGAGGTGACGGCCTGAAACTGACCCTCCCGGATCCCCGTGAAAATGTTCTGCAATTTCACTTGGCGATTGCGCAATTCCGTTCTGCTGAGTAGCAGCGGTTGACTTTGTCCATCGGCTAGGAACACGAGTTCGACCTGTGCCCCTGGATACGCGTCCTGAGTGGCGAGGATCACTGCGGCGGCACCGACATCCTTGCTATCAGTCTTGGGGGCGTGCCCGGTGCGCACCCGGCGTATGATTCGCTTGCCGTCACGTACGATCACATCGTCGGGGCGAACTTCGATTACACCTCCGCCTTGCGCGGTGCTTAACTGCGCCGGAGGTTCGATCAGTACGCCTGCCCTTGATGCCGCAAAATACTGCAGCATTGCATCGGCCATGGCACGGTAGTGATCCACATAGCCATGCTCGTGCAGCCCCTGGGCCGTGAATGCAGCCTCAAGCCGCTCTTCCCAGTCCGCTGACGGCGCATTACCCTCGGCAACAATCCCTCGGTAGACGTCCCGAATCGCTTCATGCATGAGCATGAAAGCACTCATCCGCCGCCGCCCGCCTACCTGCAGCAAATGCGTGTAGAGAAACCGACGCGGACAGGAATCGTACAGCGCGACCGCGTCAGCACTAAACCGCGGCGTGCCGCTGAGGGACATCACCACCGGCGCCGCGCCTGGATCGGGAGGAATTGCCGTAGCCGGCTGCACGGCACGCCGTTGAGCTGGTCCAATTCGCTCGATGAAGGGGGACATCGGCCTATTCCGACCATTCGCGTTGGCGGTGGCCCCATAGAAAATGAGGTGGTGCTGCGCTCTAGACATTGCTACAAAGAACAGGCACTCCTGCTCTTCGTGGTGGGCGCTCCGTGCGCCATCTTCTGGGCTATCCTGGCTACCTTGAACCATACCAGCCGGTGGCGGGCAAGCTGACGGTCGGTAACCACCTGGCATTGAGTCGCTATTGACGCCAGCGAGATGAACCGCCGGGAACTCCAGCCCTTTGGCGCCGTGAATGGTCATCAGCCGTACCGCGTCGATCCCCTGCGCCGCCGCCGGGAGCTGTCGCAGGTCCCTGTCGTCTCGGAGGCGCAGCAATCTTCGCACACGATCAGAGAGCCGTTGGATCGGTAGTCCCTTGCCGTTAGGTTGCGCCCGGACAAAATTCAAGAACTGCCAAATGGCAATGCCTCGGGCTTGTTCAGACACACTGCTCGATGCGGCGAGCCTTGCCACTACCCTGCTGCGGTCCAAGAGTACAGTCGCCAGTACGGTCCACGGGTTGGACGTCGCCTCGAAGCCGGTCAATGCTGCATCCAGGCGGGCGAGGCTAGCTTGCCCAGCTGGGCTGATTTCGGCCAGCACACCCTGCCGCCAATATCCCGGCTCGGCGTTGGCCTGCCGTAAGTGCTCGAAGACCCCAACGACGTCCTCCAAACTCATCGCGAACTCCGACCAGCAGGCCGTGCGCAGCAGCCCCATTGCACGCCGATCAGTCAGCAGAGACAGCAGCGCGATGAGATCTTTCACTTCGGGACGCTCGAACAAACTCCCCAGGTAAAGTACCGGAATGCCCGCCCGCTCCAACTCACGCCCAACACTTGATAACCGGTCGTTGCCACGGCATAGCACCGCCTGGTCGCGGTACGGCAGGCCCACGCCCTGTAACTGAAGAATCTTGTCGGCAATCGCCGAGGTCTGCAGGGCCGTTTCGCCCACGGTGATGACCTCTGGCAGGATGCCGCTTGGGCCACGGTCGGCCGTCAGCGCCTCTGCACCTGCACCGCTAGGCATGCCCGAGGCAAACGAAGAAAATGCGCCGACGATCTCGGCAGAGGAGCGATAGTTGATTTCAAGGCTGTCACGCTCGGCACCGGGAAAGTCCTCACGGCCAAAGCGTGCCATGCTGAAGGCCGAGGCCCCGCGGAACCGATAGATCGACTGCTTGGCGTCCCCTACCACCCACAGGTTGTTCCCCGCCGGCGTCAAGGCCGTTAACAGCCGAACACTGCTGCGGTTCACGTCTTGGTATTCGTCGACCAGGATATGGTCGTAGTCAGCCTGAAGCTGACGACACACCGAGGGGTCAGACTCCAGCAGCTGAACCGGGCGCATGACCAGATCCCCAAAATCGACACACTGAGCTTGCGCTTTCAGCTCTTCATAACGCGCATAGACTGTGCCAACCTCTGCCGCCTTCTCTGCGGCCACGACCTGGCCCGCCTCACCCGCGTTGGCTAGCATGGTGCCGGCCAGTTCAAGATATCCTGCTGCGTCGATCACCTCGTCCTTGGCACGCGAAATTGCACTGAGAATGTCAGCGACCGTTTGTGAAGGATCATAGAGGTTACGGTAGTGCTTCAGACCCAGGCGCGGAAACTCCTGCTCAAGTAACTCCACAGCCTCGCTTCTATCCATCAACCGAGGATTGTCCGGTAAACCGCAGCGATCATTGAATCGCCTGAGAATGTCCAAACCGAAACTGTGGAACGTACTGATGCACAGTGCAGCCGCCCCCTTGGGCCGGTTGAGCGCGATGCGTTCTGCCATCTCTGCTGCCGCTTTGTTCGAGAACGTCAGCAGCAGAATGCGCCTGGGATCCACGCCTTCATCCAGCAAACTCTCCACGCGCGCGACCAAGGTACGAGTTTTTCCGGTCCCTGGCCCTGCTTGCAGGAGAAAGGCGACACCACGGTGACCAGCTGCTGTACGCTGCTTTGCGTTCAGCGGTATTTCCGCCGGTGCCTTCGCGACAACCGGGGGGACCGCCGGGAGCAGAAGCGCATCGAACATTTGCTGCGCAACGACATCAAAGGGAGCACCCAGCCGGCTGGCGATCTGCGAGCAGGTCTGTCCTTGACTGATGTGCAGGTCGATGGCCCGCGCCCGCGGTAGCAGCAGTTCTCGCGCAAACAAGTCCATCTGCACCTCGCGGCGTTGACGGCGACTGTAATCAACGACACGTTCCATGCCGACCGGTGCGGCCTCGGCGCTACGAGCAGGATCGACAGAAAAGGCGCGGCAATCTTCTTCCTCACCATCACCCAGTACCGCATGGCCGAGCTCGTGCGCGACCAGAAACGCCTGTTCGAACGGCGTTCCCGAATTCTCATGCATTATCAACCCGTAGCCCGCGTCGAAGGTCGCTTTGGCCCCGTCGAGAATCGCGGCGCCCGGCAGGCATGTTTCGATTGTCAGGCCCCGGGCTGTCGCCACTGCGGCAACGAGCTCGTACGAGCACCAGGGATCAGTGCCATGCGCGACAGCCGTATCGTGAAGTTGCTGGGCATACTGTCTAGCCAGTTCGATCGCGTCCATCCTCAATCTTCCTCATTGAGCATACCGGATAGGGTCGTTTCATCCACGCCCGCCTCTCGCAATAGCCGTTCGAAAGGGATTTTTGTAGCCTGGACAGGCTTGTCATCCGATTTGCTTGCACGGAGTACTGAGGCTTGTACCGGCAGTTCGAGAAATGCCCTAACCACTTCGACCGGCGCCTTCAAGGTCAACGCCAAGGAGGCAAGGAATCTGGCCGGCAGCGTTTCCACTTCCACGCGCCGCTCACGCAGGGCAACACCAACCTGCATGGGCAGACCTAGCGCCCCGGCTGCCGCCGTAAAGGTTTTCGGCGAAGCGGATTGCAATGCTTCTAGGGTGAGACCTGGTTCTTGAAAACGTGCCAGCTTGGCGCTGACTACCGCCCGCTCCTCCTCAACCAGCGGACGCTCATCGGCGATTTCCCGAGAAAGCTCACTGGCGAGGTCGACGAGGTCGATAGCATATTGGGGGTAGTTCGCCAGGTATTGACGCAGCACGCCCCCTCCTGGCACGAAATCCATCGCGAATGCGCTCAATACGTCATCGCGGGTCACCTGCACGGGCTTGGTCATCACAATGTCCCCTTGCGATCGAGGCGTAGGCGCAGTGCGGCAAGCGCCTTGTCTCGGTGCGTCCGGATGGTTTTTTCACTTTTGCCTAAGATACGGCTGATGGTAACAGCCGTCGGATCCTTAGAGTCTATGGGAATGTCTTCGCGGACCATTTGGACGATTCTTTGTTGAAGTTCAGGTAGCTCATCAATCGCCTCGTCGAGCCATAGCCGGTAATTCTCTTTATCAAGCTCTTCGGGTTGGAACGGATCATAACCACCGACAGCGGCCTCAACGGCGACAGAAATCTCCAGCCCCTCATCACCCAGTGCCTGGCTGCGGTGTTCGTGTCGTCGGTGGCGAACACTGGCGTCTCTTCGATCCTTGACAATGGCCGAATTAAAATTGACCTCGTAATAGTCGAGGCGCTCATCGTAAGCAGCCTGATCGCTCAACAGCAGATCGATGAAATGATCGATGACATCGTCTCGAATGTTGGTCCTGATTAAAGAATCGGTATGACCCTCACCGCCCCCGACGCGCGGCAGGCGATACACGATCCGCTGGAGCAGCTGTTCGAGCAGTCGCTGACGGTGCCGGCTGTGTTCGGCATTACGCACGAAATACAGCAGCGCTTCTGGGGAGACAAAGCCTGGAGCCGAAGACGGCCAGAGTGAGGCCCTTCGTTCAAGCTCACTGACACTGGCGCTCATCAACTCTTGGATCTCGGCTTCTACCGCTGGGCGCCGGCAATACCGCGCGCCTTCAAGGCTGACTTTACGAAGGGAACGTACCACGACGAATCCTCATGTGGATGTGCTGAGTGTCGCAAAACACGGCGCCCCAGAATTTAGCACCACTCAGGAAGTGATGGCTAAGAAATGGCCATTGCATGTTGCGGCGCCCGCTGGCGTCGGCCCGCGGGCACGCAGCGCATCAACAGAGACAAGGTAGCGCTCCAAGTCATAGCGTGCCGACTTCATTTTCGTCACCCAGATACGGCGCCCCTGCCACACGGTATGCCGCCGTCGAGCACGGTTGGGATAGCTGACCCTGTTGTCCGATGATTACGTGGTCCTCCCAATGAAGGTGAAGCGCAGCATGCCAGTCGGAGCGTGCGTTCCACATTGAGTGCAGGCCCACTCAATGAGCACGCTATTCACTCGATGACCCAATTGGATCCCAGAGTCGAGGGTGGCACAATGCCGTAACAGCTCTTGGCCTGTGCCGCAGGAACCACGCGTGCCGGTGACTGACTGTTGACAAAGACGTCCCGCCACCCGTGCTCGCGCATCGCCAAGCGATAGCTGGCAATGCCAGCGAGCAGACGTCTTCACTAATCTGGATACGGAACAGGGATACAAGGGACGTGGATGTAAATCAGTTAGCGGATTCCGCAGCGCTCAAGAAACTCGCAGCGGCACTTTGGCAGCAAGATGGCACGTTCCACGGCGCAGCTATTATGGTAGGTGCAGGTTTTAGCCGGAGCGCCGCCATCAGTGGTAATCCGGCGCAAAAAATGCCCTTGTGGTTTGAACTCTGCGCAAAACTGGGTGCAGAACTGGGCTCTACGAGCTCCGACGCTTTACGGCTGGCGGAAGAATATCAGGCGTTTTTCGGCCCGCAGTCGATGCATGACAGCCTGAAAACCGCCATCAATGATCAGGCATTCCAGCCCGGTGCGCTGCATGACGAGTTGCTGCGGCTGCCGTGGTCGGAGGTGTTGACTACCAATTGGGATACCTTACTGGAGCGGGCCGCAGCGACAGTGCCGGAGCGGATCTATGGGGTGGTACGTAAACAGGAAGACCTGGCAAGTGCCAGGTCTCCCCGCATTGTCAAACTGCATGGCACCATCGTCCTCGATAACCACCTGGTGTTTACCCAGGAAGATTACCGCACATATCCCGCTCGCTATGCGGCATTCGTCAACTATGCCCGGCAAGTGTTCATTGAAAACGAGCTCTGCTTACTGGGGTTTTCCGGCGAGGATCCCAATTTCCTCGCTTGGGCGGGCTGGGTCCGTGATCACCTGGCCGGACAGGCCCGTCGCATCTACCTGGTAGGGGCGCTTGGGCTCAACGCGGCCAAGCGTAAGTACCTCGAATCGATCAATATCGCCCCCATCGATTTGAGCGCGCTGGTCGCCGACTACGATGACCCGGATGGCTCACCGTGAAGCAACCAAGCTATTTCTCCAAGCCCTCCTCGACCTGAAGCCCAGGGCGGAGAGTGCTTGGTCGCCGGCTTATCTCAACCACCCCGTCAAACAGAACCAGCACATTGAAGCGTTCCTGCAGGAACAAAATTACAAGTGGTTCGAAGACAGCCTTGCCACCTTACAGGCGGACCGCAACACCTTCCCTGGGTGGTTGGTCTTGCCGGCCAGCCTGCAAGATCGCGTGCTTGAACAGACCAATTTCCATGCTTTCTCAGCCCGTATCCTGCGGCGGCTGCCAGATCAACTGCGCGCTCGACTGATCTACGAGCGTATCTGGCGCAGTGGCCTGACACACGATCTGCTCGATACCGAGTTTTCCGAACTGCTGCTGGAAACCGTGCTTGACGAACAAAGCCCGCTTTCCAAACGGGAGCGCCTGGAGGGTGCAGTGCTGCTGCTGAAAAACCAGCGCTGGGCCGATGAAGGCTCCGACTCGTGGAAAGGTGTGGAGACGTTTATTACGTCGAACGCCAAACATTGGGCCGACGCGGCAAACGAGTTGGCGTACTACCGCGCCATTCGCGCACGGGATGCGTTCGACTTTGAGGAGTTGCAGGCGCAATGTGGCCACATGTCCATCGACGAACCTTGGTGGAAGCTGCGCAAAGCCTCGTTGTTGGTTGAGCTCGGCGCGTTCGATGAAGCTAACCAACTGGTCGCGCAGGCCTACCGCGAACTGCTTGTGCTTCATCACCAAAACCGGCGCTCACTGTTCCTGCTATCGCGACTCGCTTGGGCCCATTGGCTTTATCATGTGCTGGGACTGGCGGAGCAGCGGATCCCCTTCCCCTCTCTCTATCGCGATCACCGATGCGATCCAGGGACGATGCTGGAGGATTTGAAGACCAGTATCGATGATGCTGTTGACCAACAACGAAAAGAGCACGCAGTCGTGCCCAACTTTGCCCCTGGCAGCTATCGCGATGGGTCCAACAGCGTGTCCTTTACCAGCGGTGCACACCCCCTGGTTGTCATGACAGGAGTGTTGGATACGGTAGGCATACCACTGCGCTGGCAGCAAACCAATCTGTTCGCCCGCCAGGCAGACAAATTGGTCGAGTTGGAGGGCGTTGCGGGGCGCTATAGCTTTTCGCTTGCCGTGCGGGGCGCGAGCATAGAGACCGCCGACATCATCAAGAAATCGTTCAGCAGGCTCAGGGTTGCCCGCTTTGAGTATGTACAGGTTGAACAGCTCGTCGAACAGTGCCTGCGCGCGATCGATTACTGGAAAGCCAGGACCGTCGAGCGAACAGCAGCTGCCGGGCGCACTGGATTGAGCTATCTGCGCGTGCTCATCGAAATCTTGGCGCGCATCAGCGTTCGCCTGCCTCCTGAACGGTCCCGGGAGTTGTTCATCCTGGCCACCGAACTCTGTCAACAGCCTGCCCTGCAACACCTCTGGCTGAAAGACGCCCTGCAGCACCTGATGCGCTACTCGCTGGAAAGTGTTCCCGAGGATGAGCATTCCAGCTTGCTCCAGCAGGCACTGGAGGTGCCATTGCCGCACGAGATCGGTCTCAGCGCGAACAGCGGTTGGCCGAATCCGGTGATCGAAAAACCGGGGGTACGCCCGGCGAACCCTGTTATCGAGCGGCGGATTGCGCAGATCATCCAATCGGTGAACGCCGAAAGCAGGGACTGCAGTAAAGCCTTGGTCAGGCTGCTCCCATTGCTCGAGGCAAACTACCTTACTCCCGCAGAGCGCGATCGCTTACTTCAGCAATTGTGGGGTAGCGATCCCGCCAATCCTAGCCTGCAGGGCGCCAACCAATTGTTCGCCCATGCGCTGTTGAAACTTCCGAGCCATCAGCCAGAGGCGCTGAAAAATCAGTTGAGCGCGAAGCTGTTCGACGCAGGTTCGCCGGGTTTGTTCGAAGACGCCTTGCTGGAAGATCTGATCAACTCGGTGGGGTCTGCCACCGCAGGTATCAAACCCAGCGCCGAGCAAGCACAACGGTACTTCGACCTGATGACGCGTTGGCGTCCCAAATCTCAAAGTCAGCTGGAAATGGCGTTCACGTTTGGTGGAGAGCAACGCAAAGCAGCGTTGATCAGTAAAGCGTTGGGTTTGGTGGTAGTGCCGCACCTAAGGGGACTGCCGAACGAAACGATGTTTGCCCAACTCGACCTGTTTTACCGAGAGGTTCAAGGGCCGGGTGCCTTGGTCGGGCTGATCTACTTCGCCGACTCTGACCCTGTCGCCACGCTCGTCGAGAAAACCTTGCGGCTTGCCCTGCAACATCAAGACCCCAAGTTCGTGGCCCACGCCGCTTACGCGGTCCGGGAATGGCGTGCGAGAGCCGATAGCCCGATCACACGCCGCCTGGTCCATCTGCTGGTCTTGATTTTTGGCGCCCAACGCCTGGATGCGCTGTCGGAAATCATTGAGGCATTGCGCACCCTTCATGAGCGCGGCCAGCTCTCGACCGAGGAGACCGGATCGGTGATCGACACCCTGCCGGTGGTCTTTGATAGCACCCGCTATGAGACAAGTGACGACGTTGGCCATGCGGCGGTAGCAATTTCAATCGTCAGGACCAAATGTGTGCAGTTGGCCCGCAGCCTCATCGCAAACCGCGAAGATTCCTGTGCGGAGCTTGATCGCATCGTGGCGGAGGCCAAACAGGATCCCTTGCCGGAAGTGCGCTTCGCCTGATTCGCGGCTGGGCGGCCCCTAGGGATGAACGGCGGCGTGGGCGCCATCGGCAACGATCCTTCGTCTAGCCACGCCCGGCCGGCCCCGCCCCGCAAGATGCGCGCTTGAGCCACCGTTGACCATCAGTTGGATGCCGTATTTAGCGCTGGGCGTGGTGCACCTGGATGGTCAAGCGGTGCTTCTTCTGATCCGTTACCAAGGTTTCTGCGCGGGTGATCCTGATGTAATCGCGCAGCGCCAGGTAGGCATACAGACCGCCGCAAGGCAGCGTCACCACGGCCAACCACATAAAGCGCGACGAATAGTCCGAGTGACCGGCCAGCAATAAAGGCGAGGCCGCGAGAATCGAGGCGCCGAAATAGCACAGGAGCCAGCCGATCTTGCGCAAACCGCGAGAAAACCCGCTGCGGTATTTAGTTTTGAACTGCACCCGCTGCAGCTTGTGATCAATTTCGACGTAGACCCGCGACGCTGCAAAATCCTTGAGTGCGCGATCCGGCGATGCCAGCGTCAGCAAATATTCGACATCTTCCGGGCAAATGCTGGCCGTGCCCGCAATGGCATATAGGCCGCGCTCAACCGCCAATGGATGAAGTTTGTCGCCCCCTTCTGGCGCATGGAGGTCGTTGAGAAACTCTTTGGCGAAGCGGTATTCCTCACGACGCCGCGCCTGACCGCCGAGGGAAAACTCGTGGATTACCTTGGCCGCCGTCAAAATAGCGCCTACGGCGGCGATCACTTTTATAAGGGTGCTGATGTCCATGGCACTTCCTGGTACAAGGCAGTCGTCCGCTGCCAGTGAAATTAAGAAATAAATATGCCGGGTCAGACGGGCTTGCGCGGTGCACGCGCTTTGTTTGGCACCGCTTGGGCGGTGGCGAGCTGCTGGGCCAGCGCGTCTGCCCGGGCTGTCGCCGCCGCTGACTGTTCCCGCGCACTGAGGATGTCCTGATGAGCCTGCTGCAGTTGCTGTTGCAATGCCTCGCCGCGTTGAGTCAAGTCGGCCAGTAGCTGTTGCCGTTGTTCTTGCTCACCCCGCAGGGCTTGGAGTTGCGCGTGCGCCATGGCCCGCTGTTCGCGCGTTTCGGTCAGCTCGATCTGACCGGCCAGCAGGGTTTGCTGAAGGCTGTGCTGGCGCTGATTGAGCTCCTTGAGTTGGCCCGCGACCACCTTGTACTCCTCGCGTACCCGATCGATCTCGCGATAGGCTCGGTCCTCCACATCCCGAGTGTACCGCTGCTGCTCTATCCGCGCCTGCTCGGCCTGCTCCCGACTGTTATGCAACTGCTGCCGGACCTCGATCAGATGCGCGTGGGATTCGTCACGCTGCGCCTGCAGCTCGTCGCGTTGGGCGCGCAGATCGTCGATTTGCGCCTGGCGCTGACCCAGCAACTGTTCCAGATCGGCTAGACGGGTTTCCACGCGTTGCCGGGTGATGACTGCCTCAGCGGTCTGCTGCTGTGCCTGGACTACCTCCAGACGGGCGCGAGCTTCCAGCGCTCCCAGTGCTTCGCGCTCCTCGGCGAGCACCTGCCGCTGGCTATCAAGAGCCTGCTCGGCGACTCCTTGCGCCATCAGCGTGGCCTGCTGCCAGATGGCCACGAAGGCTTGCGCCACTTCCGCCGGCAAGCCGGGCAGGCGGGTTTCGCCGCGCAGGCGCCCCGCAAGCTGATCCCACCACTGATCGAGCAAAGCACCGACCCGCGCCGGGCTGCCGCGCCCGAGCTCCAGGCGTACCCGTTCCACCGTTGGCCGCTCTCCACGGGCAAGGACTGCGTCTGCCGCGGCAAAAACATCGTTTTCTGGGACGCCTACAGCCATGCCCTACCCTCTACCTATTTAGGTCTGATAATTGCATGGTTATCCGAACCTATTGCAGCGTTGAGCGAGATGAAATTGACAGAGCCGGTACAGATGCCCTCCTCCCAGCCGCTGGTGCTTACAGAGTTGACCGACAGTACCCGCGCCGCGGCTGAGGCATTCATCGCGGCAGGCACTGCGGCCAATACCGTGCGTAGCTACCAGAGCGCCCTCACCTACTGGTCCGCGTGGCTGCGGTTGCGTTATCGCCGCTCGCTCGGCGACGGCGCGTTGCCACCCGAGGTCGCCGTGCAATTCATCGTCGACCATTTGGCCAGGCCCGATACTTCTGGTAACTGGACACACCTGCTACCGCCGGCCGTCGATGTCGCGTTGGTGGAAGCCAAGATCAAGGGCAAGCCTGGACCACTGTCGTTCAGCACAGTTAGCCATCGCTTGGCAGTTTTGGCTAAATGGCATCGCCTGCGAAACTGGGATAACCCAAGTGAGGCTCCTGCGGTGAAGACGCTTCTTCGAGAGGCACGCAAGGCCCAGGCGCGCCAAGGCGTATCCGTGCGGAAGAAAACCGCGGTGGTGTTGGAGCCGCTGCAGGCGATGCTCGCCACCTGCACTGACGGCGTGCGTGGCACGCGCGATCGCGCCCTGCTGTTGCTGGCTTGGAGCGGCGGTGGCCGACGCCGCTCGGAAATCGTGGGTTTGCAGATCGGAGACCTGCGCCGTCTGGACGCCGACACCTGGCTATATGCGCTTGGGACAACCAAAACCGACAGTAGTGGCGTGCGTCGGGAAAAACCCCTGCAGGGGCCGGCGGCACAGGCACTTAACGCCTGGCTCGCTGTAGCACCGGCCTGCGAGGGCCCGTTGTTTCGCCGCTTGTACAAAGGGGGGCGGGTCGCTGCGAGCGGGCTGTCGGGTGACCAAGTAGCGCGTATCGTCAAGCGGCGCGCGGCGATGGCAGGTCTTGACGGGGACTGGGCAGCGCACAGTCTGCGCTCAGGCTTCGTCACCGAGGCAGGACGCCAGGGTGTACCGCTCGGAGAGGTGATGGCAATGACTGAGCACCGCAGTGTGAGCACGGTGATGGGCTACTTCCAAGCCGGTTCGCTGCTGGACAGCCAGGCCAGCCAATTACTGTCGTCTACACCTCTAGACGCTGTACCGCCCGGAGAGCGGACGGCGGCAGCACCGCACACTGCTCAAGAATGCTAAGGGCAACGTGCAGTGACGCATTGCTACACTCCTTGCCTAAGGAAGGTCTGAAAAAGACTTCCTGAATCTGGTGAAATACGCCGATCCCGCCAGCCGAGTTTTTCCATGAAGCAGATGACCTTCGCCGACGCCGAGTACGCCGGCAAGCGCAAGCAGACCCGTAAGGAATTGTTCCTGATCGAGATGGATCAGGTGGTGCCGTGGAAGGGATTGATTGCCCTGATCGAGCCACACTACCCAAAGGGTGAAGGTGGTCGTCCAGCCTATCCGCTGATGGCCATGTTACGTATCCATCTGATGCAGAACTGGTTCGGCTACAGCGACCCGGCCATGGAAGAAGCGCTCTACGAGACGACCATCCTGCGTCAGTTCGCCGGGCTGAGCCTCGAGCGTATTCCCGACGAAACCACCATCCTCAAGTTCCGTCGCTTGCTGGAGAAACATGAGCTGGCAGCCGGCATCCTCGGCGTAATCAATGGCTACCTGGGGGATCGCGGCCTGTCGCTGCGCCAGGGCACTATCGTCGATGCCACACTGATCCACGCGCCCAGCTCGACCAAGAACCAGGACGGCAAGCGCGACCCGGAAATGCACCAGAGCAAGAAAGGGAACCAGTATTACTTTGGCATGAAGGCGCACATCGGCGTGGATGATGAGTCGGGGCTGGTACACAGCGTGGTAGGCACGGCAGCCAACGTGGCGGATATCACCCAGGTCGACAAACTGCTGCACGGTGACGAGAACGTCGTCTGCGCCGATGCCGGCTACACCGGCGTCGAAAAGCGCCCCGAACATGCTGGCCGCGAAGTGATCTGGCAGGTCGCAGCACGCCGCAGCACCTACAAGAAGCTCGATAAACGCAGCGCCCTGTACAAAGCCAAGCGCAAGATCGAGAAGGCCAAGGCACAAGTGCGAGCGAAGGTCGAGCACCCGTTTCGAGTGATCAAGCGCCAGTTCGGTTACGTGAAGGTGCGCTTCCGTGGCCTGGCCAAGAACACCGCTCAGCTGGTGACGCTGTTCGCGCTGTCGAACCTATGGATGGCGCGCCGACATTTGCTGACTACCGCAGGAAAGGTGCACCTGTAATGCGGAAAATGGCTGCTGCGAGGTGCTCGCGGCGGCCAAAAACGGAGAACTGAGCGGGTTACCTGGTCGAATTTGATCGACGGCCCGCTTTCAAAAGCAGCGAGGGCTGAAGTCGACCGGAAATACAGGGCTACTTCAGACCTTCCCTAACTAACCAGTCACCACCTAGAAAAGCAGCGTAAGCCTCCCCGAACTGTTTAACGCAGATGGTAAGCCGGAGCCACCCATGCCGCAGACGCAAAAGATCTACTTCATCCCGCCGCTGGATCAGGAGATCTCTCATTATCTGATGCAGACCATACCTGCCGGCCGGCGACGTAAAGTGGCGCGCTATCTTCAGCATTTCGACCTCTGGCTGCGTCACACCCACTATCAATCCCTCAGCCATAGTCCTCTACCGTTCGAAGCTTATGTGTATTTTTATCTCTGTCACATCAGCCTCTACCCTGGCTCACTGCCGCCCTCAGAACCCAGGGATTACTACCTAGGAGTAGACATTGATGACCTGCTCATCAATCGAAAGCTCAAGGGTTTGGGTCGGCTGACCAGTCGTCAAGCCGCATCTCGCGTTGCTGCAGCCATGAACTGGCAAGAACATCGCTTTGGCAAAAGCCTGGACCCGATGCGTTCAAGCATGAAAAAACTTTACACCCAAGCCAAATACTTCACTTGCGTCACCGAGCTAACCGCGAAAGCTGAGCTCAACTCAGTTGAACTGTTTGAACAGGTCAACGAAACGTGCAGAGGTGTGGAGCACTGGGTCAGGGATCTCGTGATGGTTAGCTTACTGAAAGAAACGGGATGCACCACCAAAGATCTGGCCAAAGCAAAATGCGCCGATGTTTTCCACGAGTACGGTGATAAGTGGTACTTTCAATTTGCCATGAACAAGAAGATTTTCCTCACCGAAGGGTGTGCGAACATCCTGCAAGTGCTCTTGGGCCGACATCATCATTTGGAAAAATATCGGGTTAAGCATCAACAGCTATTCAGCATGGGCGATGCTGGCGTCGAATTCGAGATGGATGCCCACGAGGTAGAACTTGTCTTGGAACGTCGTTACCGCTTTGCACTGATGCTGCGCAGCGTGAACTGCCCACCGGTTGTCAATCTATACAATCCAGGCGCCACGCCTTTTCCGGAGGAGTTTATCAGTGAGCGTGTGGCGCCCATTCCACTCCAAGGAAAAACCCACAACGTCGTCAACCTCCAATTTACGGCAGACTTCGACAAGCCACTTGAGCTCCCTGGTTTCTCAGTCCCTGAAGAGCAATATTTTTACGAAGATTGGGACGCTGCGGTTCGTCAATCCAGCTTGGCATGGGTAGAACCGGAGGTTTTGCACGTCGATGCAACACCTGCCGAATCGCAAAATATCAACCTGCAACACCGGCGCGTGCTGATTGCCGGCGAAAGTATCGATGAAGAGGCGTGGGCCGATTGGGGCGAAGACTAATCATTGATTAATGTGACAGCGACAGAAACGTCTCTCGCTGCGTTGGCTTGCTCACCTTCCACCAACTGAGCTCTGCGAAAGCGGAGCGGGCTGAAAAATGGAACTCACAAGCAGATTGTTGCGGCAGAACAATCAACGCCCACGCAGTGGGTCCTACCCAGCGGCGATAGACGACACGACTGTCATCCGCCTTGGAGCAGGTTGGCTCCCCTTCTGACAGCCGGCGTAGTTGTGTACTCATGAAAAAAAGAATTTCGTGAGCTAGTATTTTCGACATCAGCCAATTCTTTTCGCGTCCTCCTTTTAGCGAGGTAAATACGTCATGACTCCGCTTCGACTCAAGCCAGGCTCCCAGCTTTCTGACGGCACAGGACCTAGCTTTCGAGTACAAGTCTGAAGGCGTTTTAACCCCGCACCAAAAACATAGCCAGTCAAGATAGCCAACAAGTTGATACCCCAGGGTGGGCACCTCACTCTGTTCGACACCCCGCCACATCCCGGCGAGCTTATCTTGGCTGAGCTTGATTCCGGGAAGATACCGCTTTCGCATTTGTCTGAAGATACACTTCAAAATTGGTACGAGTTCTTCAGCGGTCAGATCGACTACTTTTGCATCAGTTGGCGAGCAACGACTGATGTTGCTGACCCTGTAGAATCCCGCTGATTTATCCCCGTGACCGGATGCGGCCATTGACTGCACCTCGCTGAACTGCGCACGTTGATGCACCGCAAAATCAGTGATGGCCGACGAGAATTGAGCGGTATTATCAAAGTAAATGTTGGTCGGCTGATTGACATCAAAAAATAGCTGACGGTCCTTGCCGCGCTCGAATATTCGATGCGCCAGAATCAGCCGTTCCAGCCCCGACCTATTCAAATAGGACCGGCCACACTGCCCTTGCTTGAGTCGTAATAGATGACCACAATGCACACAGCTATATGGTTCATGGAATAATTTGCTATTTAACGAGTAATCCATTGCCCCGCCGCAGGTCCGACACGCCTGGCTCAACTCGATCTGATGGATCGGGCATTGCTTAATAAGCAAGTATTGGAACAGCGAGTAGTGCACACCACGTACCATGCACGCCGGACACACTCTTAAATTGGTTGCGATGTGATCAATGCTCGGTGCGGCGGTCGGCACTAAGAAAAGCGCGTCTTGCTGCATTGCAGCGAGAGTAAAACACTCTTCAAGCGCTACCGGACTCACAGACGCGCTGTGGGCAAGGCTTGGGAATCGGCTACGCTTGCCGCTTCTCGCATTCTTTGCTGGTGCAAAGATCTTGACCAATGCATCGCCGTGGATGACATTATAGAGCGCAAACCGGCTTAGCAGGGAATAGGCTGACTCATAAGCCATGTATGTTGGTGTCACCGGACAATACCTGGATGTGACACTCAGCGTTTTAGTATCTGGGACAATGATCATGATCAAGCGTTCGGATCAGCAGATTTACTGTTGCGCGTGGCGGCTTGAAACCACGATTCACGGACAGACCGCAAGCTGAACTCTCGGGTGATCGTGTAGCCTGGGTGGTCCAAGTCGACACTGTCGCGCAAAATAATCTCTATCGTTTTACTGAAGTATTGCATCGGTATTTCCATTTTGCTTTTTAGCTTCAATTCCTTGTAAGCATCACAAAACGCGTCCCACAGGATGTCTTTCACGTGCGCCAGCCTGAAGCCATTGGTATAGGCTTGAGGGACAAAAAATTTGGTGAACGTCCATGTGGAATTAGCCGGATAAGGGGTGCTGTCAAAAAAGCCAAGGCAGGTCGCGAAATCTTCTTTTTCGCGTATGCCGCGGAAAGGGTGCTCGTAAAGCATGAACCTATTAACAATAGCCTCCCCCTCCACACCGGTATCAAGGAAAGTTTTTTTCTGTTCTAGTAGTTGCTGCTGCCCGACTAGGATGGGAAGCAATGTCACACCCTTGAGGCGCAGGTCATTGTAAATATCCTTGACCCAGTCAAAATGCTGTTGCTGAAGCCGCTGAGCCTCATCCATGAACAGAATAAAGACCTGTCGTGAATCCTTGCGCGCTGCTTGCTCCATGAAATTTACAAGGCGAAGGTGTTTTTTTGATAAGCTAACATTGTCATTCCATTGCTTGTGGCCGACCACCGCCAGCAGTGAGTTATAAAAATTACCTTTAGTGGCTGATATTTCCCGCTTTGCATTGTAAATAACAACCGGAAAATCCGGAAAATCTTGGGCCAGGCATTGCTGACAATAAAGCATTGCCCAGGTCTTGCCGTACCGGGTATGCCCCCAGATGACTAAACCCGAGTCTCTACGACGTATAACCTTCAGCACAAGCGCGTAAGTCTCACCAATCGAAAATGTCGGAATCAAATACCGCTGATTGCAGACAGGATGAAGATCAACCTCGACGGGGCGAGTATCCTGAATATCCATTTGCGTCCTCTATTTCAAAAAGTGAAAACTTTAAACAGCTTTACTCTATCGACCTGTGACTCCGAAGTTTGGGGTGGCGCACCTTCATCGGCAGGCGAGTCTGCTGCAATCGCGCCAGTGTTTTTGTAGAGATTTGTCGCGACTTCTCGAGTCATTTTATTGCCTTTCAATTGAAATCTACGGATGGCTTCAATGAATGACTCATTGTCCGAAAAGCGGAATTGCCCGTCCTTTACCGCCTTTGAAATCTCGGTCTGCAATTTGTAGCTGTGTGGCGTGATTGAGTAAGGTGGCGGCGGTGTCAGCACACCAACAAATGCACCAGACTCGTCAAGCAAATTGATCTTGGAGACATCTCTACGAGAGTATTCGATGATCATTTTTCGCCCTGCCGAATTACTCCGCAATACGTCCGGATTCCGGTATTTCTGATAGGCAAAATTGATGAACGCGCCGCCATATTTGGCATTTGACTGCACGATCTTTGGCTCGCGAATCCTTGTAAAGGCTGCCTCATTTTGATAGCGAATAGGCAGTGTGTTTGGCGGCAACGCCCTTGCCTCCATACGCATGAGAAACAAGTCCAATGGGGTATGGCCTTGAATTGACGCGTGCGGGCGACCGTTATAATCAGAAATTACAATGTCTACGGCACTCTCCAATTCTTCTAGCGACAATAATATCTTCAGAGGATTTTTGGACTTGGGTGATAGGCGTGCCTTAATTTCGTCTGCGGATTCGCTGCCCGTGGTACCAATTATTTTATGAGAAAAATTTTGCACCAGATAGAGGAAAAAACGCTCCACAATAGGCCGATCATTGGGAGTATGCGGCCTGCCGAACTCCACCACACAGCCAAGCCTGTCGTTCAGCACCTCAATCACATGCTTCGCCTTATGCGACCAGGCATTATCCAGTTTCAGTGTCGACCACGTTTGCCATGCGCCCAAACTTTCCGAAGGAAACCCCCCTTCATCGCGATAATGGACATCAGGAATTTTCAGCGGTGGACGAGCGTGTGGGCTCAGAGATCGATAAATCGCCGTAAGCAAGTCGACTTGATCATAGTTATGGCCCAGCGCCAATGAGTAGCCCAGCACGCACCTTGAATATTTTTCGATCAGACAAATCAGCCAGACCCTAAGAATTTCATATTCAACAAGCTCCCCATATGCATCCATTTCACGAATAACCAAGCGAAGATCCAGTTTGTGCCCATCGGCTTCAACCTGCTCCAAGATGTCCGATGGATCGATGTCTCGGACCCCCTCGTTAACTTGTGAGGACCTCAGCTCTTGCTCCGCTTTGAGTTCTCGATGTTTATCTTGCAGCCACCTCCTAAGCCCGCTGATACCTTCGGTTTTCTGATTTAATGGGTATTCATGCTCGGCGACTCCAGCCTCGATACACCTGCGTATGAAGGCTTTATGAACCGCTATAAAGTAGTCTCCCCCCGATTTTCGGGGTTTATATTTGCGGGCTTGCGCGTTCAGCCAATCCTCCACATCTGGATGCTGCTCAACGAAATACGTAAAAATGCCGGAATAGCCTTGAGTCGCGGATGAGTCAGGTAGCATTGTTCGATTGTATTTTTTTCACCGCTACGCTTGTAGGGTATTGCGGCCACCCAGCCAGTGGGACTTCCGGATTTGTCAAGCGCTTCGCATTTATCAATGACTCGATAAAGCGTCGAGCGAGGTATACCATACTTTTCTTTAACTTCCTCTAGCGAAGCGCCTTCCTTCAGGAACGCCCGGATGGCCTTAATGCGATTCTCCGTTGGACCTCGAAGGTCATCCGGCAAGACAGTTAGATCAACCGCGCGCCACTTATCGCAGTCGTAGCCTTCTCGTTCGCGTTCCGACCTAGAAAATCGTTGATCAGTCATCCTGGGCATCTCCATAACCTAATTGGGATGCCCCACTCAATTTTGTCGAACTCAAACTCTTGACGCTCAAGCGGCCCTTTCTGACCAACTCGAATACCAATGCTGCGCCCTTTTCGCCAAAATCCTGCTCAACCGCCTGCATAGCGCTGTTCACCGTAAGCCGCTGCCTTGGAAGCAGTCTCATTACTTCGCGAAGATTGCGCTCAGTCAGTACATCGCGCTGCTTGTTGATATAGGAAAGCATGAGCAGGTAATTTTCGTAGCGGATACGTTCGGATTTGAGGAAATCAACATCTAAAATCTCGCAAAGAAAACTATGATCGTCAGCATAATTCTGAACGTCGGCGGTCGCGCAGGTGCCAAGGCATGATTTGGATACCACGAGGATTGACGCGTGATTATTTTCAAAGGCGAGCGCGACCGGAATCCTAACCTTGTCCAATTCGATGAAGCGCTGGTTCACGCTCACATCGCTCACCCACGGATCAAATTCGACCTCAGCAAATCTCCATAACGTGGGTCGGCAGAACAAGCTGACCTTCTCGTTTTGCTTATGACTGAACACCACAAATTCTGGAGCGCCTGCAGGCCTTGAAGGATGAGAGAGTGGGTCCATTACGTGTCTCTGTGACAAATACGTTAAAAATCAAGAGATTACGAAGTTTCGAAATTGCACATGCACTCGAAAGTTTCATAATTAGAGAGAAATCATAGGCAGTAGATGACTGACAATTATACTTTTTTGGAATAAAAAATGATGATTTTATTTGCTAGCAACCACAAAACCACTCGAATTAGTATATAATTCAGCTCGATTTATAATTGGATTGTCTTTGGGATGCTGGGGGCGAGGTCGTCAAAGACGATGGATGCATTTCAAATGCTGAGTTTCAAATTTTGAAAGTTTCGAATTTTCGAAGTCGCAAGGCATGGCAGGAATAGGACGGACCATCACCTGGGCACACACTGTCGACCTGCCCGACCCTTGGCGATGGGTGTCACCTGGTGACTTGGTGATGACTACCGGCTTAGGCCTTCCACAGACTTCGCAGGAGCAGGTCGAATGGCTGGAGCAACTGGTACAAAGCAACCCAAGTGCATTGGTCATCGCTCCCAAGCAGTCTGCCCCAGGCTTGACCCAAGCATTGCTAGAAGCAGCCGACAGGCTGCATTTTCCAGTGCTGATGGCGAGTTTCCAACTGGAATTCGTCAAGCTTTCACACCAAGTAATTGAAAGTGTTCTGCAGGCACAGCGGGAACGGTTCAATGCCAGCGAGCGGCTGTTTCACACCTACGCCGAGGCGTTGCGCAAGCAGCCAGAAATGGCTGGGAGGCTGTCGATCCTTGCCAATGCTTTGGGTATGAGCCTGACCATCGAAGATGCCGTCAGCGGGCTCAAGATCGTTGAAGCCCAAAACATATCCCCAGAAGATGTCGATCACATAGAACGCATTCCGATCGGCGGTCGCGCCCGCGCCAATCTCATTATCTCGAGTAGCACGAGGCGTTCGGCCGATGACTCCATATTGGTGCGGCCATTGGCCGGCTTGCTGGGTGTTGAACTGGAGCGGCTGATGATCCAGCGCGACCTACAACGCGAAGAAGGTGCATCGCTGCTCCGCAGCTTGGTCGACAGTACAACCGAGTTTGCTTTAGCGCTGCCGATGCTGGAGCATCATGGGCTCACAGGCACGTTGGTAAGTCTGGCGATATTGCCAGGCCCAGCCGGCCCATGGTCAATCGAAGATATTCATCACTCCCCTGCCCTTTACGCGCTAACGCCGTTGCTGTTCGTCGAGAACGGACTGTTGATGGCGCTAAGTCGAAATCAGCCATCAATATTCGAGGCATTGCGCACCAACCTTGGTGCCGGCACTGTGATCGGTGTCAGCGGGCCGATATCAGCGGCGACGGGCCTCCAGGAAAGTTTCCGTCAATCCCGTCTCGCGCTTACCCAAGCCCGGGAAGTCGGTAAAGAAATCCTGGGCTATGGCGAGGCAGAAACCGGGTTGATCATGGCACCCAAGACGATGCCTGAAGCACGAGCACTGGTAGGTCGTTATCTGGGCCCATTGATTGAGCACGATCGTACCCAGGGTGCAGCGCTGCTCACCACGTTGATCACCTTCCTGCAGAACGACGGTAATTGGAAAGCAACCGCTTTCGACCTTGATGTTCACCGCCAAACGCTTGTCTATCGTTTGAAACTGGTTGAACAGCTCACGGGGCTGAAGCCTACCACTACCAGTGGCATCGCACGTTTCTGGATTGCGATTCAGGCGGGCAAGAATACAAAGCTGATCGATTAAAATCGGCGCAATGTAAAAGACCCCGCTGCGTGGGCGGGGTCTTCTCCGTTTGCTAGCCGATAGCCTTAATGGCTGGTCGGCATCGCGAACTCTGCGCCTTTGGCGATGGCTTGCGGCCAACGCTGCATGATGCTCTTCTGCTTGGTGTAGAAGCGCACGCCTTCTTCGCCATAGGCATGCATGTCGCCGAACAGGCTCTTCTTCCAGCCGCCAAAGCCATGCCAGGCCATTGGCACTGGAATCGGTACGTTGATGCCGACCATGCCCACCTGGATTCGGCGACCGAACTCGCGGGCGATATGGCCATCGCGGGTGTACAGGCTAACGCCGTTGCCAAATTCGTGGGCGTTGATCAGGTCGACCGCCTCGGCGAAGACTTTCACGCGCATGCACGCCAGTACCGGGCCGAAGATCTCTTCCTTGTAGATGCGCATGTCTGGAGTGACGTTGTCGAACAGCGTACCGCCCAGCCAGAAACCATCGCCACAGCCTTCGCCGGCAGTCTGGCCATTGAAGCCACGGCCATCAACCAGCATGGTCGCGCCCTCTTTTACACCTTGCTCGATGTAACCGGTGATACGCTCCAGCGCAGCTCGGGTAACGATCGGGCCCATTTCGGCTTCGAGGTTGGTACCGTTGAGCACTTTAAGCTCGCGGGTACGCTCGATCAGCTTGGGCATCACTTTTTCAGCGGTATCGTCACCGACAAATACTGCCACGCTGATGGCCATGCAACGCTCACCGGCCGAACCGTATGCCGCACCGATCAGGGCATCGACCACCTGGTCAATATCAGCGTCTGGCATCACTACCAGGTGGTTTTTCGCGCCGCCCAGTGCCTGGACGCGCTTGCCATGGCGAGCGCCGGTTTCATAGATGTGGTTGGCGATCGGGGTCGAACCTACGAACGACACGGCCTGTACATCCGGGTGCTCGATCAGTGCGTTTACCGCATCCTTGTCACCCTGCACCACGTTGAACACGCCATCTGGCAGGCCGGCCTGCTTCAGCAATTCGGCGATGAACAGGCTCGGGCTCGGGTCCAGCGGGCTTGGCTTGAGCACGAAGGTATTGCCGGTGGCCAGGGCGACCGGGAACATCCACATTGGCACCATCACCGGGAAGTTGAACGGGGTGATACCAGTGACCACGCCCAGCGGCTGGCGCAGGGTCCAGTTGTCGATGTTGGTGCTGACCTGATCGGTGAAATCGGTTTTCAGCAGTTGCGGCGCACCGCAAGCAAATTCGACGATCTCAATGCCACGCATCACTTCGCCCTGGGCGTCGGTGAAGACCTTGCCGTGCTCGGCGGTGATCATGCGCGCCAGGTCGTCTTTGTGCTCATTCAGCAGCGCCAGGAACTTGTTCAGTACCCGCGAGCGGCGCAGCGGCGACAGATTGCTCCAGGCCGGGAAGGCAGCCTTGGCCGATGCCACGGCAGCATCCACGTCTTTTTGCGCCGACAGTTGCACCTGGCCAGTGACCACGCCGGTAGCCGGGTTGTAGACCGGCAGTTGCTGGCCGCTGGTGGCCTCGGCCTGAGCGCCGGAGATCCAGTTCATGATGGTTTGGGTCATTGTCTTTCTCACATCAAAGGGTAACTACGGTGGCGAGCATTTTTTGCTCGCCGTACTCATGTTTCAGTAGATTGCGTAGACCTTGCGTACGGTCTCGAGCACATCCCAACGGCCGGTCCACCCCGGCGGCAGGATGATCAGGTCGCCGCCGTTCACTTCTACGACTTCGTCAGTGCTGCTGTCGGTGAGCAGGGCTTTACCGGAAATGATGTAGGTGAACTCGGTGTCAGGTCGCTGGATTACTGGCCAGCCACCGGGTTGGCATTCCCACACACCGAGATTACCGACTGCTTCTGGAGCAAGGGTCTGGATGGCGATCTGTGGGTCACCCTTGTCAGCCCCTACACGCTGGCCGGCGGGGTTAAGAGGCAGGGCCTTGATGTCGGCGTGCTTGATGATGGTGAACGAAGGCATAGGGTTTTCTCCTTATCAATGGGCGCCGGTGAGCTTTTCCAGCAGCATCGCGGTACGGGAAGGTTTGTGGGTGAAGCGTTCTTCGATATCACTCAGTGAGGCCGCTGCGAGGCCGCTGTTGATACCGAACCAACGCAAGGGTTCGCGCTCCCAGGATGGCGAGCGGTGGTTGACCAGGGGCAACGTGTTGATTTCCTCGTCACGCTCCAAAATAAAGTTGCGCAGTAGGCGCCCAGCCAAGTTACTGGTGGCTACGCCGTCACCGACATAGTTACCCGCCCAGGCCATGCGCTTGTTGCGATCGATGCTCACAGTTGGGCACCAGTCGCGCGAGACGCCTAGCGCACCGCCCCAACGGTGAGTGATGCGTGCATCGCGCAGCGCCGGGAAGAACTCGAGCAGGGTGTCGTAGATCTTGCCGTGGATGTTGTCCACCAGATCGTCCTCGGCAGACATGCGCGAGCCCCAGTTATAGGGTGCCCCGCGACCACCGAAGACCAACCTGCCCTCCGCCGTCACCTGACCGTAAACGCGCAGGTGACGCATGTCGTTGAAGGCCATGCGGTGATCGAGTTTGAGCTTGGCTAGCAAATCGCCAGGCAGTGGCTCGGTGGCCAGGACCAACGAGTACAGCGGAATGACAAAACGCGAGTGCCCAGGCTGTTGGGAAGTAAATGCCTCAGTGGCACGCACAGTCATTTCGGCGCGCACCGAACCATGGGCAGTGTGCACCGCACCCGGCGCCATCTGAGTGACTGCTGACTGCTCATAAATTTTCGCGCCCAGGCCTTCAACCAGCTTCGCCAAACCGCGGACCAGCTTGCCAGGGTGGATCAGCGCGCAGTGCTCGGTATAAAGGCCACCCAGCGTTTCTTGGGCTCCAATGCGTGCTTGGGCTTCAGCAGCCTCAAGCACGCGCCACTGATCGGGGAGCCCGAAGCGTGCCGAAGACTCGACTGCTGCCCGGGCCCGCTCCATCTGCGGCTTGCTACGCGCCAGCGACAAGAAGCCTTGCTTGGCATAGTCAGCATCCACGCCTTCCAGAGCCAGTACCCGGCCAATCTCATCGACTGTTTCGTTCATGGCAGCCTGCAGCTGCAGAGCCGCATTGTGCGAATACAGTTGCTCTACGCGGTGCAGCGAGATCGGGAAAATCGCCGATGCCCAACCACCATTGCGCCCGGAGGCACCAAAACCGACTTCGTTTTTCTCCAGCAGAACTACGCGCAGAGAAGGATCACTCTTGAGCAGGTAGTAGGCTGTCCAAAGCCCTGTGTAACCAGCTCCGACGATGACGACATCGGCCTGGATCGCACCCTCCAGTCGCTCACGCGACGGGCTTGGCGCGAACCACAGCGGTTTGTTCGGCAACTGGGACAATTCGTATTTCGCTGACATGCTGTTGGCTTCCCATTGAGGGCCCGGGATCCGGGGTGTACTGATACGGCGTTGTTGACTAAGCAGTGGTAACGGGCTGGCCTTTGACGGCTCGCTGACGCTTGCGCGAGAAGCTCAGTGCCAGGTACGAAGCAGCAATGGCGAAGATGGCTATCACGCACTGCAGCAGGCTCATCTGCATGGAGGGGTCGAATGCCATGCTGACCAGGACGGCGATGATCGAGGCGGTGACCAGCAGCGGCAGCCATGGGTGGGCCCACATGGCGAACTTCAGGCTGCCCTCTTCTACCCACTTGCGGCGCAGTTTGAGCTGCGACAGGCAGATCATCAGGTAGACAAACAAGAACACCGTGCCCGAGGAGTTGATCAGGAACTGGAACACCGTGTCCGGCCACAGCGCTGCAATGACCACGCAGCCATAGCCCACCAAGGTGGAGGCAAGCACGCCACGAACCGGCACGCCCTTTTTGTTTACGCCAGCAATCCAGCGAGGTGCCTCGTCATTGGAGGCCAAGACAAACAGCAAGCGCGAAGAGGTGTAGAGGCCAGCGTTGAGTACCGACAGCACAGCAACCAGAATGACAGCAGTGAGCATCTCGCCAGCACCGGGAATGCCAATGTGCTCCAGTGTGGTCACGAAGGGCGATTTGCCTGGGGTCAGGCTGGTCCATGGCTGGGCGACAACGATGAAGAAAGTGGCCAGCACAAAGAACACCAGGATGCGAACCATGACGGTGTTCACTGCCTTGCGTATGTTGCGAGTAGGGTCTTCCGACTCTGCCGCGGCGAGTGTCGCGACCTCGACACCTGTCATCGAGAAGATCACCACAACAACGCCCGTGAACAACGCACCAACGCCGTGGGGCAAGAAGCCGCCGTGCTGGGTCAGGTTGTCGAACGTGGCAGTCGAGTTCGGCCACAGATGGAACACATACGCGCCCGCCACGAGCAGGAACACGGCGATAGCGGCGACTTTGACCCCGGCAAACCAGTATTCGGCCTCACCAAAGGAGTGCACCGACATCATGTTAAGCAGGGTCATGCTGATCATGAGCCCCAGGGCAATGACCCAGACCGGAATATCCGGGAACCAGCCATTGATGATCTGGCCGCCAACCACGGCCTCGAAGCCAACCACAATGACCCAGAAATACCAGTACAGCCAACCGGTCATGTACCCAGCCGGCCGGCCGAACGCCATTCGGGCGTAGTCAACAAAAGAACCTTTCGTGGGATGTGCTGCTGCCATCTCACCGAGCATTCGCATGACCAAGGCAACGATGATGCCGGTGATTGCATAGGTGAGGAACGCACCCGGACCGGTTGAGGCGATGACCGCGCTGGAGCCCACGAACAGGCCAGCGCCAATTACCCCGCCCAAGGCAAGCATGCTGATGTGTCGGGTTTTCAATGATCGTTTAAGGCGCGGATCATGCTCTGATTGAATAGGCATGGGGTGTCTCCTTTTATTATTGTTCAACGCTTGAACAGGAGACTAAAACGCCTTGGGGAGACTGGAAATCGTTAAATGTTCAGGTTCTCGAGGATGTTTTTGTACAAATGTATGACACTGAATTCGGTGACATACAAGAAGGTCACACTGCCCACGTTTCGTGCAGATGACGCCACAAAATGCGCCCTCCCTGAACACTGAGCAATGCAGTCGAGATCCGGGTTTTGGCGTTTTTGCCGGGCAGCCGATGTGTTTCCCGATAGCGGACCAACGCGCCCTCCGGCCACTGCGCCAATGCTTCCAACTCAGGTAGCTCAATGGCCAGCCCTGGCTGGCTACCTGCACGTTGTACGAACAGGGCCGCTATGTCTTTCAGACCTAACTGAAGGCCGTTAGGCGTAACCAGGGATGCGATTCTAGAGCGTAATGCGCTTATCTGTTGCCTGTCGCTTCAGCGCAGCCCGAAGCCCATGCGGTTCAATTCCCCTAGAAGCGCCTCGCGCCCATGCAGGTTCGAGACCTTTTGCAGCCTGCTGACCACTTGATCTGACCAACCCGAAGCCTTCATGCCTTCACGCTGATAGAACGCACCTAACCGCTCATCGTATTGCGCAAGAGCGCCCTCCTCGCCGGCGGCCGAATAGGTTTCGTGATGAAGCACAGCTTCTTGTGGCAGTCGCGGCTTCACCTTCGCAGGGCGATCCGGGGACGGGTAGCCAACACACAGACCGAAGACTGGATAAACCTGAGGAGGCAGCCCAGTTCTTTGGCAACGGCTTCGATGTCGTTTCGGATACCGCCGATGTACACGCTTCCCAGCCCCAGCGACTCCAGCGCTACGACCGCATTCTGCGCCGCAAGCGCTGCGTCGATGGTGCCGAGCAACAAGCTTTCCAGGTACGGCAATGCTTCCAGCTCTACCCCATGCTGATCTGCGATGCGCGAGACCCGGGACAAATCAGCAAGCCATACCAGAAACAATGGCGCTTGATGGATGTAAGCCTGGTTGCCGGCTAGCGCCGAGAGACGGCCCTTCCGGTCTTCATTCTGCACCGCAACAACACTCCAGACCTGCAGGTTGGATGATGTAGACGCGGACTGTGCGGCAGCAATCAACGTCTGGATCGTACCATCGGGCAGAGGTTGACCAGTGAACGCCCTGACACTGCGGTGTTCAAGCAGTTGGTCAATGGTGTCATTCCATTGCTGGAGCGGAGAAATGTTCGGTGCGCCATAGCGTGCAGCTAGTTTTGACTGGGCATTGGTTGTCATGGGAAGCCTCCAAAATGATAGGAGGCTATCAATTTTACGGCCGCGTGTCAGCCATCAAGCTAGCGGTCATGCAGGTGCTTCTTCAGAAAAGCCCGGGTACGGTCTTGCACTGGATTGCTCAGGATTTCGCTTGGCGCGCCCTGCTCGACGACCACCCCGCCATCCATGAACACGATCTGGTCAGCAACCTCACCGGCAAAGCGCATCTCATGCGTGACGATCAACATGGTCATGTGCTCGGCCGCCAGTTGCTTCATGACCAGGTTTACTTCCTCCACAAGTTCCGGGTCCAGTGCTGAGGTCGCTTCATCGAACAACATGACCTTGGGTTGCATGGCCAACGCCCGGGCAATGGCAACGCGCTGTTTTTGCCCACCGGACAAACGCGACGGGTACTCGTCGATCTTGTTACCCAGCCCGACTTTCTGCAGGTACTCCAGCGCCAGCGCCCTGGCCGCAGTTTTCGAATAGCCTTTAAGCTTCATTGGGCCTATCGCGATGTTTTCGCTGACAGTAAGGTGCGGGAACAGATTGAAGTGTTGAAACACCATGCCCATTTGCTGGCGTACCCGGTTGATGTGCTGCTCGAAGGCGCGGCCTTTCAAGGGCCGGTTGACCTGATCGCCATCCAGCCAGATTTCACCGCCATTGAGCACTTCGAGGTGGTTGATCGACCGCAGCAGAGTACTTTTGCCAGAGCCACTCGGGCCGATAATGGCAAAGATCTGCCCACGCGAAACGGACAGATCGATGCCCTTGAGCACCTCAAGCGTGCCGTAGGCTTTGCGAGCGCCCTTCACTTCTACCATAGCGTTGTTGTTCATCGTGACATCTCGACCTTTGCTTCAATAAGATGCAACCCAGCCTCGAGCACCAGGTTGGCCACGTAGTAGATCACTGCGACGGCGATATAGAATTCAAACGGGCTGTACGTTTCGCTGACAGCCAATTGGGCGCTGTAGACGAGTTCGGCAATACCAATGATCGATACCAGTGAAGTGTCCTTCAGCAACACAATGAGGTTGTTGCCTAGCGGCGCAATGGTTTTTCGAAGTGCCTGGGGCACAATGATGTAGCGCTGGGTCATTGCCCTGCTCAGGCCGATCGAGCGGGCACCTTCTATCTGGCCGGGGTCAACCGCTTCGATCCCGGACTTGATCACGTCCGCGTTATACACCGCAAAATGCAGGCTTAGCCCGATAATCCCTGCAGCCAGCGCCGGGATATCGATACCTACCTGCACCAGCCCGTAATAGATCAGGTACAGTTGCAGCAACAATGGCGTACCCATCAACAACCAGGTCACGAAACGCACAGGCAACGCCATGGCTTTCGGCGCATACAGGTCGATCAAGGCAAACAGCACGCCCACGGCCAGGCTGATGACACTGGAACAGAGAAACATGACAACCGTCCACCACAGGCCGGTTGCCAGCATTTCATAGTAAGGCGTGATGACACTCAGGTTGAATCCTTCCACTGGCACTCCTCATTTGGTCGCGTATCGCCGGTCCAGTACTTCCACCAGGCACTTGACCGCGTAGACCATGACGATATAAAGCAACGCCGACACCATGAATATCTCGAACGGTTTGTAGGTTGAGCTGATGAAGCGCTGCGCCGTGTAAGTCAGTTCAACCACGGAAATGGCCGAGACCAGTGCAGACCCCTTGATCAGGCCGATGGCATTGACCCCAAGCGGTCTGATCATCAACTTCATTGCCTGGGGAATGATGATGTACAACAGCGTCTGCCTGCGGCTGAAACCAATCGACCTTGCGCCCTCCGCCTGGCCGGGGTCGACGTTATCGATAGCACCTCGAATGGACGCCGACATATACGCCGCGATATTCATGCCTAAACCGATCACCGCAGCAGAAAATGGCTCCAGCTCGATGCCGATTTGTGGCCCGCCAAAGTAGATAATGAACAACTGCACCAGGCAAGGTGTGCCGCGAAATACGCTGACGTAAATGTTGGCTGCCCATCGCAAGATAATGATCGGCGACAATCTGAGCGCCACCAGCACGATGGCCAGGCATAAACCCAGTAGCAGTGAAAGCAACGAAATCTGCACAGTTACCCAAGCGGCGTCCATGAAAAACGGGTAGGTGCGTTGGATCAATGACAGGTCCATAAAAAACACTCACAAAATTCAGCCAACCCGGCCCAACCTGTCGGCTGGGCCACTTCAGGTGTGCATCAACGAATGTCGCTACCCACCCATTTCATGGAGATTTCTTTATAGGTGCCATCGGCCAGGATCTCGTCCAGGGCTTTCTGCAACTGGGCCTTGAGTTCAGGGTTGTTTCTGCGAATGGCAATACCCAGGCCTTCACGGCCACCCTGCTCGTCCGGCAGGCTGATGATCCGTACTTTCTGCCCGGTCTCTTTTACCGCAACCATGACCGGAATACTGTCCATCACTACCGCGTCGATACGCCCGGCTTCCAGGTCCACCAGCATTTCCGGCAAGCCTTTATAGGTGCGCACTTTTAGGTTGCCGCGGGCACGCGCCCATTTATCATGGGAATCGCCCAGCGTAACGCCAACGGTGACATCCTTGAGATCATCAAGCCCCTTGATCGGGGAGTCTTCCTTGACGCCGATGGTACGGCCTGCATGGTAATAAGGGCCTACAAAGTCAACGGCTTTCAGCCGCTCGGGCGTAATGGTCATCGAGGCGATGACCGCGTCATATTTCTTGGCCAGCAGCCCCGCGATAATGCCGTCGAACGGGGTGGTGATAATTTTTATATTCACACCCAAGCGCTGGGCGAGTGCTTCACCAATAGAGGCGTCGAAACCGACAATTTCATTCTTTTCATTGGCAAAACTAAAGGGCGAGTATTGGCCGCTCATGGCTACGCGCAGCACGTTTGAATGCTGAACGGCCTCTAAATCATCGGCGTGTGCCATGCCGTGAGAAAATAATGCAGCCGCCGCAACAGCGGTGGAAGCCAGTAGCATCCTGGTTTTTCTTGCCAGCATCGAGGCACTCCTTGGAAGTTTCTATTTCTTATTGTCCTGGGCGCTGAAGTCCCAACCTTCACTGAGAGCTTTGCACACTGAAACCTTGAAATCACCCTGCAATGTGCGTGTTCGGCTGGCACATTGCCGGAATCGACCGACATAGTGTCGGCGCTACTTCGGGCTTTGGATTAACTGGAGTAGTGTCTGGCCATGCACTAAAAACAAGCAAGTATTCGGCTGGTTTGACCCCTGCACTTTACCGGGGAAGCCGGTCATTTACCGGTGATCGGGCAGGAGTGTCAGCATTGCGCGAGTTAGATTCCAAAGATCGGGAAATCCTGGAGATACTGTCCAAGGAAGCACGTGTGGCACTCAAAGCGCTGGCTGCAAGAGTTGGCCTGTCACGAAGTGCCACCAGCGAGCGGGTTTTGCAATTGGAGCGTAGCGGGGTCATTCGCGGATATCGTGCCGACATTGGTGAAATCGATGCCAATGTCATACGGGCAATCATCCTCGTAGCGCTGAAACGCACACCGGCGCTTGGGTTGTTGGACCTTCTGGCACAGAACGCCCAGGTGAAACGGGTTTCATCGGTCAGCGGGCAGCTCGACCTGATCGTCGAAGTCGAAGCACGGACGATAGATGATTTGAACCGTGTTCGGGACGCCGTGGCGTGCCATGACTCTGTAGACGACATCACCACAGCAGTCGTGTTGCGGCGTGATATTGACAGGCAGAAGGCCTGAGCCTTGCGGGATTAGGGGCCGCGTTGCGCCCCATCACAGGCAAACCAGCTCCCACATGTACAGCGCAAATATCGAAGATTGCGCAATTTCTGTGGGAGCTGGCTTGCCTGCGATGGGCTGCGCAGCAGCCCTGCTCGCTCTGCTGTACTACTTCAGTGCTGCGGTAAAGCTGTCTTTCAGCACCTCGAGGAGGAAGTCGGCATTAGCCCGGCTGAAAATCATCGATGGGCGCATTTTCAGCACGTTGTCATGCGGGCCTTCGGTACCGATCAATACGCCGCGCTCCCTGGCGCCATCAGCCACCTTTCTGGCCAGGGCCGTAGCCGGCGCCTTCGACTTGCGGTCGGTGACCAGCACAATGCCCAGGAACAGCCCCAAGCCACGCACATCACCGATCACGTCAAATTGCTGCTGAAGCTTGCGGAAACCTTCTAGCAGGTAATTACCAACGTTCAACGCATTTTCTTTCAACTGATCGCGTTCGATCACGTCGAGCACCGCCAAGCCCACAGCGCACGACACGGGGTTGCCGGCAAACGTATTGAAATACTCCATGCCATTGTTGAAGGCATCAGCAACCTCACGCGTAGTGACTACCGCCGACATCGGATGGCCGTTGCCAATTGGCTTGCCCATGGTAACGGCATCCGGCACCACGCCCTGGGTTTCGAATGCCCACCAGTGGCTCCCGACGCGACCAAACCCGACCTGCACCTCATCGGCCAGGCATAGCCCACCCTCGGCGCGAACCATGGCGTAAACCTCTTTGAGGTAGTTATCAGGCAGGAACACCTGCCCCGCCACGCTGGGGATCGACTCGGCAAGGAAGAAGCCGGGCCCCTTGCCCGCCTTGCGCATGGCATCCAGCTGCTCTGCTACCGACTCGGCAAAGCGCTTGCCGTGCTGCTCCACTGGCCAGTGCTCGGGCGCGTAGTAGCTGTCCGGGACCACCGCCTCGTAAACATGCGCCGCCCTGCCCTTGCCGGCCTTGCGTTTGTACTTGTACGGGCTCAGGTCGATGAGCTCTTGCGTGGTGCCATGGTAGGCCCAGTCCAGCACAATCGCCTGGTCACTGCCTGTGTAGTTGCGCGCCATGCGCAGCATCAGGCTGTTGGCTTCACTGCCCGAACAGCCAAAGGAGGCTACGCAAAGGCCCTCCGGCAGCGTACCGGTCAGGCGTTCCGCGTATTCCACGATGTTGTCGTGCAGGTAACGGGTGTTGGTGTTGAGTAACGCAGCCTGTCGCGTCAAGGCCTCGATCACGTCTGGATGGCTATGGCCCAGGTGGCAAACGTTGTTGAAGCAGTCCAGGTAGGCGCGCCCGAAGTTGTCGATCAGCCATACGCCATCGCCGCGTACGAACTTGATAGGGTCGGTATACGAAATCGACAGGTTCGGTAGCAGCAGTTCCTTGCGTTTGGCAATGATTCGGGCCTTGGACATCCCCTGCTGGCTGTAGGTCTCTGGCGGGATACCGGCCAGGGTCGAGGCATCTGGGAACAGGTCAGCCCATACCTCGCGGTACTCTGGCTCACCCACGCCAATGATCTCGCTCGCGCTCAACTGGGTATCGGTGGTCATCTGCAAATGCAGGTGGGGAATCCATCCACCGTTTTCATGGTCCGCGCCCATGTAACCGACCAGGTCGCCAGCTTTGAGCTTGTCACCGGGCTTCAAGCGTTTGAGTGCCTCATGCGCCATGTGCCCCCACAGGGTGAGAAATGGCGGACAGCCCGGCGGCGTATGCTCGATCATCACCAGGCCACCATAGCCCAGCGGGTCTGGTTCAACCTCAACGCTTCTGACGGTGCCGGCGACCGGCGCGTACAGCGGCGTACCTGCGGGCATCACCAGGTCGACACCGACATGCAATGTGCGTCGTTGCCCCTTGATGAAGCGCGACTCGAAAGCACAGTCGGTGTAGATGCTGCGCAACTCGCCCCAAGGCCCGATGGCCAGTGGCACGTGGTGAGCAGCAGAGAACTCGTCCCACCAACGGGTTGCGTCTGCAGGGCGCTGCTCGGCCGACGCGATGGTCATCTCGTGGGTGGCATCGCCAAACGGGGCAATCACTTTGTTGAGGATGGCGGCAGATGGGCGCACCAGGTCGGCAAAGGTTTTGTGGTTGTCCGCAATCCAGCGGCGGACGTCGCCCGCACCTTCGATGGCATCAAAACCACAGGCCTTGCGCAGGATGCCGGTGGCCAGCCGTGGGTTCATCGAATCAAGCTGTTCAAGCAGGCGCCAGGCAGGCGCTTCACTGATCGCCAGGTAGGGGTTTTCGTCTGTCTGGTCCTGCCGGGAAGCGGAGAACGTGACGCTGATGACCAGGCGCATGGCGATCAGGTTGAACAACACATCAAGCTCTTGCGCTTGCAACGGGTATTTTTCATGGAAACCGGCCACCAGCGCAGCGGCGGCGCCGATCGGGTCGTCCATGTCGAGAATGGCGTAGGCACTGGCAATTGCGACCTCGGCAATCAGCACGGTATGCACGGCATCGCCAAAGTCGATGAAACCAGTCACCTTACGGGTGGTTTCGGCGTCGACCAGGATGTTCCAGTCGTTGGCGTCGTTGTGGATCACCTGAGCCCGTAGTGAGGCCAGTCTTGGCTGTACGGTTTCTTCAAACCGGGCAATGAAACGCTCGACAATCGCCCGGCGCGCGGGGTTCTTGATGCAGTGCAGGCGCGAACGGGAGCGCGCTGCATGGCGCAAATCCCAGTCCAGGTCCCGCACGGCGCCTGGGTGCATGAAGCCCTGCAGGGCGCGGTCAAGCTCACCAAGTGCCTGGCCAAAGTGCCTCATCGCTCGAATGAACGCTTGGCCTCGGCGAGCGGCGTGCCGGGCAACCAACTGACCAGGCGCACCGCATGCTGTTCACCTGTGGCACTGGCCACACACGGCAAAAAGTCGCCCGCCACACTGGCCCGCAGGTGGGGCACGCCCAGGTGCGCACCGTGAACGGCCAGGTGCCCGAGCAACGCGGTTTGAAACTCGCTTTCTACCCTGGGCTCGCTGGCGTTGACGATTTTCAGAATCCAGCCTGCGTCAACGCCGGTATTCAACCGGTAGTTGCGATCACGCTCCCCGTCCAGGGGCGTTGCGGTGCCGGTGACATTGAAGAATTCTTTTGCGAGGCCCTCGGCATCGCTAGCCGAAAACCGAGGTGCCGGGTGGGAAAGGTCTGTCATATCATCACGTTCCGAGCGAGCAAATAGTTTTTTCAATAGCTTGTCATGCACCGCCGAAACGGACACCCTGCATACGGTCGGGATAGACAAGCATAATGCCGGTTCCGACCGGCATAAAGACGGCGGGCTAATCAGGTGGTGCAATGCGCGAGCTGGACGCAAAAGATCGTGAGATTCTTGAAGTGCTTTCGAAGGACGCGCGTATTGCCCTGAAGGCATTGGCCGCCCGGATCGGCCTTTCCAGAAGTGCCACAACCGAGCGCGTAGCCAACCTTGAACGCAGCGGGATCATTCGTGGTTATCGGGCTGACATTGGCGAAATAGACGCCAATGTCATACGTGCGATCTTGCTGGTGACGTTGCAGCGCACGCCTGCCATGGGGCTGCTGGACCAGCTGGCAACGGACGCTCGCGTGCGCCGCGTGTCTTCGGTGAGCGGGCAACTCGACCTGGTGGTGGAAGTGGAGACCCGCACAATCGACGACCTGAACCAGGTACGCGACAACGTGGCACGTCACGAATCGGTGGATGACATTACCACGTCGGTAGTCCTGCGCCGCGATATCGACCGCCAGGGCGCCTGACAATCTGCCGGGCGCTTCCCGCCACTGCGATCACTCCTCGGCCACGAGGCCCAGCGCAGAATTGATCGGCCAACGCAAACACACCCCACAACCTTGGCGGCGTGTTTCATCTGCATACCCCACACTCACCTCGCCCCCTGAGCGCTGTACAATGGTACGTACTATCGAAAGCCCCAGGCCGGCGCCCTCCCCAACAGGGTCAGTGCCGCGATAGAATGGGTCGAACACGCGCTCCCACTCTTGCGGGTCTATCCCCGCACCGTCGTCGCTGACGCTGAGCATGACCTGGCCAGCGCCCTGCTCCACATGCAGATCAACATGGCCGCCGATAGGGGCATGGCGAATGGCGTTTTCCACCAGGTTGCTGATCACGGTTCTCAATTCGACTTCGCGTATGGGCAAGCACATATCGTCGCCTTCCAGGCCTATGTCGAGCTGCTTCTGCTCGGCCAATGGCATCAGGTCCTCCAGCACCCGGCGGCAAACCTGATGCAGGGACACGACAGCTGGCGGCAGGTTGCCGAGCCAGTGCGCTGGCCAGCGCCAACAGTTGTTCGATGAGCTTGCGGCTCCTGGCGATACCGAGCCGCAGCTGCGCCACCTGTACCTGGGCGCGGGCCGACAGTGCTTCGGGCTCAAGGGCTTGCGCCTGCAGCGAAAGGGCCGTAAGCGGCGTACGCAGTTCATGAGCGGCATCGGCAACAAAGCGCTTCTGGCTTTCCAGGGTGCTGGCAACACGCGCCAGCAAGCGGTTTATCGCTTGGATGAAAGGGCGTATTTCAGTGGCCAGCATGCGCTCATCAATCGGCCGCAGGTCCTGGTCATCGCGGGTATCGAGCATTGCCGCCAAGGATTCGACAGGCTTGAACAGTTCGCGAATCAGATTAGCCACCACCACCAGCAAAATCGCGAAAAGGATGGCGAACGGCAGCAATGCACGCCATGCGCTGTTGCGGGCATCTCGGTTACGGCTGTCAATTTCCTGCGCCACGGCAAAACGCCTACCAGACGAGTCGGTGCTCACCAGTACCCGGAAGGGCTCGTTACCGACATCAAGGGTGGACAAACCATTGGCCACAGAGCCGGGAATAGGCAACGGCAGCCGGCTATCATCGGCGTGGCTGACGGCCTGGCCATCGGCCAGGAACTGGATGACGATGCGGGTTTCTTCATCGTCGCCGCCAGTAGATTGCACGTTGGCCGGGTAATGAAATGCCAGGCCTTGACGCATGTACAAGGCCGCAACCTGGCGCAGGCTGTTGTCCTGCAGGTCGAGCGCCTCATCGAAGGCGGAAAAGTAACTGAACATCCCGCTCATTGTCGCAACCAGCAGTATTGCCATCGACAACCCTAGCGACAGGCGTAGCTGCAGGGACTGGTTCAGGCGCCTTTTGAGACCATCCATCCCAACCCCCTGATATTGCGAATCACATCCTTGCCCAGCTTGCGGCGCAATGCATGGATGATGAACTCCACTGCGTTGCTTTCAACCTCGTTACCCCACCCGTAAAGCCGGTCCTCCAGTTCGGCCCGCGACAAGATCGCCCCCGGGCGAATCAGTAGTGCCTGAAGCAAGGCGAACTCTCGATTGGAAAGCTGAACAGGCGGCTGATCCATCAGCCGAGCGCATTTGCTGACAGGGTCCAGGCTGACCGTCCCGTTGCCCAATTCAGGGGCCGCGCGCCCGCCCTTGCGGCGCATGACGGCGCGCATCCTGGCAAGCAGCTCGACCATTTCAAAGGGTTTTTGCAAGAAGTCATCCGCCCCGCCATCCAGCCCGCGCACGCGGTCATCAAGCCCCGCGCGTGCGGTAATGATCAGCAGGGGGACGGGGTTGTCGGCTGCACGCAGATGCTGCAGCAATTGCAGGCCATCTTGCCCGGGCAACCCCAGGTCAAGCAGCACCTGGTCGTAGGCTTGCGTGCGCAGGGCCGCCTCTGCCGTCAGGCCATTGGCTACCCAATCCACCGCATAGCCCGCCGCAGCCAGCGCGTCCTGCAGTGCCTGGGCGATCATGCTGTCATCCTCGACCAGTAACACCCGCATTGCCTTCCCCCAGTGAGCACCTGCTGGAACAATAGCCGAGCGCGAGGCTATTGCCTGCGCCTGGCTTCAACCTTGTCTCGGCCCTTGCAAGCTGTCGAAAGCTTTCAACAAAGCATCCATTGCTGCTTTGCAGTCACCCTGCTGCGGCTGCCCGGCACGCAGTGCATCCAGTGCCCGATCAATAGCTTTGTCCAGCACATGCCAGTCGCTTGCCGCGCGTGGCTTTATCCCGGCTTCGGCGTCGTCCCAGGTTTTTTCCAGGTCTTTAATGCGCGCCTTGGCGGCAGGCAAGTCCTGGGCATCGACCTTTGCCGCCACATCCTCGGCAATGGCCCTGAATGCACTCAGATCCCCCAGTTTGGTCGCTGCCTGGGTGCCCGCAGGCGCTTGTTGCGCCTGGTGTTGATCCGGCTTGGAACAGCCTTGGGTTAGCAGTACACCTAATACACAAGCAATTGCCAGTGTCATTTTACGTAAACGATTCGAATTCATGGGTCACTACCTCATTGATCAACGGGCGAGCCGCTTGGACTGTTCGGCACTGAACTGGGCAACGCCGACCAGGATGAAGATGACGCAAAGGAACAGCGCACTGGTCCAGGTGGCGCCCATGCCGAGGCCACCATAGTCATGCGATTGAGTCAGCAGGTCGCCCAGGGAAGCACCGAGCGGCCGGGTCAGAATGTAAGCCACCCAGAACACAAGCACCGTGTTGCCTCCCAGGCGCCAGGCAAGCAGGCAAACGGCGATCAAAGCGGCAAAGATCACAACGCCGACATCAAAGCCAAGCCCCAGCGCCTCGGTGGCCAGGTCACCGCCTGCCGTGCCCAGCGCGAAGGTGCAGAGCACGGTGCTCCAATAGAACAGCTCGCGCCTGGCGGTAACGATTTCGCGAATCGACAGGTTACGTTCCAGCGCGTACCACACCGCAAAATTGGCGGCCAGCAACAGCGAGAAAAACGCCGTACTGGCGTAAAGGCTGATGTCCATTTCGTCAGTCAGAATGTCGGTTATCTGGGTACCCAGAATGCTCACCAGCACCACGCACAGCCAGTAGATCCAGGGTTCACATTGACGCTTGCGCAACTGCAAGGCCAGCGCGCCAGCCAGCAGCACCGCCACCACCGCGCTGGTGATGGCAAGCCCCCAGCCCACATCGACGGCGAAAAAATCGGCGACCGTCTCACCCACCGTGGTGGACATGATCTTGATGATCCAAAAGGACAGTGTCACTTCCGGTACTTTGTTGAGCCAACCTCTGTTCGGGGTGTTCATCCGGCAGCCTCCTCAGGTTCCACAGCGGTATCTGAGCGCGAGGTTACCGATGAAAACTTAGGTCAGGCTGAGCGTATCAATCGTCGCGTAGGTGCCGCTCCTGGCGTTCTTGCCGCTCCTTGGCCTCGATGCTCAGCGTCGCCGTAGGGCGCAACAGCAAGCGCTTGAGGCCGATGGGTTCGCCGGTGTCCTTGCACCACCCGTAATCGCCCCGTGCAATGCGTTCCAGGGCTTCGTCGATCTTGTCCAGCAGCTTCTTTTCCCGCTCAAGCAGGCGCAGTTGCCAGTGGCGTTGCTCCTCCACAGTGCCCAGGTCCGAAGGGTCGCTGCTTGGCTCGAATGCGCGCATGAGTTCGAACTCGCCGGATATACGCGCTTGCAGTTCTGTGCGCTGCGCCAGCAGCAGGTCGCGGAAGAATGCCTGCTGTGAGGCATCCATGTAGGCCTTTGCCGGCATGCAAAGCAGTTCCTGTTCGGTCATTGCAATCACTCTCACGTCAGTATTCGAAGGGTCAGCGCCGCTGTGCATTGAATGCCAGTGGCAATCCCTGGCAGTGCGCGTTCAGTTTTTGGTCATGCCAGGCCAGTTGCCCGGAGACGATCGTGGTGGTCACGCGATGCCGCAGCCGATGGTGCTGGAATGGCGTCCACCGGCATTGGGCAAACACCGGGTCGAGGCTGACTGGCCGTGGCTCGGAGAGACGTTCGACCAGTGTCAGGTCCGCCCAGTAGCCTTCACGCAGGTAGCCACGTTCCTGGATCGCGAACAGGTCCGAGACCGCATGGCTGGTTTTACGTACCAGCTGAGTGATGGGCAGCACGCCCTCCTCGACCAGATCGAACAACGCAGGCAATGCATGCTGCACCAGAGGCAAACCGGAAGGTGCCGCCGCATACGGCTTGTGTTTCTCTGCCAGGGTATGCGGCGCATGGTCTGTGCCGATCACATCGATGCGGTCGCACAGTAGCGCTTGGCGCAATGCATCGCGGTCTGTGCGGGTCTTGATGGCCGGGTTGCATTTGATGAGGTTGCCAAGGCGCGCATAGTCGCTGTCATCAAACAGCAGGTGGTGGGCACAAACCTCGGCCGTGATCAGCTTGCTGGCCAACGGGCCAGGCTCGAACAGTTCCAGTTCCTTGGCCGTGGTCAGGTGCAGCACGTGCAGGCGTGTGCCGAACCTGTTCGCCAGCGCCACGGCCAGGCTGGAAGAGCGCCAGCAAGCTTGCGCATCACGTATGAACGGGTGCATCGCCGGCGGGATAAAATCACCGAATTGCTCGCGGTAGCGTGCTTCGTTGGCGAGGATGGATGGCGTGTGTTCACAATGCGCCAGCAAAACCGTCGGCACACAGGCAAAGAGGCGCTCGAGCACGCCAGGGTCGTCAACCAGCATGTCGCCGGTAGAGGCCCCCATGAACACCTTTACCCCGGCAACCTGCTGCGGATCGAGCCTGGCAACGGTCTCTAGGTTGTCTTTGCTTACACCGAAGTGAAAGCCATAGTTGGCGACGGAGGACGCCGCAGCGCGGGCCTTCTTGTCGTCCAGGGCGGCCTGGGTCAACGTCGCCGGGTTGGTATTGGGCATGTCCATGAAGCTGGTAATACCACCGGCGACTGCGGCCCGCGACTCGCTGGCCAGGGTGCCCTTGTGTGCGGCACCGGGCTCGCGGAAATGCACCTGATCATCGATCATGCCGGGCACCAGCCAGCGACCTTGCGCGTCGATTTCGACTTGGACATTCAGGCCTTCGATGCTACTGGCGATTTTCTCGATGCGCCCGTAGGCAATCAGAACGTCCCCATCGAACACCTTATCTTCATTCACCAGGCGGGCATTCCTGACAAGGATATGGCTCATGCATAAGCCTCCTTGGGTTTACTGCTCGCCACGACCTGCTCGCGCTTGAGAAGCATGATCTGAAACCTGTACGACAATGTTATGTTATAACACATTATCGTACAGCGGCATGCTCGTGCCACCCATCCTTCGTGAATCTCAGGTAAACATCCATGAGCGTATCCCCCGGCTCCCCCGTGAGCACTCAACCCTATGCCGATACCGAAATGGCCTGCCTGGCAGGCGCAAAGGCCGCGCTCTATCGGTGGGCAGCAACGGTGGCCACCCGTGACGTTGACAAGGTGCTGGCACTGTATGCGCCGGACGCCATTCTGGTGCCGACCTTGTCCAACCAGGTGCGCGACTGCGATGACAGCCGCCGCAACTACTTCGACAACTTCCTGGCCAACGACGGGCTGGTGTGTGACATCCAGGTGTTCAAGGAGCGCGTCAGCCGCAAGCTCGGCACTGTGGTTGTGGGCGGGCTCTACACCTTTGTGTACCGCGACAGCGGTGAGCAGTGCGTGGTACCGGCAAGGTTTCTGTTCACCTTTGAACGTATCGATGAGCAGTGGTTGATCACGGGGCATCACTCATCCATCGAGGCATGAGGTGATCGATGTTGCAAATCAGTCTCAACTACAGCTAGCATATTGTTACTGTATAACACTAGCTGAGGAGCGCTACATGAAACCAGGCATTCACCCCGACTACCGCCCCGTTCTGTTTCACGACGTGGCGGCCAACGCCTTTTGGCTGATCAGATCGACCATTGATACCGACAAGACCCACGTGCATACCGATGGCGTCAGCTACCCCTACGTCACACTCGACGTTTCCAGCGCCTCGCACCCGATCTACACCGGGCAGGAACGCAAAGCCAAAGCCGAGGGCCGGGTGGCTGGCTTCAACAAGCGGTTTGCGGGTTTTACTGCGAGGTGAGCAGATACTGCTTAGGTAGGCATGGGCGCAGTTCTTGTAGGAGCAGCCTTGTGCTGCGAAGAGGCCGGTAAGCCTAAAGACTATCTGCGGCTGCAATGGCCTCTTCGCAGCGCAAGGCTGCTCCTACAAGGGCTTGTGTTTGCCTTGGGTGCAAGTGTGGGGCGTGCGCGCCGCGCACTCACTGCATTCGAAGCACTCGATCAATCTCGCCAACCACCTGCCGCACGGCGGCCTCGACAGTCCCCTCATTACGGCACAGCACCCAGCCGTGGTCCGCAACCGCGCGCTCGAACGCCTCGGTACAGGCCACCTGCTCATCCAGGTTGTGAATCACCGTACTGCCCAGCCCACGCGTGCGTGCCGCCGCCCTCGCCCACGAAGTTTCGGGGGCTGTGACTACGCCGACATGTAAATCGGGCACCTGCACATTGCGTTCGAGGTTAAGGCGCAAGATATGGTCAAACGGTACCGTGCGGCGAAACGCGGCATCAGAGGGGTACCAGCGATCAATCAGGATGATGCTGTCTGCTGGCTGCCTTGGCAGTACCTGTCGGGAAATCCAGGCGCGGCTTTCAGCGAAGCGTTCGCATACCCTGAGCTCCAAATCCTGGCAAGGGCTTCTGGCAAGCTGGTTGACCAAGACCATGGTTTCGCCCCGGTAAGGGTCGTTCTTTTTTTCGCAAAGGCGGATCACCTTTTTCCCTTCCTGCCTCAGGGCCTGAGTAACGGCCTCCAGCAGCGTGGTCTTGCCGGTGCCCTTGGGCCCATCGAGGGAAACAAACAGCGGGCGGTTCATCGTTCAATACCAGTTGGCTCAGGCGCGGGATAAGACCATTGATTGCAGCTTGCCTTCAAGCAATTCCCGGCAGGAGTACACCTGTACTCCATAGCTGAAAGGCGGCACTTGCCGCCTTCGCCCTCGCTCCAGATGCCAATCAGACCTGCGCTTGCCCACCATCGACGAACAACTCGACGCCGTTGACGAAACTGGCATCGTCACTGGCCAGGAATACCGCCGCATTGGCAATTTCAATCGGCTCCCCTACCCGACCCAGTGGCACTTGCGCCGCCAGGTAATCCAGCAAACCTTGCTGTTGCTGTGCATCCGGCCCCGCGAGGTCGACAAGGCCGGGTGTACGCGTTGCGCCGGGGCTGAGGGTGTTGACCCGTACTCCGCGGTCCTTGAGGTCCAGGATCCAGCTGCGGGCAAAGGCGCGCACGGCGGCCTTGGAAGCCGAGTAAACGCTGAATGCCGCAGTGCCGGAGCTGCCTGCCGTAGAGCCGGTGAGAATGATCGAGGCGTTACGCGCCAGCAGCGGCAACGCCTTTTGCACGGTGAACAGCACACCTTTCACGTTGCGATCGAAGGTATCGTCATAGTGCGCCTCGGTGATGTCCCCCAGTGGCAGCATGGACCCGCCGCCAGCGTTGGCAAACAGCACATCCAGCTGCCCATGTTGCTCACTGATGCGGGCATACAGGTCATCGAGTTGATCGAGCCGGGTGGAGTCGACCGCAATGCCGGTGGCGTTACCTACCAGTGCCACCGCCTTGTCCAGCTCTGCCTGGCGGCGGCCGGTGATGTAGACGTGCGCACCTTCTTCTGCAAAACGCTGTGCAGTGGCAAGCCCGATACCGGTAGTGCCGCCAGTGACCAATGCGATTTTGCCTTCCAGTTTGTTGCTCATGGTGTTTCTCCCGTCAGGTTGGTGAGTTGCTGTAGGAAGAAGCGTATCGACCTGCGCCATCTTTCAAAATAGAATCATTTGAAACTCATCATTGCAGAATTGAAATGGCAAGAATCCCCGATTTCGAAGGGTTGGCGATGTTTGCCAAGGTCGCCGAAGAAGGCTCTTATGCTGCGGCATCACGGGCCATGGGCGTGTCGGTGCCTACGGTTTCACGCGCGGTAACTCGCCTAGAGGAACGCCTGGGTGGACGCTTGTTCAACCGTACCTCGCGCCAACTGTCGCTGACGGAGTTCGGCCAGCGCATGGTCGAACAAGCCAGTGCGCTTTACCGCCAGGCCGAGGAAATGGAAAGTGAAGCCCTGGAACTGTCGGTGCAACCTCGCGGGCTGGTGCGCCTGGCGGTGCCCATGTCATTTGGCTTACGCTGGGTCACGCCGCTGTTGCCCGAGTTGCTGGCCCGTTACCCGGGGCTGGAGCTTGACCTGCATTTGTCAGACTCCACAGTCGACCTTGTAGCCGACGGTTTCGACGCGGCACTGCGTATTGCTGCATTGCCTGATTCATCGTTGGTGGCACGGCGTATCTGTTCGGTCACCCAGTATCTGCTAGCTGCGCCTGGGTATATTGCCAAGCGCGGCCGGCCTGCGCATCCGCGCGAATTGGCCGAGCATGCCTGCATGAGCTATGCCTATCGCGCCCGCAGCCAGGTGTGGCGTTTTACTCATGCCGACGGCACCGAACAGGATGTAACGCCGCGTGGGCCGCTGCGGGTTACCAATGCCGATGCTTTGGTAGCCCCGTTGCTGGCTGGCCTGGCGATCGCCGAGCTCCCGGAGTTCATTGCGGCTGATTACCTGGCTGACGGCCGCCTGGAAAAGGTCCTGCCCGAATGGAGCATGACCCAGGGCGGGCTGTATTTTGTTACGCCCTCGGCACGGAGCCGGCCACGCAAGGTTCAGGCATTGGCCGACTTCTTTGTCGAACGGTTGTCCGAGCCCGCCTGGCGGGCACGCCCGCTTTCACATCAGCTGTAACAGCATTCTTCGCGGGTGAACCCGCTCCTACAGGGGCCGCAGAGTGTTCGGAATGATCAGAGCTCTGCCTTCCAGCCCATCTGCTTGAGCGCTGCGAGCAAGCGCTTCCCTTCCAGGCCTGGCACCTCTCGCCCGTCTTCTGCCTGCATGGGCCTGCCTGCCAGGATCGCGTTCACGATGGCTTCCTCTACCGCCTCGGCCGCCGCCGCGAACAGCGGCGAGATATGGTCGTTGTTAACCATCGCCACGTGCGCCGTTACCGGCAGATCGCGGCGGTTGTAATCGGCTGGCGCCAGCCCGGTATTACCTGTCGAGAACGCCAGGAAGATATCGCCACTGGAATCATCGGTACCGCCCCCCGTGCGGGCAATACCCAGCGCAGCACGTTGTGCCAGGCGTTGGCACTGATGCGGCAGCAACGGTGCATCGGTGGCCAATACCACCACGATCGAGCCCATGCCAGGGGTGTCGTGCTGGTCAAATGGCGAGGGCAGGTCAAGCAGCACTCGCCCTACAGGATAACCATCCACCCGCAACTCGCGACGCTGGCCGTGGTTGGCCTGGACAAAGGCTCCCACCGTCCAGCCGCCCTGCTCTGCCGGCAATACCCGCGACGCAGTACCAATCCCGCCTTTGAATTCATGGCAGATCATGCCGGTACCACCGCCTACCGCACCCTCGGTCACCGGCCCGCCACGGGCCGCCCCCAGCGCTTGCTGCACCAGGTCCGCATTCACATGCTGGCCCCAGATGTCGTTCAGCACGCCGTCGTAAGTTTCCATCACCACCGGCATGCACCAGTAGGTCGACGCATCCGCCAGGGTCGCATGCTCATGGGCGATCAGTGCATCGCGCACCACACCCACGCTGTGCGTATTGGTCGTGGCAATGGCTGTAGTCAACAAGCCTGCTTCACGAATCCACTCCAGGCCTGTGGCATCGCCATTGCCGTTCAGCACATGACAGCCAGCAAAGCACGGTTGATAGCGCGCCGGGCCTTCGCGGGGCTCGATGACACTGACACCGGTGCGTACAGGCTTGCCGTGGTGGGTCGTGTTCAAGGTAGCGTGGCCAACCCGTACACCCGGTACGTCGGTAATGGCGTTGTGAGGGCCAGGCCGACCAAGGCCCAGCGTGATACCGAAGTTGCGTGCTCGCATCATGTCTCTCGCTCAAAGTTTTTCGAAGGCCGGGCTCAACTTTCCATACGTGCCATACAGCAACACGGAGGTAAGCAGAATGCCAAGAATGATGAAAATGTCCCGGGCTGAAGCCTCGCTCAACAGGGTCGTCAACAGGTACCCCGCCCCTGTCACCGCAGCCAATGCCGGCAGAGGCCACAGCGGCATCCGGTAAGGGTGCTCACGGTCGCGGCGCAGCACGCGGCTGAACAGCGCGCACAACCCGACCACCAGGTACACGCACAGGATCAGCAACACGGTGAAGGACGTGAGCTCCGCCAGGTTGGGCTGAACGTCAAGGCAGCAGAAGGCACGGCGAGGAACAGCGTGGCCAGCCAGGGCGATTCCCACTTGGGGTGAATGCGGATGAAGGCGCGGTTCAGGGTCGGCATCCACAACGCATCTCGCCCACTGCTATAGATCACCCGCCCACTCTGGATCACCAGGGCGATGATGGCGTTGAACACCGAAAGGAAAATCCCGGCGCTCACCAGGCGCGACAGCGTTTCGTTGCCATGGGCCGTCAGCAGGTAGCCAATGGGGTCCGGGCTGGCCAGCATCGCCTCAAGCGAGGGGGCCCCTACCAGTAGCGCTATCAGTGGGATCACTTCAATGGCCACCACCAGCACCAGTGACCACAGCACGGCTTTGGGGATGCCACGCCCACCACATTTCATGTCCTCGGCCAGCAACACTGCACCGCCATATCCGTTGAAAGAAAACAGCGCAGTGCCCACCGCACCAATCACCAACGCCCAGGGCGCCGCGTGCAGTAGCCCGTTATCGAGTACCAGCGGGCTGATGAGGCTGCTGACCGGCTGCTGGGCATGGCCAAAGCCCAGCACCACAATCACCATCAGCGCCGCTACTTCAAGGAACAGGCAAGTGCCAGTTACCCATGCGTTGAGCTTGATGTTGAGGATGCCAAGCAGATAACCCAGGGCCACAATCACCAAGGCCACCGTCTGCCCGTCAAGCTGGGTGCCGAGCGCTGCGTTCAAGTAAGTGGCAGCCCCCGTGGCCAACACCGGTGGAATGAATACCAGCATCGCCAGTACGGTCAGAAAGGTGGCGTAACCGGCCATGCCGCCAAATACCCGCTTGGCAAACACGTATTCCCCCCCGGCAGCACTGTGCGCGCGGCCCAGTTCGGCATAGCAAAGCGCAAACATCAGCGCCAGCACACCACCCAGTATGAAGGCCCAGATCACACCTGTACCTGCCTGGGCGATAGCAAAGGGCGCAATGACGAATACGGAACTTGCAGGTGTCACCGACGAAACGGTGATAGCAATTACATCGGCGACGCTCAGTGTCGGTTTGAGTTCTGGGGCGGGTGCACTACAGGACGTCATGCGTTCATCCTCACGTTGTTGTTAGTGTCAGAGGCAGAACCAGGAAGCGAAACGTGGCGAGCTCGACGGCCCGCTTGATGGGTAGGAAATCTATGCGGCAGCACCCTGCAGGGCAATTCCCACTAAGGGGTACCCCCGGTTGACAGCTTCGGCAAATCGGGCACCAATGCCCTACTGCTCTCAAGGATGCTGCCGTGGACGTTCTCTTTCATGAAGTTGCCGGTCACACCGCCCTGGCCAGGGCGATAGAGCACATCGGCAGCCCGCGCTTCTGGCGGCAGCTGATCCTGGTGCTGAGGCATTGGGTGCCGTTCGACAATGCGCTGGCGATGCACCTCCCTCCCCAGGGTGCCCCACACGTGCTGGAGGAATACGATGCAGCACCAGCACCTGCAGCGGGTGAACTGTACCTTGACGGGTTGTATCTGCTCGATCCCTTCTACCAGGCCGCGCGCGAAGGCTTGGCCAGTGGTTGCTACCACCTCGAAGAAGTAGCCCCGGACCATTTCTGGCAAACGGACTATTACCAGAACTACTTCCAGAACCATGTACTGGTGGACGAAATCCAGTTTCTGTTGCAGTTGCCGGACGGGGTGTTGTCACTGTCGTTGGGTATGCGCCGCGCGTTCGACGCAGCAGAGCTGGGCAAGCTCAACCTGGTCAGTGCCTGGGTGCTGGCCTTGCTTCAGCAGCACTGGGTACGTAGCGGAGTCCCGGTGCCCGTGCAGCCACCGGTTGGCGATGCATTGGCCAGGTTTGCCCAAGGCGTGCTGTCTGAGCGGGAGCTGGAAATTGCCCGCCTGATCCTGCGCGGTTACTCCTCAAAGGCGATGGCGCAACGGCTGGGGATCTCGCCAGAGACCATCAAGGTGCACCGTCGCCACCTGTATGCGAAGTTGAACATCTCGTCCCACCCCGAACTGTTCTCGATGTTTATCCGTGAGCCTGGGATTCACCGATGAGCGCGCGCAGAACCCATCAACGTGAATCAGCCCAACTGGGCCTGAAGAAACAGCGACAACAACTTCGAATGCAACTTGCCCCCCATGTTGCTCTACAGGTGCTTGCGGAACACTTTTACGGCACCGCGAGACGAATTGTCCGGTTTGGGGACACCGTGTCCTTACCCCGTCGTTCCTGCCGCTTGAAGATGTAGCCTCACCACCAAGGAGAGGTTGCCATGGACACACCCATCGGTTCGTTGTTGCTGATCACTTCACTCGAGAAGTTCGCCGCCAGTGCGCTGTATGGCCAGGCGCGAGCACTGGTCACCGAACGTCAGCAGGAGGTCAGTGCCTTTATCGATGACCCCGCCACGCGAACGTTGATCAGCGGCCTGCAAGGCAGGCTGCAGGATCACGCCAGCGAGTACCTGAATGACCTGCTACCCGCGGCCATTGCCTGCATCAGCGACGTGGAAGCCACGAGCCTGATGATCAGCACACTGCGCGAGTCCAGACACGCTGTCGGCATCGCCGATCAGGCCGTTGCCGCGCAGCAATTCTATCAGCTGATCAAATCCGACATTGCTCGCGCCCAGCAGAACACTCAAGCGCTGTGCACTCACGCCGCTCAATGGCTGGAAGCATCTGACAAGGTCACCAACCGCTTGCAGGCCAGTATCGACAAGCTGACGGTCGAGCTTGCCGGGGATAGCGGCAAGATTGCCACCACTCAGGCGGCCATCGAGAAAACCAGCCGGGAAATGGGCCAAGCCGTCAGCAGGATGCTGCTTGCTTCTCAGTCCATAGGGGGCAACACCAAAGCTGTCGCCACGTGGGTGTTTTCGCTGTTCGGGGCCAAGGATGAACCCAAAAGCACCCCACCCCTGACCAAAACCAAGCCGTCGCCAGCCCCGGACACCGAGCCAGAGGAAACCGAGAAGCAGGCGCCATTCCCGGTCGAGACACTTGGCGAGATCGCCAGTGGTGCTACAGACGTCGTGGACGCCATCAATAGCTTCAGCAAGTTCACGGATGCGCTGCAGGATCAGTATCAGCAGCTCTATCGTCAGAAGGCCGCGCTGTCGGTCGCCATCGTAATCAAGCAGCAAGGGCTTGACCACCGGGAGGCCATCGAACGCTTCAACCTGGCCGCGTCGGATCTGAATGAGGCCTGGACCCAGCTCGACAGCAGTTGGCAGCAAACAGCCTCAAACGGAAGCACGCTAGACGATCATCTGCTTGATGCCGGCTGGGACCGAATGCCCGACCGGCTGGACCGCATCAAGCGTTCCCTGACCGGTACCGGAGGCCACATCCCTCGTCTGCAACGCAAGGCTGCCCTCGTCGTTTTAACCCAAGGAGCAACACAATGAACGACATGACCAACACCACTCAGGATGAAGACTTCGGCCAGACACGCGTCGCGCTCAGGGGCCAATCTTCTGCGGCCATGCTGGTACAAGCCCACTGCATGGGGGTACAGGCCCAGTCGTTCGTGGACTTCGGCAATCACGAACGACTCAAGCCTCTGCAAAACGACATCAACAATGGCTTGATCAAGGCCAAACAGAATGCCACGTATTACCTCGATGACCTGCAACCACGGATCATCACCACGGTAACCAACATCGAGGCGTTCTTCGAGTTGCACAACGTGCTCCCTCAAGTGTTGCAGCCCAATACCAGCACTGCAGATGCCATTGCCTTGCTGCAGGAAATGGAAAGCAACGTCGAGGTTTACCGCCGACAGGCCTCCATCATCCAGACCGATTTGTCCGGTCTGCGCAACACATTCGCCGCTGACAAGGCATTTTTCGACGACAACACCACCAAGCTCAATGCCCTGGTCAATGGCGACAACGGCGTACTTGCAAGCATCAACGACGAGCTATCCGGTATCAATGGCAAGATCGCCGGGGCAGCTACCGGCATTGCCCTTGGTGGGCTGGCCGCCATCGGCGGCGTCGTGATGATCCTGGTCGGAGCCGTGGGGTCCGTGGTGACCGGGGGGGCTGCCACCGCATTGTGCGTTGGCGGCGGCGTGCTGCTGGTCGGTGGTGTGGCCGGGGCCGTGGGGTCTTCCATCGCGCTAGCGGGCCTGCTGAATCTGAAGGCGGACTTGATCACACGTCGCGAGCGGCTCAACGCAGAGGTCGCGGTCGCCACCGGCCTGGCTGCCGGCTTTGGCGAGCTAGGTATCAGTGCAGGCCAGGCACAGGAAGGCGCGCAGCTGATGGCGAACGCCTGGGGCTTTATGGGCAGCCATCTGGAAACACTGCGCGATCAACTCAAGCGCGGGCAAATCGACAGCCCGATGCTGCGTCAACTCATTATCCGTGCAAGCCAGGGCAGCGTGCGCCTGATTCAGGTTGACGTGGACACCATCAAACGGCAAATGACCACCCCTGGCAGCACGATAGACACCAACAAACGCATCGCGGACATGGTCAGCGAGAAAGCCGAATCACTGGAAGAAGCGGCCTGACAGCGGCCTCAAGGATCACGACAAGGAGTTCATCATGTGGCAGGAAATTACCGCTCACATCAACGACGTGGTACGCGAAACCCGCTCGCTATCGGCTCCACCCGGGCAACTGGGCGAGGTCAAAGCGCATATTGACCAGTTACCCATGGCCATGCAGCAGGTGGATCACGTTCAACAGTGCGTCATACAGCACGTTGATCGCTCCACCGAGCTGATCAATACCGCATTGCTGCACATTACCCAAAGTACGACCGACAGCAACGATGCCCTGCTCACCTACACCTCTCAGGTGGGTAGCGAAATTGGCCAGATCAGCACGGAACTGCAAAGCCTGTCGCAGACAATCGGCCACTTCCGCAGCCTGCTTGGCCAAGACTCCGGCGCTTTGAAGAGTGAGGCCATGCAGGCGCGCGCGCGAATAAAAGCGCTGGAGGATCGTCAGCGGGAGTTGGCCAGAAAGGCCCAGGAGCTTCGTAATCGTTCGACCTGGACGTGGGTGTTCCTGCCGGCCAAAGCGATTGATGAGTTGATCAGTCTGGGCCAGCACGGCAAGTCTACCGAGGCAGCGCTGGAGGATGCGATCCGCGAGCTGGGAGACAAGCGCCGCGAAGCCAGCAACCTGATCCGTATCAGCGATGTGTGCGAGCAATTGTTGAGCCTGCTCAACGCCATGGCCGAGGGACTGCAGGGCGTCATCAACCAACTGGCGCTGCTAAAAGGTTATCTGGGCAATGAAGACCGGTTGGCATCATTGACCACACCTGATAACGCACGCTTGTACCTCAATACCGTGCTCGGCATTTTGCGCTTGATGAGAGACCAGGCCAACTAATCGGGAAAAAGGAGTTTCATCATGATGCTGTTCTTCGGTAAAGCCAAAGGTAGTGCTGACGAGGCTGACGAAAACGCCTCACGGGCAGGTCGACTGCAAGCCCTTCGCAGCCATTTCTACGCCTGGAAAAAATGGCAGGAGTTCGCGCCGGAGGTGCCATTCCAGCCCCACGCCATCCAGCAGATGCTCAATGCACTTGACGACAACCCGACCAAGCAGTTGCGGGACTACAAAGGCGACCCCTCAATACTGGTGCTCAACGCCCATGGCAATGATACGGTGTTCAACGGCTATAGCGGCCAACAGGTGGCGGAAATGCTCCAGCGCCTGGGTATTGGCGCAGCCGGTACCCGTGAAATCTGGGTGGCTGCATGCAGTGTGGCACTGCAGGAACAGCAACCGGGGCCTGCCACCATCAGCCGCTTCGTCAACGAACTGCGCGATCACTTGCTGCAAGCAGGGCTGGATATCAAAGTCTACGGGCCCCGAAACATCCTTTGGTATAGCGGCGGTCTGGTGCCTTTGGGTAATCAGCACAAGTATGAGTATGACGAGGTTTACATTGCGCCTGAAGACGACATGATTGCGCAAGGCAAAGACCGCAAGTACGCCTTCAATGAAGGTTGGTTGCTCGCCCATCCTTGACATGGGCGTCAAGCTGGCCGCCGGTATCGTGCCGGCGGCCGACTCAATTATCGGCAGGCTCACGTAGCACACTCAGCCGCTCATCAATGCGCGCCTTGCGGTAACGGCCTGCGGACATGCCAAAAAACTTGCTGAAACAGCGATTGAATGTCCTGACTTCCTCAAAGCCGCAACGATAGGCAACAGCTTCGATCGGAAGGCTGTAAGGCGGTACGGCCAACATTTCGCTGGCCCGCAGCAAGCGCAGCATGCGAATGGTTTCGGCGACGGTCTGGCGGCGCTGGGCAAAGGCGCGATATACCGTGGTGCGCGAGCAACGGACCAAACGCGCGACGGCACACACATTCAGTGAAGTGTCGGCTAAATGTTGCTCAATGACCTTGCAAGCTGCCTGGTAAATCCACTCATGTTCTGGCTTATCGCATGTCGTTGCCAACAGTGAAACCGGTCGGGGCCTGAAACGCGCCCAGAAACAACCTCCCGGGTGTTCGCTACTGCCCCATGCACACTGCAACCCTCGCGCGTCAGCCTTGACTTCGCTCTCCATACTCTTCCCCTGTGTAGCTTCCTGCTTGCGGCGCAGCACTAACAAGCGGCATCGCCCATCAGTCAAGGAAGATAGCAGTGGCTTTCGAGCATCTCTGGCGGCCACTTTTCATGACGCAAACCGCACAGTGCTTGCGCCTGCCATGCGCAAGCACGGCAATGCCTGCTAGGCTGACGATGGCGGCCCTCCTGGCGGCCTACTTTTTACCCATAGGCACGGGCCAATGACCTCCGACCCACACGTAAACCTGACCAACTGCGACCGCGAACCCATCCAGATCCCTGGCAGCATCCAGCCCCACGGCTGCCTGCTGGCCTGTGATGCTTCGGCGACCGTGGTCCTGCGCCATTCGGTCAATGCCCCGCATTTGCTGGGCCTGGCAGGCGATATCAACGGCCAGAAGCTGCGCACGGTACTAGGGGACGAAGTTGCCCATACCCTGCGCAACGCGCTGGCGCGCACCCGCGAAGCCTCGCGCCCTGCACTGAGCTTCAGCGTGATGCTGCCCAGCGGCCAGGCCTTCGATATTGCCGCCCACCTGTTCAAAGGCACGGCAATCCTGGAGTTTGAACCGGCCGGCGCCAGCATCGCCGAACCCATCGAGCTGGCCCGCACCCTGATTGCCCAGCTGCGCGAAATCGACCAGACCACCAAATTGTTCCGCGACGCTGCCCGCTTCATACGGGCCGTTCTCGGTTACGACCGGGTGATGATCTACCAGCTGGGCGCAGACGGTGCCGGCAAGGTAGTCGCAGAAGCCAAGCGCGGCGACCTCGAAAGCTTCTTGGGCCAATACTTCCCCGCCTCCGACATTCCGCAGCAGGCCCGTGCGCTTTACCTGCGCAACCCGATCCGGGTAATTTCCGACGCCCAGTTCAAAACGGTCGCCATCGACCCTGTCCTCGACCCGTCAGGTGAACCGCTCGACCTGTCCTATGCGCACCTGCGCAGCGTGTCGCCGGTGCATTGCGAGTACCTGTGCAACATGGGTGTGGGCGCCTCGATGTCGATATCGGTCATCGTCAACGGCGAGCTGTGGGGGATGATCGCCTGCCACCACTACGCGCCACGTACACTGGCCATGGGGCAGCGGGTGGCCGCCGAAATGTTCGGCGAGTTCTTCTCTTTACATATCGAGACCTTGCGCAGCCGGCAAAAACTCGAAGCCGCCGTGCGGGTTCATAAAGCACTGGACCACATCGTGCGCGATGCCAACCAGTCTGCGGATCTCGATGGGTTCTTCCACGCACGCCTGCCACGGCTCATGTCGCTGATCCCGTGCGATGGCATCGGCATGTCGCTGCAAGGCCGCTGGGCATCGGCCGGTCTGGCATTGCCCAAAGCTGCCGTACCCGACCTGTTGCGCCTGGCGGATATGGTCACCGATGGCCGTACCTGGGCGTCCAACCGCCTTTCGATGGTGCACCCGTCGGCCCAGGCGTACTTCACCGATGTGTCTGGCGTACTGATCATCCCGATGTCTCAGCAACCGAGGGATTACCTGATCTTCTTCCGCAAGGAGGTTATCGAGACGCTCGACTGGGCCGGGGACCCGAACAAGACCTATGACAGCGGCGCACTGGGTGATCGCTTGACGCCACGCAAAAGCTTCGCCATCTGGAAAGAAACCGTTCACCAGCAGTCGTTGCCCTGGACCGAACAGGACCGCCAGTTTGGCGATGCCATTCGCACGGCCATTGTCGAGGTGGTGCTGCACAACAGCGAATTGCTGGCCAGCGAGCGCTCCAAGGCTGAAGTGCGCCAGCGCATCCTGAATGAAGAGCTCAACCACAGGGTCAAGAACATCCTGTCGCTGATCGGTGCGCTGGTTGCCCACCCCACCGCGGAAAGCCAGACCCTTCAGGACTACGTGGCAACGCTCAAGGGGCGCATCCAGGCATTGTCCCTGGCACACGACCAGGTGGTGCGGGGTGATGGTGGCGGGCGCTTGGCAACGCTACTGGAGGCTGAGCTTTCGCCCTACCGCACGGCTGCCGGCGTGATCGAGTTGCACGGCCCGAACGTTATCCTCGATGCACGTGCCTTTTCGGTCATGGCCCTGGTGCTGCACGAACTGGCCACCAACGCGGCCAAGTACGGTGCGCTGTCGCGAGCCGGCGGCAAGCTTTCGGTAAGCTGGCTTATTGACGGCGGCAAGCTTTCGGTAAGCTGGCTTATTGACGCCGCCAACACCTGCGCCATCTGTTGGCGTGAAAGTGGCGGGCCAACGGTGCGCCCTCCCAGCCGCAGTGGCTTCGGTTCGGTACTGATCGACCGCAGCATCCCGTTCGACCTGGGCGGCACCAGCACGGTGGAATATCATCCCGAAGGCCTGCAAGGTTTTTTCAGGGTCCCGGCCAAGCACCTGACCGTTGCCGAAACGGTCGAGCCCTGTGCCCCGGCCTCACCCACGGTGCGTGCAACCGATACCTTTGCCGCGCGGTCGGGTTTGTGCGTGCTGATTCTCGAAGACCAACTGGTGATTGCGGTTGGCCTGGAACAAATTCTGAACGACGCGCAGATCAAGGACGTGATCACCGCCGAAGCCCGAGGATGAGGCCATGCAATTGCTTGCCAGTCGCAAACCGGATGCCGCGATACTGGATGTCAACCTGGGTACCGGAACGTCCATTTCCGTTGCCGATGAACTGGTACGCCGGCAGGTGCCATTCCTGTTTGCCACCGGCTATGGCGACGGCATCAGCATTCCCGAGCACTTGAATCATGTGCCGGTAACGCGCAAGCCTTACGACGCCAACAGCATCCTGGCCAGCCTGCAAGGCCTGCTGGATCGTTGACCGGCATGCTGTATCTGCGGCATTCAACGGCGCTGCTGGTCGCACCACTCTCGCAACAGGCCGGCAAACTGCACGGCAACCTCTGACAAGGGCCGGTCTGTGGGCGAGGTCAAGCCAATCGGGGCGCGCAGCAGCGCGCTACTGAACGGCAACTGTCGAGGCCTGCGGTGCAGGCGCACAAAGACGGCCTCGCAGCAGGTCAGCCTGCTGTTCAAGGCGTGTAGGGAAAGGTAGACGGGATCAATGTAGGAGTGGCCTTGCGCCGCGAAAGGGCCGCAAAGCGGCCCCAACAATTGTTGCGGTGACGCTGGAAAATAGGGCTGCCTTGCAGCCCTTTCGCGGCGCAAGGCCGCTCCTACACGGAAACGGCGCCAACGTTGAAAGTGGCGCCGTACCTCAGGGCTTACACCGCCAGCGCGCGCTCACGCAGCTCGCTGTTGAGGATGCGGTCGTTCTCGCTGTAATCGACCGGGCAGTCGATCACGTGCACGCCCGGGGTCTTGATGCAGTGCTCCAGCAGCGGCAGCAGGCCTTCGGCGCTTTCCACGCGGTGGCCGTTGGCACCGTAAGCTTCGGCGTATTTGACGAAGTCCGGGTTGCCGTAGTCCAGGCCGAAATCGGTGAAGCCCATGTTGGCCTGCTTCCAGCGGATCATGCCGTAGCCGTCGTCACGCAGGATCACCACGGTGACGTGCATGCCCAGACGTACAGCCGTTTCCAGTTCCTGGCTGTTCATCATGAAGCCGCCGTCGCCACATACGGAGATCACCGGGCGGTCCGGGTGCACCAGGTGCGCGGCCATGGCCGAAGGCAGGCCGGCGCCCATGGTCGCCAGGGCGTTGTCCAGCAGCACGGTGTTTGGCTTGTGCGCCTTGTAGTTGCGGGCGAACCAGATTTTGTAGATGCCGTTGTCCAGGGCCACGATACCTTCGGACGGCAGCACGCGACGGATGTCGGCGACCAGGCGCTGCGGGTAGACCGGGAAGCGGTTGTCGTCAGCACCTTCGGCGATTTGCGCTTCGTTGGCTTCGCGGATGGCCATCAGGCGGGTGAAGTCCCAGTGCGACGTGTCGTTCAGCGCTTCGCTGATCTGCCACACGGCGTTGGCGATGTCGCCGATCACTTCTACCTGCGGGAAGTACACGGCATCGACTTCCGCGGAGCGGAAGTTGATGTGAATGACTTCGGTGCCGCCACGGACCATGAAGAACGGCGGCTTCTCGATCACGTCGTGGCCGATGTTGATGATCAGGTCGGCCGCTTCGACGGCGCGGTGCACGAAGTCACCCGACGACAGCGCAGCGTTGCCCAGGAACCGCGGGTGGCGCTCGTCGACCACACCTTTACCCATCTGGGTGGTGATGAACGGGATGCCGGTCTTGTCGATCAGTTGCTTGAGGACCTTGGCGGTCATCTTGCGGTTGGCGCCAGCGCCGATCACCAGGATCGGGTTGCGGGCGGTTTTCAGCTTCTCGACGGCAGCTTCGATGGCCACGTGTTCGGCCAGCGGGCGACGGTGCAGGCTGCGCGGGATTGGCAGGGCATCGGTCTGCTCGGCGGCGATGTCTTCTGGTAGTTCCAGGTGTACCGCACCCGGCTTTTCTTCTTCAGCCAGGCGGAAGGCTTCGCGCATGCGCGACGGAATGTTGTCGGCCGAGGCGAACTGGTGGGTGTACTTGGTGATGGGGTCCATCATGCCGCACACGTCAATGATCTGGAAGCGGCCCTGCTTGGACTTCTTGATCGGCTTCTGCCCGGTGATCATCATCATCGGCATGCCGCCCAGGTAGGCGTAGGCGCTGGCGGTGACCAGGTTGGTGGCGCCAGGGCCGAGGGTGGACAGGCTGACGCCGGTCTTGCCGGTCAGGCGGCCGTAGGTGGCAGCCATGAAACCTGCAGACTGCTCGTGGCGGGTCAGTACCAGCTTGATCTTCGACTTGCGCAGGGATTCGAGCAGGTCGAGGTTTTCCTCACCGGGAATGCCGAATACATACTCGACACCTTCGTTTTCCAGGCATTGCACAACGACATCGGCGGCCTTGGCCATTTGGGGTACTACCTCAAAATCTTTGTGGGATTGCAGATTTATTAAGCTGCGTGACTGAGATGTTGCAGGATGTCTCAGTGGCGCGCATCGTAGGCCCTCTGGTTAATAATAATAAATATATTGTTATGATGCTTAGCATCACAGTTCGTTATGAATGGTAGAACGCCTCAATGAACCTCAAGGCATTGCGCTGCTGCGTCGAGATCGTGCGCCAAGGCAGCTTCACCAAAGCCGCGCAGCACCTGCACATCGCCCAACCGGCACTGAGCATGGCCGTCACCCGCCTGGAAGAAGAACTGGGCGTGACCCTGTTCAATCGCACCACGCGCAAAGTCATCCTCACTGCCGAGGGCGAACAGTTCTTGCCGCGCATTGCGTCGGCGCTGCGCGAAATGGATGTTGCCCGGCAAGAACTACGCGACATGGCCGACCTGAAACGCGGCGAAGTGCGCCTGGGCATCCCGCCCATGTTCGGCCTGCACTATGTACCCGGGTTGATGAACGCCTTCCGCCAACTGTACCCAGGCATTGCCATGACCGTGTTCGAAGGCAGTGCCGAGGACATAGGCCATCGTCTGGAACAACGGGAAATCGACCTGGCACTGCTGGAGTCCAGGCGCGTACCGCCCGACAAGGAATCGATCCTGCTGGGCAGTGACGAGATGCTGGCGTGCATGCACCCCGACCACCCCTATGCCGGTAAGGCCTTCCTCACGGCGGAAGACCTGCGCAATACCGACATGGTCGTGTTTGACCGCACGTTCGTTCAACGTCACCTACTGGATGCATTCTTCGCCGAACATGGCATTACTTACCAGGTGGCGTTGCAAAGCAACTTCGTCTCGCTGGTGGTGCAGGCCGCGCTCGACAACATGGGCGTAGCAACCCTGTTGCGTTCGGTGCAACAACGCACGCCGGGTATCGTCGGCGTACCGTTCCGGCCGGCCCAGCAGATGAGCTTCAGGCTGTGCTGGCGCTCGGGGGAGTACCTGTCACTGGCCAGCAAGCGGTTTATCGACTTTGCGGCGCAGACGCATTACCTGGAGCGGTGAGGTTAGCCTGTACCGGCCCTTTCGCGGCTAAAGCCGCTAACACCGGCGAAGCCGGTGCCAGACCGACGCAGCAGTTTCTGTCAGAGCCCGGTTTTCAATGCCAGATGGGCAATCACCTGCTCAGCCGCCCGCCCCAGGCAGCCCTTGAAAAAGTGGTTGGCCCCTGCGTACACCGTCACCGCCCGTTGCCCTGGGCCCGCCCATTGCAACAGGTTGGCCAGCGGCGCCATTTCATCCTGTTCGCCATGCAGCAGCAGGCAATCGGCAGGCACCGGTAACGGCTCGTAGTAACGCCCGCCTGGCACATCACCCACCGGCAGCCCCAGCAACGCCACCGCCCGCAATTCACCTTCCAGCGCACAAGCGACCCGGGCGAACACGTAGGCGCCAAAGGAGAACCCGACCAGGGCCAACGGCAACTCAGGCAATTGCTGGCGCAAGTGACGGATGATCGCGATGCAGTCTTGCGCTTCGCCGATGCCTTCGTCGTGCGCGCCTTGTGTCTGCCCCACCCCACGAAAACTCGGCCGTACCACCTGCCAACCGGCTGCGCACAGCTGCCGCGCCAGGGTCAGCGGCACGATATGGCGCGGGCTACCGCCTAGTAGCGGTTGCGGGTGGCTGACCACCACCACCCCCTTGGGCGGCCCGGCCGGGTGGTCGATCAGCAGCTCGATCTGGCCTGCCGGCCCCTCGACAAGCAACGGGTTACGTGGTGCATCCGACATCTTTATCGTCCTTGCTAGCCATAATGATGGGCGCGACATCCTGCCGGATGCCAGCACACGCAGGCGGCAGTCTAAAAGAGCAGGCATACCGGCTGCCATAAAATCGCGGCATTCAAGCTATGCGCGTGGCAAACAGGTGCGACCACGCATGGAGTACATTTGTGCTCACGCCTTGTGTACGGTAACAATCCGACGGGCATTCAGCGGGTTTGTAAAATCCTGTAAGCAGCTTGCTAGAGCGGTTATTTCATTTTCATTAGGCAGCTAATCAAGCTATTCTCGCCCGCGCCAGAACAACATCAAGGAGCCGGCATGAAGATTGAAATCGTACGCAATGAGCAGGACGCAGGCTGCAAGGTAATCATCGACGGGCATCCCGTGTCGTTCGCTGACATCCACCACGCCCAAGCCTACGTGGACCAGTTGCAAGCCCGTCTTCAAGCCGCTCCCGAGGCCTTTGCCAGCCCGGTAGCAGAACCCGCCTGACCCCGGCAGTCGTGCGAGGAAGCCGCTTAGCTTCCTCGACGTTGCCGTCAAAGATTGACTATGATCCCGCCTTGAACGTTTCAGCATGTTTCAATAGGGATACAGATGTCAGTCCAGGAACTCCCCCTCTCCCCAGTAAAAGCACCGTCGCGAAGATGGAAGCCGCCATGGCACTGGGCAGCTTTGCCATCGGTACTGGCGAATTCGCCATCATGGGCCTGATGCCCGACATCGCCAGCAACCTGCAATTGAGTGAGCCCCAGGTAGGCCATGCCATCAGCGCCTATGCGCTGGGGGTAATGGTTGGCGCCCCGACACTGGCGATTCTCGGCGCCAAACTGCTGCGCAAGCACATGCTGCTGCTGTTGATGTTGCTGTACGCCCTGGGCAACCTGGCGACCGCCTTCGCCCCCTCGTTCGGTGGCCTGGTTGCCTTCCGCTTCATCAGCGGCCTGCCCCACGGCGCCTACTTTGGCATTGCCGCGGTGGTGGCATCGAGCATGGTGGCTAAAGACCAGCGCGCGGGTGCGGTTGCCCGGGTGATGATGGGCCTGACCTTGGCCATGTTGCTCGGTAACCCAGTGGCGACTTACCTGGGCCAGTTCTTCGGCTGGCGCTCGGCGTTCGTGCTGGTTGGCGCGATCGCATTGTGCACCATCGCTTTGGTGTGGCGCTTTGTGCCCCAGCGCCAGGACGAAGTGCGCAGCGACCCACGCAAAGAACTGCAAGCCTTCACCCTCCCGCAGGTGTGGATGGCGCTGGCCATCGCCTCGATCGGCTTTGCCGGCATGTTCACGGTATTCAGCTACCTGGCACCCACCATGCTGCAGGTGACCCAGGTGTCGCCCCAGTGGATTCCGTTCGGCCTGGCGGCGTTCGGGGTAGGTGGCATCGTCGGCAACATTGCCGGCGGCAAACTGTTCGACCGCCTGCAGTTCCGCGCCGTCGGGCTGGTGCTGGTGTGGTCGATCGCTGTGTTGCTGTTCTTCACCTTCGCCGCCCAGGCGCTGTGGAGCCTGCTGTTGGGTATCGGCCTTGTGGGCACCATGATTGCCCTGGCAGCGCCGCTGCAAATACGCCTGATGGACATTGCCCATGAAGCGCCGAGCCTGGCGGCTGCGTCGAACCATGCCGCATTCAACCTGGCCAATGCGCTGGGGCCGTGGCTGGGCGGCATGGCAATTACTGCCGGAATGGGCTGGACCAGCACCGGGTATATCGGCGCGGCGACTGCGCTGGTTGGCCTGGGCATCTATCTGGTGGCGCGGAGGATGAAAGGCGGCCACTGAGGCCAGCCATGTGGGGCCGCTTTGCGGCCCCTGAACCAGCCATCAACGCGGCAGGCTGAGCCTTGCCACCTCGGCAAAATAGCGGGCCCCGGTCGCCAGAATCGCATCGTTGAAATCATACGACGCGTTGTGCAACGGCGTAGCCCCCGCCTTACCCTCAGCCCCATTGCCGATGAACACGAAATTCCCGGGTACCTGTTGCAGAAAAGCGCCAAAGTCTTCGGAAATCATCATCGGCATCACCTCGGCATTCACCGCCTGCTCTCCCACCACATTGCGCGCCGCCGCCACCGCGATATCAGTGTTCGCCACCCAGTTCACCGTCGGTGCAAACTCGTGGCTGTACTCGAACCGGCAACTTGCACCGTGCATGTGGCAAATACCCTCGCAGATCTCGCGCATGCGCCGCTCCAGCAACTGTTGCACCTCGGGGCAGTAGCTACGGGTGTCACCCTTGATGGTGACATGGGTGGGTATCGCATTGCGGATGCCGTCGGTAATGAACTCGGTGCAAGACACCACCGCCGACAGGCTCGGGTCCACATTGCGCGCGACGATGGTCTGCAAACCCAGCACGATCTGGGCACCGATCACCAGCGGGTCGATGCCCATGTGTGGCCGCGCAGCATGGGTGCCCTTCCCTTGTATGTGAATGACAAAGTTGTCCTCGCTGGCCATGATCCCGCCGGCCCGGGTGGCGATATGACCGGCCGGCATGCCCGGCATGTTGTGCGCGCCATACAGGGCATCGACCGGAAAGCGCTCGAACAGCCCGTCGGCCATCATCGCCTTGGCTCCGCGCCCATGCTCCTCGGCCGGCTGGAACACGAAACGTACGGTGCCGTTGAAGTTGCGCTCGCGGCAAAGCAGCTCCGCAGCCCCCAGCAGCATCGCCATATGCCCATCATGGCCACAGGCGTGCATCTTGCCGTGGTTGCACGAGGCATGTGCCCGTCCATGCGCCTGTTCGGTGATGTGCAGTGCGTCCATATCCGCACGCAGGCCGATCACGCCAGGGCCGTCACCAACACTAAGGCTGGCGACCAGGCCAGTGCCACCGATGCCGCGATGCACCTGCAAGCCAAAGCTGGCCAGGATACTGGCGACCTGCTCGGCGGTGTCGAACTCTTCAAAACCGGTTTCGGGGTGGCGGTGAAAGCCATGCCGCCACTGCTTGAGGCGCTGCTCGAAGGTGTTGTCGTTGCTCATGCTTGTAGTTCCTGTGACGGGCGTTGATCAGAAGTTTGCAACTCATCTGCTGCCACTTGGCCCTGCCAGATGACGCTTTCGCTCAGGTATGGGGTGCGGTAGCCGCTGCGTACACCCAGGCGGTAGAACACAAAGCCCACGGCGGCTACCACGGCCATGTCCAGGCCCTCAGGCAACAAGCCGATGCCGCCGAATGCCTCGCTGCCCAGCCACGACACCAGGGCCATCGACGGCAGGTAGCCAATCAGCCAGCCAGCGGCACGCAGTTCACGGGCGAAGCCTGCCCAACCCGCTTTGGCCTGGTAATAGACGTAGATAGGCAAGGCACCGATCACCAGGACGATCACTTGGCCAGTCAGCGGCCAACGCGCCCAATACAGCACGAGCGAGGCACAGATGAAGGCGAACGGGGCAATGATGCTCATGCCCTTCAAGCGCAGCGGGCGGTGGATTTCCGGCGCAGTGACGCGCAGCGACATCAGGCTGATCGGCCCAGTCAGGAACGAAATCACCACAGCCACAGAGATCACTGCCGCCAGCACACCCCAGCCGCGGAAGAAGAACAGGAAGATGAAACTCACCGCCAGGTTTAGCCACATCGCCTGGCGCGGCACGCCATAAAGCGGGTGCAGGTTGCCGAACATTTTCGGCAGCGTATTGTTCTTCTCCATCGCATAGATCATGCGCGCAGTGGTGGCGGTGTAGATCGAGCCAGTGCCGGAGGGGCTGACGAAGGCATCCAGGTACAGCAGCATGGCCAGCCAGTTCAGGTTCAGCGCCAGCGCCAGTTGCGCCAGCGGCGAATCGAAGTTCAGCTTGTGCCAGCCCTCAGCGATGCTCGCCGGGCTCAGCGCACCAATGAATGCCACCTGCAGCACTACATAGACCACCAGCGCAATCAGTACCGAGCCGACCAGCGCAAACGGAATGCTGCGCCCTGGGTTGCGCGCCTCACCGGCCAGGCTGACCGGGCTCTGGAAGCCGTTGTAACTGAACACGATGCCGCTGGCGGCCACTGCAGTGAACACCGCAGACCAGCCATAGGGAGCGAAGCTGGCAAGGGTACCGTCGCCAAAGTTCTGTGTGTTGAACTGGGTCGAGATCAGCGCGACGGCAGTCAGCGCGGGCACCACCAGTTTAAAAACAGTGATCGCAGTGTTGGTCTTGACGAACAGCTTCACGCCCCAGTAGTTCAGGCCGAAGTACACCAACACCAGGCCCGCACTGGCCACCAGCCCACTGGGGGTCAACTCGCCCTGGTGCACCAGCGCCTGGGCCCAGGGGAATGGCCAGGACGCCATATACTGGATCGAGGCAATCGCTTCGATGGGGATCACCGAAACGATGGAGATCCAGTTGGCCCAGGCTGCCAGAAACCCCACCAGTGAGCCGTGGGAGTAACGCGCATAGCGCACCATGCCACCGGATTCAGGGAACATCGCGCCCATTTCCGCATAGGTCAGGGCAATCGCCAGTACCACTACCGCACCGATGGCCCACGCCAGGATCGCGGCCGGCCCGGCGATGGCCGACGCATGCCAGGCACCAAACAGCCAGCCCGAGCCGATAATGGAGCCAAGGCCGGTCAGCATCAGCGACCACGGGCTGATGTCACGCTTGAGTTTGTTCATGCAATCTCCGCTTGTTTTTCTTGTTTGGAGCTGACGGAGGGCACGGTTTTCCCGGCCCTCAGGGGGTGATCAGGGGCGTACCCAGGCTTGCTGGCGTGCCAGCACCGAACCGGCCGTTTCGCCCAGCAGCTCGGCGTAAACGCCTGGCGCGGTTGCACCTTCGGTGCTGATGAAGAGGATGCGGGCATCGCCGTTCAATCCCAGTTCGGTGGCAGTACTGGCGCGCTTGATCAGCTGGACCAGCCCGGCCAGACCGGCAACGCCGGACTCACCCGCCACCAGCGGAATATCGCGGGCGCTACCAGCTGCCAGGCGGCGCATGGCGGCGACGGCCTGCTCGTCACTGATGGTCATGAAGTAATCCACGCACGGCTCAAGGAAGCGCCAGGCCAATGGTGAAGTTTCGCCACAGGCAAGGCCTGCCATTACCGAATCCACCGAGCCCGTCGCCTTGGCCGGTTTGCCCAGCAAGGCACTCTGGTACAGGCAATCCGCTTGTTCGGGCTCGACCATGACGAACAGCGGGCGTTGCTCAGCAAAGTGCTCCCACAGGTAGCTGACGATGCCAGCGGCCAGGCCACCTACCCCGCCTTGCAGGAACACATGCGTAAACGGCGGCTGCCCGGCTGTGGCTTCGATGATTTCCGCCGCGATTGTGCCGTAGCCTTGCATCACATCACGCGGGATCACTTCATAGCCTTCGTACGAAGTATCGGAAACCACCGTCCAGCCGTTGCTAGCTGCCAGTTCGGCGGCGTGTTCGACCGACTCGTCGTAGTTGCCGGCAATGCGCACGATCTTTGCGCCATAGGCGGCGATGGCCTGCTCGCGCTCGATGCTGACGTTGGCATGCAGCACAATTACGCAGCGGCAGCCGATACTCTGCGCGGCAGCCGCCAGGCCCTTGCCGTGGTTGCCGTCGGTGGCGCTGACAACGGTGAAGTGGGCCAACAGGTCGGCATGGCGGCCCTCCAGCAAGCCACGCGGGTCGAACTGCTGTGCTGGGAAGGTGCGCAGAATCAGGCGAACCAGGGCAATCGGCGCACCCAAGGCCTTGAAACTGCCCAGCTCAGAGCGTACCGATTCGTCCTTGACCGACACCTGCGCCACGCCCAGTTCCGCGGCCAGGTCAGGCAATGCATACAGCGGTGTGGCACTGGCATTCAGCCGGGGCCAACCGGCCAGCCACTGGCGGCTTTCCTCGGCCTTGGCGATGCTCATCACTGCTTGCAGTGCTTGCGGGTACGGCTGGCGGCCAGCCTTGGGGTTGGAAACAAACATGCGGTACTCCTTTCTACAGGCAACAGGAAACCCACGCCGCTGCAGCCAGGCTTCAGCGGGCAGGAAATTTCAGTGGCAATCAGGCGTGGGACAGGCGACGGCTCACTACATCCAGCAGCACCTGCGCGCCCTGGATCAGCTGCTCATCATCGGTATGCTCGCGCGGGTTGTGGCTGATACCGCCCTGGCTGGGCACAAAGATCATCGCGGCCGGGGCGATGCGGGCGATCATTTGCGCATCGTGGCCGGCGCCCGAGGTCATGCGCCGGTGGCTGAAGCCAAATCGCTGCGCCGAGGCTTCGATCGCATCGGCCAGGCCTGCATCGAAGCTGACCGGCTCGAAGCGCACCAGCCGCTCGGTGCTGATGCTGACCCCTTCGCGCTCGGCAAGCGCGTGCAGATACTCGCTCAGGCGGTTTTCAGCGTGTGCAAGGCAGGTTTCGTCCGGGTCGCGCAGGTCGACGGTGAACGTGGCCTTGCGTGGAATGACATTGATTACATTCGGCTCGAACTGCATACAGCCGACCGTAGCCAAGGTGGTGCCGGAATCCACGGCCATGGCGCGCAGTTCGGTGACGATGGCACTGGCCACGAAGCCTGCGTCATGGCGCAGGTGGGTCGGTGTGGTACCGGCATGGTTGGCATGGCCCTTCACCTCCACCTGTTGCCAGGAAATGCCCTGCAGGTTCTCGACCACACCAATCAGGGTGTTCTCGGCTTCGAGGAGCGGCCCCTGCTCAATGTGCAGCTCAAGGTATTCGTGCGGCACGATGGCACCAGGCTCCAGTGCGCCGGCATAGCCGATGCGCGCCAGTTCATCACCAAGCCGCGTACCGTCGGTGCCCAGGGTATCCAGCGCCTGCTGCAGCGGCAGGCCGCCGGCGTACACCAACGAGCCCATCATGTCGGGTTGGTAGCGCACGCCCTCTTCGTTGGTAAAGGCGCCCACCGTGAGTGAACGCTCGGGCAGGCGCCCGGCATCGCGGTAGGCGCGGATCACCGCCAGCCCAGCCAGCACGCCGTAGCAGCCATCCAGGGCACCGGCGTTGGTCACGGTGTCGATGTGCGACCCCATCATCAATGGGCGTTGCTCACCGTGATCATCGGCTGCGCGCAAGGTGCCGAAGATGTTGCCGATACGGTCGACCTGCACATCAAGGTCAAGCTCGTGCATCCAGCCGACCAGCAGGTCGCGGCCGGCCTTCTCGGCATCCGTCAGCGCGATGCGGGTGCGCCCGCCGTGGGTGGCGTCGGCGCCTACCTGCCCGAGTAAACGTATCTGCTGCAGCAGCAAAGGGCCGTTCAGTTGCAGTGAGGTGCTTGCATTCATCAACCGTTTCTCCCTGGGTGCAGTGCAATGGCGAAGCAGCACTGCTTTGTTCGTGGGAGAATTTTATTTGCTTTGCACGTACGAAAAACTTGATTTTAGACCTTTGCATGCAATTTCATTACGCTTTTCCGGCATTCAACAGTGTTTAACAACGGAGTTCCGTTCATGCCCCTCGATCACTTCGACCTGGCCCTGCTCGATGCGGTGCAGCGCGACGCCGGTACTTCCCAGCTCGACCTGGGTGCGCAGGTCAACCTGTCCTCGGCGGCGGTCAACCGGCGGTTGAAGAAGATGGCGGCCGACGGCGTGATTCGCGGCACGGTGGCGCAGGTGGACGCCGAGCAGCTGGGTTACACCCTGACCGTAATCACCGAGGTTGAAGTGGAGAACGAGCGGCTGGACCTGCTGGACGAGATGAAGCGCACCTTCCTCGCCTGCCCGCAGGTGCAGCAGTGCTATTACGTGGCCGGGGAATGCGATTTCGTGCTGATCATGCTGGTGCGGCACATGGAGCAGTACACCCAGCTGACCCGCGAGCTGTTCTTTGAAAACAACAACGTCAAACGCTTCAAGACGCTGGTGTCGATGAGCAATGTGAAGACCGGTATGTTCGTGCCTACCCTCAAAGGTTGAGCTGCCTGCACGGGCCCCTGTCTATAATCCTGAGCCTTGCGCTGTACCTGTGGGAGCTGGCTTGCCGGCGATAGGGCCCGTGAAAACAATGAAGATTCTATTTACTGTCTTGCTTGTAATATCCGCCCCCCTTGCCGCTGTGCATCATGCCTGTCTATAAGCCTTGATTATTCAGAAGCTGTAATTACAACAACAGTCGCTCGGCGGATTGACATTCAACCTGCCCCACCACCGTGTCTGGAATAAAATGACAATTCAAACAGGCGCCTTCCAGCAAAAAGGTTATCGAAGAATCATCCCTTCAATGACCGCCCTGCTGCAATTCGAGGCCGTGGCCCGGCTTAACAGTTTTACCCAGGCAGCCATTGAACTGGGTGTAACCCAGGCGGCCGTCAGCAAGCAGATCAAGGCCCTTGAAGAAAACCTCGGGGCGCTGTTGTTTCATCGGTCGCACCGCAGCATCCACCTGACCGAGGGCGGCGAAATCCTCTTCGCCAGCATTTCCGAATCCCTGCAACGCGTGGCCAGCGCATTCGACCAGATCACCCACATCAGCCACCACCAGGAGATCGTGCTGGGCTCCACGGCACCGTTTTCACAGCTACGCATCATGCCGCGCCTGAATGCCTTGGCCGATGCCCTGCCGCAGGTGCAGCTACGCCTGGCCACGCAGATGTTCACCGGCGACCTGCGCAAGCGCGACTACGACCTGGACGTGCGCTACGGCAACGGGCAGTGGGAGGACGGTGAGGCTATCTTGTTGTTTGAAGAAGAAATTTACCCAGTCTGCGCACCCTCCTGGCTAGCCCGCAACAACCTGCCTGTCACCCTTGAGGCGCTTGCCGACGCCGGCCTGCTGGATGCCGATTCAACCTCCGAAGGCTGGGTCGACTGGCCAGGCTGGTTCCGCGAACTGGGCTTGGCTCGCGCCGCGCCACGCTACAACCTGCGCTGTAGCCTGTACACCGATGCCATCAATGCAGCCTTGGCCGGCTACGGCATTGCCCTGGGCTGGGGGCGGCTGGTGGAACACCTGGTGAGTAGCGGGGCGCTGGTGCGCCTGGAACCGTTCACGGTACGCACACGCGAGTCCTATTACATCGTGGTGCCACACGGGCGACCAGCATTGGCACATACCCGTGCAATTGCGCAGTGGCTGCAAAGCCCGGCGCCTTCGCCCGATAACCCACTGCTGCATAACCACAGGTAATGGGAACTGGAAAATTAAGCGCATTGACGCTGTTCGGGGGCACTTTAATAATTCGCCGCACATGGCTTGGTTAATTAAAAATAAAAGTGCCTGAGGACAACAATGAGCAGCCCCATCAATAAATCCCATCGCGAACTTGTTGACGCACGCCAACCGGGTTTCGGCATGCCGGGCGAGTTGTACAGCCGCCAGGACATCTTCGACACCGACATGGATGTCTTCTTCAACAAACACTGGATTCAAGTGGCTGTAACGGCCGATGTCGACGAACCCGGTGATGTGTTTACCGTGGATATCGGCAAGGCTTCGGTGCTGATCCTGCGCGACGATGACGAACAGGTCCGCGCCTACCGTAATGTCTGCCGCCACCGCGGCGCGCGCCTGAAAGAACCCGGCAAGTCCACGGTTGGCATGCTGGTGTGCCCCTACCACCAGTGGACCTACGACCTCGACGGCAGCCTCAAGCACGCCAGCCACATGGGCAAAGGCTTCGACCCCAAGTGCCGCAGCCTGATCCCGGTGCACTGCAAGGTCATTGGCAGCCACGTGCTGGTGTGCCTCAGCGACAACCCGCCAGACGACATCAACGACCTCGAAGAAGTCATGGGGCCGCGCTTTGCGCCGTTCGACCTGACCAATACCCGCATCGCCTACGAACTCGACTACATCGAAAACGGCAACTGGAAGCTGGTGATGGAAAACAACCGCGAGTGCTACCACTGCGCGGGCACCCACCCGGAACTGATCGTCTCTTACCAGTCCGAAGACCTCGGTGTCAGCCTGGAAGAAATGAGCGACGAAGCCCTTGCCTCTTATGACGCCTACCAGGTGCGCAAGGCCGGCATCGAAGCCGACTGGGCCAACGCCGGCCTGCTGTACGAAACCGTGGAGCACCTGCAGGACAGTTCACCTACCCAGTTTCGTACCCAGCGCATGATTATCGCTGGCAGCGGTGAGTCGCAAACCCTCGACACCAAAGTGGCCTGCAGCAAGCTGCTGGGCAACCTGACCCGCCGCGACCTTGGCGACACCCATCTGTGGGGCAACAACGCGTGGGCCCACGTGATGAGCGATCACGCCATGATCAGCTGGATCATCCCGCTGTCACCGGAGCGCACCCTGGTGCGCACCAAATGGCTGGTGCACCGCGATGCCGTGGAAGGCGTGGATTACGACCTGCAGCGCCTGACCGAAGTGTGGGTGGCCACCACCCAGCAGGATGCCGCGCTGGTCGCCATCACCCACAGCGGCACCCAGGACCCCGCTTTCGTGCCGGGCCCCTACTCCACCTTCACCGAGCCGTACGTTGACCAGTTCGCCCGCTGGTACACCTCGCGCCTCGCTGCGCACGGGGTGTGAAAGCCATGACCGCATTACACAATATTGCTGGCCTGCGCGCTGACCAGCGCTTCACTGACAGCGACCACTGGGCCGCTCATGGCGCTCAATGGCCCAGCGGCGAGAGCCGGCGTATCGAGTGCCTGAGTGTGGTGGACGAAACCCACGACGTGAAGACCTTCACCTTCCACAGCCCGGACTACCACGCCCTGGCCTACGAGCCCGGGCAGTTCCTGACCGTATCGCCAGTGATCGCCGGGAGCAGCGTTTCGCGTTGCTACACCCTGTCTTCCACGCCAACCCGGCCGTTCACCTTTTCAATCACGGTCAAGCGAGTGCCGGGCGGCACGGTGTCCAACTGGCTGCACGACAACCTGCGCCCAGGCCACGCCCTGGCCGCCTCGGGGCCCGCCGGGGTATTCACCCCGGTGGCCGGCCCGGCGCGCAAGCTGCTGTACCTGTCCGCAGGCTCAGGGGCTACCCCGCTGATGGCCATGACCCGCGCCGCCGCCGACCTGCATGCCGAGCTGGACATTGTCTTCGTGCACAGCGCCCGCACGCCAAAAGACATCATCTTCCGTGAAGAACTGGCGCGCCTGTCGCGTGGCATGCCGCAGATGCGCACGCTGTTTTTCTGCGAAACCCTGGGTGACGAGCCCGATTGGAAAGGCCCGCTCGGGCGCCTGTCGCTGGAAACACTGCAGCATGAGATCCCCGACTTCAAGGACCGCGCGGTGTTCACCTGCGGCCCCAAGGGCTACATGGATGCCACCAAGGCGTTGCTGGCAGGTGCGGGTTTCGACCTGGCCCGCTACCACCAGGAAAGCTTCGATATCAGCGCCGAAGCCGAACCCCAAGCCGCCCCGGCTACCCCGGGCCAGGCTCCAGATACCTTCACGGTGCGCCTGGCCCGCTCGGGCAAAACCTTCACCATGCGCGCCGACCAGACCGTTTTGGCCGCCGCCAAGCAGGCCGGGGCCGTGGTGCCCTCGTCGTGCAGCCAGGGGGTTTGCGGTACCTGCAAGACCGCGCTGCTGGAGGGTAGCGTGGAGATGAAACACAACGGCGGTATCCGCCAACGTGAAATCGACAAGGGCCTGCGGCTGCTGTGCTGTAGCCGCCCAACCTCGGACCTGGTGGTCGACCTCTGACAGATGACAAGGGCGCTTGAAGTTCAGGCGCCCTTTTTTCATCTGCATTCCCTTCAACCTGCAACGCCGCCAGGCGGGCGCTCGTGCACCTGCCTGCCAGAATAAAAAGGATATAGCCGATGCGTGCAAAAGAAGGCCTGTTCAAGGGCCTGAACCCTATCGTGACCATTGGGTCGCTTTCCATTGTCGTGGCCTTCGTGGTGCTTTGCGCCACGTATGGCGACCAGGCTGCCAGCGTGTTCAATAGCGCTTCCGACGCCATTCTCGACCACCTCAAGTGGTTCTACCTGGCGCTGGTCAGCGGCATCCTCGGGGTGCTGGTGTATATCGCCTTCAGCCGCTTTGGCACGTTGAAGCTCGGGCGTGCGGACGAAAAGCCAGAGTTCAGCTTCGCTGCCTGGATCGCCATGCTGTTCAGCGCCGGCATGGGCGTAGGGCTGATTTTCTGGTCGGTGGCGGAGCCTGTACTGCACTACGCCAGCAACCCGTTCACCCCCGGGCTCACCGACCAGGCCGCGTCCATGGCCATGCGCATCACCCTGCTGCACTGGGGCCTGCACCCTTGGGCGATCTTTACCGTGATCGGCCTGGGCCTGGCCTACTTCGCCTACCGTGAAGGGCTGCCCCTGGCGCTGCGCTCGATCCTCTACCCGCTGATCGGCAACCGCATCTACGGGCCGATCGGGCATACCGTGGACATCATCGGTGGCGCGGTTACCGCCTTTGGCGTTTCCCAGTCGCTGGGGCTGGGCGTGGAACAGATCAACATGGGCATGCACCAGGTGTTCGGCACCCCGGTCACCTTGTCGTTCAAGCTGAGCATCATCGCCGTAGTCACCGTGATCGCCTCGGTGTCGCTGGTGGCTGGCGTGTCACGCGGCATGAAACGCCTGTCGACGCTGAACATGTGGATTTCCCTGGGGCTGATGCTGGTGGTGCTGGGCCTGGGCCCGACCAACTACATCATGAACCTGCTGTTCGAATCGGCCGGTGACTATGCGCAGAACATCATCGGCATGAGCTTCTGGACCGATGCCCAGGCCGACAGCGCCTGGCAAAAGAGCCTGGACCGCCTTCTACTGGCCATGGTGGATGACCTGGGGCCCGTTCGTGGGGTTGTTCATTGCGCGTATTTCACGTGGCCGTACCATTCGCGAACTGGTGTTTGGTGCGCTGTTGGTACCTACGCTGGTAACGATCCTGTGGATGGCCGTGTTCGGTGGCACTGCGCTGAAGGATGAGCAGCAGGCGCGCCAGGCCTACCAGCAGTTGCCGGTTGCCGAACAGACCGCCGTCGGCCCATTCCAGGGCGGGCCAGTGCTGGAGGCCACCCGCAAAGAGACCACCACGGCGATGTTCACCCTGCTCGACCGCCTGGGCGGGCCGGCCTTGGGTGCAGTGCTGAGCGTGATCATCTGCCTGTTGCTGGCCGTGCACTTCGTTACCGCTGCCGATGCAGGGACGCAGGTGCTGTGCATGCTCAACTCGCTGGGCAGCATCAACCCACCGAACTGGATACGGGTGTTGTGGTGTGTGCTGGAGGGGGCGATTGCTGCCAGCCTGGTGATTGCCGGTGGGCTGCTGGCTATTCAGATGGCCAGCATCGTGGTCGGGTTGCCGATTGCTTTCTACATGCTGCTTACCGGGTATAGCCTGATGCGCAGCTTGTTTGCCAGTGAAGTCGTGATTGCCCGGGAGGTTCCGGTGAGCATGGCTGTCGAGCAAACTCGCACGAGCGGGGAAATGGCCTAAATAGCCAAGGCCGCTCCCACAAGTACAGCGCAGGCTTGGGCACTGTACTGAACCTGTGGGAGCGGCCTTGCGTCGCGAAAGGGCTGCAAAGCAGCCCCAAAATCTCAAACCCACCCCAATCCCCCAGTGGAACCGCAGAAAGCGCTACCCTACGCCTTTCTGCACAAGCCACTGCCGAGCCCTTCATGTTCGATTGGGAAGACCTGCGTCATTTCTCCGCCTTCACCTCGGCCGGTTCACTGTCCGCCGCCGCCAAGGCCCTGGGCGTCGACCACGCCACCGTAGCCCGGCGCATCGCATCGCTCGAAGCCTCGCTCAAGCTCAAGCTGGTTGACCGGCGCCCCCGCGCCTATGCGCTCACCGACGAAGGCCGACGTGTTGCCGAACTCGCCGAGCAGATGGCCCTGTCATCCTTCGCCCTGGAGCATTTCGCCAGCGCCGGCCAGCAGGCGGTAGAAGGCGAAGTGGTGCTGTCGGCACCGCCAGCGCTGCTGGGCAGCATCGTCGCCCGGCGCCTGGGCGAACTGTACCAGCGCTACCCGCAGTTGCGCCTGAAACTGGTGGGCAGCAAGTCAAAGGCATCCTTGGCCCGGCGCGAAGCCGACATCAGTATCGCCCTGGCCAGGCCCACAGAGCCAACCTTGGTGGTCAGCCTGCTTGGGCACCTGGACTACCGGTTGTACGCCTCGCCCAGCTACCTGGCCAGCGCAGCAGCCCGGCGTTACATCGGCTATGACGAGTCCCAGGCCAGTTCTCCACAACAACAATGGCTGAACCGTCAGGCCGGCCAGCAACCCTTCGCGCTGCACAGCAATGACCTGCGCATCCAGGCCCAGGCCTGTGCCGGCGGCATTGGTATTGCCTGCCTCCCCGCGTTCATGGCGCAGGAGCACGGCCTGAAGGAAGCCGGCAGTGCCGAGCAGACTATGAGCATCGAAATCTGGCTGGCAGTCCATGAGGACGTGCGCGCCACTCCACGGATCAAGGCCGTTACCGACTTCCTCCAGCAACAGGTGCGGCCACTGCTGCGCTTGTGAATTTTTGCGGATGACCCTTGCATCAATACGGAGTTTTCGCGCAAGCCTGCCAGCGTTAGGCTACCCCTATCACTAACGCCCCCGAAGGAGACGACGATGCAATACGTAAAGCTGGGTAACACCGGGCTGGATATTTCCAGGCTGTGCCTGGGCTGCATGACCTTCGGCGAACCTGATGCCGGCACTCATCCCTGGACCTTGGGCGAAGACGCCAGCCGCCCCATCATTCGCCATGCCGTCGAGCAAGGCATCAACTTCTTTGACACCGCCAACAGCTATTCCGCCGGCACCTCGGAAATCATCCTCGGCAAACTGCTGAAGGAATTCACCCGCCGCGAAGAAACCGTGATCGCCACCAAGGTGTTCTTCCCGGCCAACATGTGGGAAGGCGCCAGCCGGCCCAATGAGCAAGGCTTGTCGCGCAAGGCGATCATGGCCAACATCGACGCCAGCCTCAGCCGCCTGGGCACCGACTACGTCGACCTGTACCAGATCCACCGCTGGGACTACCACACCCCCATCGAAGAAACCATGGAAGCCCTGCATGACGTGGTCAAGGCCGGCAAGGCGCGCTACATCGGTGCATCGTCGATGTACGCCTGGCAGTTTGCCAAGGCACAGCAGGTAGCGGCCAGCAATGGTTGGAGCCGTTTCGTGTCGATGCAGAACTACCTCAACCTGATCTACCGCGAGGAAGAACGCGAGATGATCCCGCTGTGCCTGGACCAAGGGGTGGGCCTGATGCCCTGGAGCCCGATGGCCCGCGGGCGCCTGACCCGGCCGCACGGGCAGCAGACCGCACGCACACGTAGCGATGTATCCGGCCAGTCGTTCTATGAAAACACCGAGGTGGAAGACGGCCGGGTGATCGATGTGGTCGAGCAGATCGCGGGCGAAAGGGGCGTACCCATGGCGCAGGTTGCGTTGGCATGGGTACTGGGCAAGGCCGGCATTTCAGCCCCTATTGTCGGTGCGTCGAAACCCCATCACCTGGATGATGCGCTTGCCGCGTTGACGCTTAAGCTTGACGCTGAGGAAGTGGCTCGCCTGCAAGCCCCCTACGTTCCACATGCCGTAACCGGCTTCAAATAGGGCTGGCTTGCGGCAACTCGATGCGCACCCGCAGCCCGCCGCTGGCTGCGGCCTGCGCGGTGATGCTGCCGCCATGCAGGGCGATGGCCCGCTGGGCAATCGCCAGGCCCAGGCCAAAGCCATCGTCGCTGCTGTCGGTACCCCGATCGAACGGCTCGAAGATACGCTGCAGCCGCGCTGGGTCTACGCCTGGACCGTGGTCGCTGACACTGACCTGAAACCATTTTCCGCCTGGCGCCAGCGCGGCCTCCACCAATACCTCTGTACCGGCTGCGGTGTAGCGCACGGCGTTGCGGATGATGTTCTCGAACGCCCGGTACAACAGCTCTTCATGCCCATGGATGAGAAACGCGCCCTCGGCTTGCAAGGACACCTGACACTGCTTCATGCCTGCCTCGAAACGGGCATCCTCGACGATCTGCGCCAGCAGCTCTACCACATCAACACTGGCAAAGTCGCTGTCACCTTGCCGAGCCTGGGCGCGGGCCAGGGTCAGTAGTTGCTCGATCAGGTCGTCCATGCGCCGTGACTCGCGCTCTACCCGCTCCAGCATGTCGTGCCGGTCGGGCTGCTGACGCATCAGGCCGATGGCGGCATGCATGCGGGTCAACGGTGAGCGCAGCTCGTGAGAAATATCGTGCAGCAGGTTCTGCTGCGCCTGCACCAGGGCCTTGAGCTGGCCGGCCATACGGTCGCAGTCTTCGGCCAATTCGACGATCTCGTCGCGGCGCCTGCCCAGCCTGGGCTTCACGCGCACATCGAAGCGGCCCTGGGCCACCTGGCCCATGGCTTCACGCAACCAGGCCAGCGGGCGAGTCAGGTACAGGCTGCACAGGAAGGCAAACAGCGCACTCATCAGCGTGCCGGTAAACAACGGGCCCATACCACGCGGGCGCGGCGGTTCTCCAAGCACCGTAGCCACCGAAGCACGCAGCACCAGCGGGCGACCTTCGCTGTCGTTCAACGCCTGCTCGAAACGCGCCACCGGCACTCCCCTGCCGGCCAGCAACTGGCCTTGGTTGTCGTAAAGCCCCACCTGCACATCCGGTGGTTGCGGCGACACCTCAAGTAGCTGCCGGCCCGCCTGTTCGCCATAACGCTGCAACAGTTGCAGTTCGGTGACCAACAGCGAACGCAACGCCGGGGTATCGCCACGCCAGTCATTGAGCATGAAAGCACCCGCCCCCACCAGGAAGGTCAGGCAGTTGGCCAGCCAGAACGCCAGGAACAGCTTCCAGAACAGGCGCCGGCGCATCATTCGACAATCAGCATGTAGCCCATGCCACGCACGCTCTGGATCCAGCTGCTGCCGTCCGCACGCGGGCCGAGTTTTTGCCGGATACTGCTGACATGCACGTCGATGCGACGGTCATAACGGGTAAGCGGCCGGCCCAAGGCATTGAGTGACAGGTCCTGCTTGCTGACCAGTTGGCCAGCCTGGCGGGCTAACGCTTCGAGCAGGCTGAACTCCGAGCCGGTCAGCTCCAGCGTGCTTTCGCCCCACTGCGCCTCACGGCGGCCCGGCCACATTTTCAATGCACCGGTGCGCACGTGTTCGGGGGCACTGGCCTCGCCCGTCAGTTGCGGCTGCACCCGGCGCAGTATTGCTCGCAGCCGCGCTACCAGTTCACCCGGGGAGCTGGGCTTGGGTACATAGTCATCGGCCCCTAGCTCAAGGCCGGCAATGCGGTCGATGTTGTCGCCACGGGCGGTCAGCAGCAGCACCGGCACCTGGCTGCGTGCACGCACGCGTCGCAACACTTCGATGCCAGAGATGCCCGGCAGCATCACGTCCAGCACTACCACCTGGAAATTACCGCTCAACGCCTGGGTTTCGCCCTCTTCACCGGTATCCACGGCCGTGGCCTGGAAGCCTTCGCGCGCCAGGTACAAAGAGAGCATTTCGGTCAGTTCGCGGTCGTCGTCGACCAGCAGCACAGGGATCATCGGGGCCAGACATCGCAATTGCAGGGGCTGTAATGATCACCCCGCAAGCCGGCACTGTCACCGCCGCCTGGTCGGACTTTACACATCTTTACCCTCGGCTAACCGCGCCGTACACAGCCCGCCCGTATCCTCATCGCCCGCTGCTAGCGGGTTGCCCGCGCTTGCTCCCCTCCCGAATCCGCTTGTCTGGAACCCCCGATGAACTACCCGCGCCTGTTGCTCTCCATCCTGTTGCTGAAAGCCACGCTGGCCCAGGCCTCCCCCTTCAGGATCGCCGACATCCGCGTCAACGGCCTGCAGCGGGTTTCCGCCGGCAGTGTCTTCGGTGCCTTGCCGCTGAACGTCGGCGACCAGGCCGATGACCGCCGCCTGGTGGACTCGACCCGTTCCCTGTTCAAGACCGGGTTCTTCCAGGACATCCAGCTGAACCGCGATGGCAATGTGCTGATCATCAACGTGGTCGAGCGCCCGTCGGTGTCGAGCATCGAGATCGAAGGCAACAAGGCGATCAGCACCGAAGACCTGATGAAGGGCCTGAAGCAATCGGGCCTGGCCGAAGGCGAGATCTTCCAGCGTGCCACCCTCGAAGGCGTGCGTAACGAACTGCAACGCCAGTATGTGGCCCAGGGCCGCTACTCGGCCGAGGTCGACGCCGAAGTGGTACCGCAGCCGCGCAACCGTGTGGCACTGAAAATCAAGATCAACGAAGGCACCGTCGCGGCCATCCAGCACATCAACATCGTTGGCAACAACGTGTTCGATGACGACACCCTGGGTCAGCTGTTCGAGCTGAAGACCACCAACTGGCTGTCGTTCTTCAAGAACGACGACAAGTATGCCCGCGAAAAACTGTCCGGTGACCTGGAGCGCCTGCGTTCCTACTACCTGGACCGCGGCTACATCAACATGGACATCGCCTCTACCCAGGTGTCCATCACGCCGGACAAGAAACACGTCTACATCACCGTCAACATCAACGAAGGCGAGAAGTACACCGTTCGCGACGTGAAACTGTCCGGTGACCTGAAAGTGCCGGAAGACCAGGTCAAGTCGCTGCTGCTGGTGCAGCCGGGCCAGGTGTTCTCGCGCAAGGTGATGACCACCACGTCCGAGCTGATCACCCGTCGCCTGGGTAACGAAGGCTACACCTTCGCCAACGTCAACGGCGTGCCACAGCCGAACGACCAGGACCACACGGTCGACATCATGTTCGTGGTCGACCCGGGCAAGCGTGCCTACGTGAACCGCATCAACTACCGCGGCAACACCAAGACCGAAGACGAAGTGCTGCGTCGTGAAATGCGCCAGATGGAAGGCGGCTGGGCTTCGACCTACCTGATCGACCAGTCCAAGACCCGTCTGGAGCGCCTGGGCTTCTTCAAGGAAGTCAACGTCGAGACCCCGCAGGTAGCCGGCACCGATGACCAGGTCGACGTCAACTACAGCGTCGAAGAGCAAGCCTCCGGCTCGATCACCGCCAGCGTCGGTTTCGCCCAAAGTGCCGGCCTGATCCTGGGTGGTTCGATCAGCCAGAGCAACTTCCTCGGTACCGGTAACAAGGTATCCATCGGGCTGACCCGCAGCGAATACCAGACCAAGTACAACTTCGGCTTCGTGGACCCCTACTTCACCGCCGATGGCGTCAGCCTGGGCTACAACCTGTTCTACAACACCACCGACTATAGCGATTACTACGACGATGGCGTTTCGTACTATGCAATCAACAGCTACGGTGCCGGGGTCAGCTTTGGCTACCCGATCAACGAGACCTCGCGCCTGACCTACGGCCTGACCCTGCAGCACGACGATATTTCGCCGGGTACCTACAGCGCCGACGAGATCTACGATTTCATCTCCCGTGAGGGCAAGAGTTTCAACAACCTCAAGGCCTCGATCGGCTGGTCGGAATCCACCCTTAACAAAGGCGTGTTGGCCACACGGGGCCACGCCCAGAGCCTGACATTGATGGCCACCACCCCTGGCAGCGACCTGTCGTTCTACAAACTTGACTACAACGGCCAGGCCTTCCTGCCGGTAACCAACAACACCTCGCTGCGCCTGCACACCAGCCTGGGCTATGGCAACGGCTACGGGTCCACCGACGGCTTGCCGTTCTATGAAAGCTACACCGCTGGTGGCCAGGGTTCGGTACGCGGGTTCAAGGACGGCACCCTCGGCCCGCGCAATACACCGGCCACCGGTACCTATGCCAGCGCGGGCCAGGCTTACTATTCCGACCGCGACACCGATGTGCTGGGGGGCAATATCCTGATTACCGGTGGTGCCGAATACATTTTCCCGTTGCCGTTCGTGAAGGACCAGAGCCAGTTGCGCAGCTCGTTGTTCGTAGATGCCGGCAACGTCTATGCCGACACCTGCTACCTGTCGACTACCCAGGGCTGTGGCAGCGTCGACCTGGCGCAGATGGCCGTGTCGCTGGGCGTAGGCGTGACCTGGTACAGCCCGATGGGGCCGCTGAGTTTCAGCCTGGCTGCGCCATTGAAAAAGCCGGACAACGCCGAGACTCAGATCTTCCAGTTCTCGCTGGGGCAAACCTTCTGATACCCGCAAGGCACCAATCATGCGCGGACCCTGTAGGAGCGGCCTTGTGTCGCGATGGGCTGCACAGCAGCCCCAGGATTTCAGCGTCACGGCAACAACTTACGGGGCTGCTGCGCAGCCCATCGCGACACAAGGCCGCTCCTACAGGGAGCGCGTAGCGCTTTTTGAGTATTACCCGCTTTTACCCCCGCTTAACCCAAGTTGACAGTCACCTTGCCTAAGCTGGCCAACACTCGAACCCGCCCAGCAGGACTCACCCATGCCTCCCTTCACCCCTTGCTTTCCCACCACACTGCGGCCCGACGAAGTACCGCTCGCACTGCTCGACCTGGTCCAGCAACGCCTGGCCAACCTGCTCGGCCCACGCTTCACCGTGGTGCTGGGCGGCAGTGGCAATGGTGCCGGGGTCAGCCACTACCACCTGGCGATCCAGCACAACCAGAGCGGCGTTTCGCTGGAGGACTACGGCGACGTCGGCACCGGTTTCATCGAGCGCTTGCTGGGCATGGGCGCCCAGGTCAGGGACATGCTCGACTCAGCCACGTTCAACCGTATGGCCAGCGACGACCCGGGCCGACCACTGGTATGGCTCAGCGAGCTGGCCAGCCCCGGGGAAAGCATTACAATGCGCGCCCCAATCTGAAATATGTTTTCCCCATGAAATCACTGCTTTACGCCGTAACCTTAGTGTTTTCCTTTACCCTGCCGGCCTGGGCCAACCCGCCGGCGACGTTCACCGAAGCCAAGGTAGTGGCCAAGCAGAAGGTGTACCTGGACCAGGCCAACAGTGCCGTGGGCGACCTGTACTGCGGCTGCAAGTGGACCTGGGTGGGCAAGTCCGGCGGGCGCATTGATGCGGCTTCGTGCGGCTACCAGACGCGCAAGCAACAGAACCGCGCCGAGCGTACCGAGTGGGAACACATCGTGCCCGCCTACACCTTCGGCAACCAGCGCCAATGCTGGAAGAACGGTGGCCGTGAGCACTGCGTGGACAACGACCCGGTGTTTCGCGCCATGGAAGCCGACCTGTTCAACCTCTACCCAGCTGTGGGTGAGGTCAACGGCGACCGCAGCAACTTCAACTACGGCATGGTAGCTGGCAATGCTGGCGAGTATGGCCAGTGCACCACCAAGGTCGATTTCGTCCAGCGCGCCGCCGAACCGCGCGATGAAGTCAAAGGCCTGGTAGCCCGCACCACGTTCTACATGTTCGACCGTTACCAGCTGAGCATGTCGCGCCAGCAGCAACAGCTACTGATGGCCTGGGACAAACAGCACCCGGTGTCGGCCTGGGAGAAAGAGCGCGACCGGCGCATCGCCGCCATCATGGGGCATGGCAACCCGTTCGTGAGCGGGGAGCGCAAGTGGACAGCCGATTACAAACCGGTTGGCAGTGGGGTTGTTCAGGCAGTGCCCGCGAAAGCCACCCAGCCAGAGGCCAAGCCGAGCCTGGCCAGTGCCGCATCAGTCGGGGCCGTGCTTGGCAACCGCAACAGCCATGTCTATCACCTGTCGGTAGGCTGCCCGGGCTACAACCAGGTTGCAGCAAAGAACCAGGTTAGCTTTGCTACCGAAGGCGAAGCGCAGGCAGCGGGCTATCGCAAGGCAGGTAACTGCCGCTAGATAACGCTCATTGCCAGGTTGGCGGGCAGGTGTTTAGAATGCGATCAATTCTTAATTGCACCCCTTGCCCGCCATGCCTCCCTCCGACCCCACCCCCAACTTGCAGGTCCAGACGCTGTACATCGAGCACCACCGCTGGCTGCAGGGCTGGCTGGGGCGCAAGCTGGGCAATGCCTGCGATGCCGCCGACCTGGCTCATGACACCTTCGTGCGCCTGCTCAGCCGCCAGGGCAACAGCTATTTCGGTACAGAGCCCAGGGCCTTGCTCACCCACATCGCCAAGGGCCTGGTGGTCGACCGCTGGCGCCGCCTGGATGTGGAGCGGGCCTATCTGGAGGCCATCGCCCACTTGCCGCAAGCCGAAGTACCGTCGCCAGAAACGCGCTGGCTGATCCTCGAAACCCTGTACCGCATCGATGCCATGCTGCGTGACATGCCGGCCCGCGTGCGCCAGGTGTTCCTGCTGTCGCAACTGGACGGGCTGACCTACGCGCAAATTGCCGAGCAACTGCAATTGTCACTGATCACCATCAAGCGTGACATGCGCACGGCCTTCCTCGCCTGCCTGAGCATTGACTGATGCCCGCGCGTATCGACCCGCTCATCCTTGGCGAAGCCGCTGACTGGCTGGTGCACCTGCAATCGGGTACGGCCACCGAGGACGATCATCGCGCCGTGCAGGCCTGGTGCCAGCGCAGCACCCAGCACGCCCAGGCTTGGCAGCGTGCCGAAGCCATCCTGGGTGATTTCCGCCGCCTGCCCACCCCGGTTACCGGTGAAACCCTGCGCCGCCTGAGCCGCAACGGTGCAGTAAGCCGCCGTCAGGCCTTGCACCGCCTGGGGCTGTGGCTGCTGGCAGCACCGGCGGCATGGCTAGCCTTGCGTGAAACACCTTGGCAGCAATGGGCCGCCGATGCCCGCACCGCAGTGGGCGAGCAACGCGCGCTGACACTTGCCGACGGCAGTCACGTGCTGCTGAACACTGACACCGCGATCGATATCACGTTCGACGCGCAACAACGCCGCATCGAACTGCTGGCGGGTGAGATCCTGGTCACCAGCGCCAAAGACCCTGCCACCCCCGCACGGCCACTGCTGGTGCGTACCCTGCATGGCCAGGCGACTGCGCTGGGCACACGCTTCAGTGTGCGTATCGATGGCCCGCTGACCCGGGTGGCCGTACTTGAAGGTGCAGTCGATACCCGCCCGCTGCATGCCGGTGGCCTGTTGCTCAAGGCTGGCGAGCGCAGCGCTTTCGATGCCGACCGGGTGCTGCCCGCCTCTGCGCTGGAACCCGGTGACCTGGCCTGGGAGCACGGCATGCTACTGGCACGCGACATGCGCCTGGCCGATCTGCTGCAGGAATTGGCCCGTTATCGCCCCGGCGTGCTGCGCTGCCACCCGGCAGTGCGCGAGCTGAAGGTGTCTGGCGCGTTCCCGCTGGCCGATACCGATGCCAGCCTGCGGCTGCTGAGCGACACCCTGCCGGTGACCATCCAGGGTCTCACCCGCTACTGGGTGACGGTAGAGCCCGTCGGCTAACGCGGCCCCTGTAGGGTCATGAACATTTCGGTGATACCTTTTCCTGCGTCGTCCGGTGATGAGTGCAGAACCTTTGTTTTCTGCACCTACAGGACCCTCGCATGACGCCTCGCCAGACGTACCGTTTGCCATTAAAGGCCCTGAGCCTTGCCATCGCCCTGGCCGCCATGGCCCCCTCAGCGATGGCAGCCGACGCCACCCCGCGCGCCTATCACCTGGCTGCCGGGCCACTGGCCGATGTGCTGGCGCGCTTTGCCGCCAGCGCCGGGGTACCGCTGTCATTCGACCCGGCGCTGCTCAAAGGCGTACAAAGCCAAGGGCTGGAGGGCAACTACAGCGTACCGGAAGGCTTTGCCCGCTTGTTGGCCGGCAGTGGCTTCAGTTTGATAACCACCGACAGTGGTGGCTACACCCTGGCGCCGACGGTCGACCTGGGCAATGCACTGGAACTGGGTGCGACCACCATCAACAGCGACCTGGCCGCCAGCAGCAACACCTGGCAAGGCGGCCAGGTAGCCCGCAGCGCCCGCCTGGGCGTGCTTGGCGACCAGGCCATCAGTGATGTGCCGTTCAGCGTTACCAGTTACACCGCCAAGACCATCGCCGACCAGCAAGCCCGTACCCTGGGTGATGTGTTGCTCAACGACGCCTCGGTGCGCCAGTCGGCCGGCTTCGGCAACTTCTCGCAAGTGTTCACCATCCGCGGCCTGCCGTTGAACACCGATGACATCAGCTACAACGGCCTGTACGGCGTGCTGCCGCGGCAAATTGTAACCACCGAGGCACTAGAGCGAGTGGAGGTGTTCAAGGGCTCCAACGCCTTTCTCAATGGTGTCGCCCCGCAGGGCAGCGGCATAGGCGGGGCAATCAACCTGGTGCCCAAGCGCGCCGAAGACACACCCACACGGCATGTCACCCTCGACTATGCCACCGGCGACAACATCGGCGGCCACCTGGACCTGGGCAAGCGTTTTGGTGAAGACAACCGTTTCGGCGCACGCATCAACCTGGCCCAGCACGATGGCGGCACCGGCGTCGACGACGAAGCCCAACATTCCACCCTGGTTGCCGTGGCCCTGGACTACCGTGGCGAACGCCTGCGCCTGTCCACCGACCTGGGTTACCAGAGAGAGCGCATCAACCAGGGCCGGGCGGTCATCTACCCCAACGGCAGCAAAGTGCCCCACGCCCCGTCGGCACGTGACAACTACTCGCAGGACTGGACCTGGTCGCAGCTCGAAGACACCTACGGCATGGTCAACGCCGAGTACGACCTCAACGACAACTGGATGCTGTATGCCGGTGCCGGGGCCAAGCACACCCGCGAGAATGGCGAGTACTCCTCGCTGTACGTCAGCGACGACAACGGCACGGCGCGCGGCGGTTTCCTTTACTCGCCCCATGACGAGGACAACAAGAGTGCGGTTGCCGGGCTGAATGGCCGCTTCGCCACCGGCCCGGTCAGCCACCGCGTCAATTTCGGCCTGTCGGGCATGTGGGGAGAGCAGCGCTCGGCCTATGAGGCGCTGGCTGCCGCCAAACGCTACGACAGCAACCTGTACAATCCGGTGAAGGTGCCGCGCCCGACCGATACCTATTTCGGCAGCGACTTGCACGACCCGCGCATTGTCGGCAAAAACCGAAACAAGAGCGTGGCATTGTCCGACACCCTGGGCTTTTTTGATGACCGCGTGCTGCTGACCGTGGGCGTGCGCCGCCAATCGATCAGCGTGGACAGCTGGGCGACCGCCACCGGTGCGCGCAACACGCCGTACGACGAGTCCATCACTACCCCGGTGTATGGCCTGGTCATCAAGCCCTGGGAGCATGTGTCGTTCTATGCCAACCGCATCGAAGGCCTGGCCCAGGGCCCGACTGCACCCTCTAGCGTCAGCAATGCCAACGAGGTGTTCCCGCCCAAACGCAGCAAGCAGGTCGAGGCTGGGGTGAAACTGGACTGGGACAGCTTCGGCGCCACCCTGGGTGTGTACCGCATCGAACAACCCAACAGTGTCACCTACCGCGTGCCGGGCGCAACGCTGGACACCTTCAGTATGGACGGCGAGCAGGTCAACAAGGGTGTGGAGTTGAACCTGTTCGGTGAACCGGTGGACGGCCTGCGCCTGTTGACGGGTGCAGTGTTCATGCACACCGAGCAGAAAAACACCGCCTACGGCAGCAACGACGGCAACCGTGCTGCCGGCGTGCCGCGCTTCCAGTACAACCTGGGGGCCGACTGGGACGTGCCAGGCATTCAGGGCGCCGCACTCAGCGCCCGGGTGCTGCGTACCGGTGGCCAGTACGTGAATGCGGCCAACAGCCTGAGCATCCCGGCCTGGACCCGGGTGGACCTGGGCGGGCGCTACCGCTTCAAGGTCGATGATAAGCAGGTAACGTTGCGCGCCAATGTGGAAAACGTGGCGAACAAGGCCTACTGGGCATCGGCGTCGACCTCGAACAACTACCTGACCCAAGGCACGCCGCGGGTTTTGCGCTTGTCAGCCAGTGTTGATTTCTGAGCCTGAGGGGCGCGTTGCGCCCCATTCGCAGCACATGGCTGCTCCTACAGGTGCGATGCAGTACCTGTAGGAGCAGCCTTGTGCTGCGAATGGGGCCGGAACCTGTTTAACTGTTTTCTTTGCAGTTGCCGCTCAAGTACAGTCTGCCCCATGGACAAGTACGCCCCCCGCCAGTGGCTCCCCCACGAAAAACCCAGCCTGCCTGGCTCCCCCTCCACGCCCCTGCATTCGCCTGCCAAGCGCCTGGCCTACGGCGTGGTCGGCCTGTTGGTGGCCATCACCGGTGGCCTGGGCAACGCGCTGGTCACCGCCAACCTGGTGTTCCTGCAGGGCGCCCTGGGCGCGACTAGCGCAGAAATGGCCTGGCTGCCAGCCGCCTACGTCATGACCAACGTGTCCATCAACCTGCTGCTGGTCAAGTTCCGCCAGCAGTTTGGCCTGCGTGCGTTCACCGAAGTGTTCCTGGTGCTGTATGCCCTGGTCACCTTCGCCCACCTGCTGGTCAACGACCTCAATTCGGCCATCGCCGTGCGTGCGGCCCACGGCATGGTCGGCGCAGCACTGAGCTCGCTGGGGCTGTACTACATGATCCAGGCGTTCCCCGCGCAATGGCGGTTGAAGGCGATGGTGCTGGGCCTGGGCGCCTCGCAGCTGGCGCTGCCGCTGGCGCGGATCTTTTCCGAAGACCTGCTGCAGATCGCCGAATGGCGTGGCCTGTACTTGTTCGAGCTGGGCCTGGCGCTGGCTGCGCTGGGCTGCGTTCTGATGCTTAAGCTACCGCCCGGTGACCGCTTCAAGACGTTCGAGCCGCTGGACTTTTTGACCTTCACCCTGATGGCCAGCGGCACCGCCCTGCTCTGCGCCGCCCTGTCGCTGGGGCGCATCGACTGGTGGCTGGAGGCGCCGTGGATTGGCGTGGCACTGGCAGCATCGATCGCCCTGATCTTCAGTGGCCTGGCCATCGAGCACAACCGGCGCAACCCGTTGCTGATGACCCACTGGCTGGGCAGCGGTGCAATCATCCGCCTGGCCCTGTGTGTGGTGCTGATCCGCATGGTCACTTCCGAGCAGTCAACCGGCGCGGTCGGTTTCCTGCAGGCGCTGAACATGGGCAGCGAACAGATGCGCACGCTGTACTGGATCATGCTGCTGGGTGCGGTGGCGGGCCTGGCCAGCAGTGCCCTGACCATCAACCCCAATCACTTGGTGATCCCGCTGTTGGTCTCGCTACTGGCGATGGCTACAGGCGCGTTCATGGACAGCAGCTCGAGCAACCTCACACGCCCGGCACAGATGTACTTCAGCCAGTTCCTGCTGGCGTTTGGCAGCACCTTTTTCCTCGGCCCGTCAATGGCCCTGGGCATCAGCCATGTGCGCGCCAACCCGCGCAACCTGGTGAGCTTTTCGGTGATGTTCGGCATCTGCAACAACCTCGGTGGCCTGATTGGCGCGGCGCTGCTGGGCACCTTCCAGACCTGGCGCGAAAAATTTCACTCCAGCCACCTGATGGACCGCCTCAGCTACCTGGAACCGTTGGTGACCGCCCGGGTACAAAGCGGCGGCGCCGGATACGGTGGCATCTTCGCCGACCCGGCCCTGCGCAACGAGGCCGGCATGCGTGTACTGGCCAATGCCGCCACCCGCGAAGCCAATGTCATGGCCTACAACGACGTGTTCATACTGATCGGCAGCATCGCTATTCTGACCATGATCTGGATCTGCATCCGTAGTACCTGGCTCTGGTACGCAAGACGCCAGACCACCTCCACCGACTCCACCCCCGGCGCGCCCACCCGATGACCGACGACACCCGCACCACGACCACCACTGCCATCGCCGAAACACCGGAAGGCACTACACCCCCAGCGAACCGACCAGCCCGGTGCGCTCGCGGCGGGTGCGCATTCTCTCCACCATCAGCTTCGCCAGCGTGGCCTTGGCCGGCATCCTGCTGGTGCTGTATGCCTGGCACCTGCCGCCCTTCGGCAGCGCCATCGAAAGTACCGAAAATGCGCTGGTACGCGGCCAGGTGACCATCATCGGCCCGCAACTCAGTGGCTACATCGTCGACGTGCCGGTGCACGACTTCCAGTTCGTCAAGGCCGGTGACCTGCTGGTGCAACTGGACGACCGCATCTACAAACAGCGCCTGGCCCAGGCCATCGCCCAACTTCAACAGCAGCAGGCGGCCCTGGCCAACAACCTGCAGCAGCGCAACAGCGCCGATGCCACCATTGCCCAGCGCCAGGCGGCTATCGGTGATGCGGCGGCCCAGGCCGCCAAGGCCAAAGCCGACCTTGGCCGCAACCAGGCACTGGTCAATGACGGCTCGGTGTCGCGCCGTGACCTGGACCTGGCCCGGGCCAGTGAAGCCGCTGCCGTCGCCAGCCTGGCGCAAGCCCGGGCAGCGCTGGAAATCGCCCGCCAGGACCGGGAAACGGTGGTGGTAAACCGGGCTGCGCTGCAAGCCTCGGTGGAAAATGCCAAGGCGGCTGTGGAACTGGCCCGCATCGACCTCGACAACACCCGGGTCACCGCCCCGCGCGACGGCCAGTTGGGGCAGATCGGTACACGCCTTGGGGCTTATGTGAATTCCGGCGCGCAATTGATGGCGCTGGTGCCCGACACCCTGTGGGTGATTGCTAACATGAAAGAAACCCAGATGGCCAATGTACGCATCGGCCAACCGGTGAGTTTCACCGTGGATGCGCTCAACCACCTCAAGCTACAGGGGCACGTGCAGCAGATTTCACCGGCTGCCGGCTCGGAGTTCGCCCTGCTGCAGGCAGACAATGCCACCGGCAACTTCGTCAAGATTGCCCAGCGTATTCCCGTGCGCATCACCGTGGATGCCGAACAGCCGGAAGCCAGGCAACTGCGGCCAGGGATGTCGGTGGTGGTCAGTATCGACACGCGCTGAGGCCGGAACAGGCTTACATCCACCAGGCCAGCACCACAGGCAACCAGGCAAACGACAGCACCGTCGAACACATCACCAGGTTTGCCACCTGTTCTGGCTCGCGGTTGGCTCGCACCGCCATCAGGTAATTGAACACTGCCACCGGCATGGCCGACTGCACCACCAGCACCGCGCGCTCAAGGTTGTCCATGCCCAGCGCCGCGCCCACCGCCCAGCCCATCGCAGCCCCCAGGCCAATGCGCAAACCGCCCAGCAACAGGCCGCTGCCTACATGACGAAGGCGAATGCTGGCCAGCGACACCCCCAGGGTCAGCAGCATCAGCGGGATGGTCATGCCGCCCAGCAGGTCTGCGGTGTTGGCCAGCCAGCGCGGCAGCTCGAAATCAAGAAAGATGATGGGCATGGCACCGGCCAGGCTGATGACGATCGGGTTGCGCAGCAGCGCCCTGAGCGAAGCCGCCGTACCGGAAATGGCCATGCCGATCGTGAACTGCACGATCGACAGGGTCAGGAAAAACGCCACGGCCAGTGCCAGGCCGTGCTCACCAAAAGCGTACAGGCTGATCGGCAGCCCCATGTTGCCCGTGTTCGGGAACATGAACGCCGGCAGCAGTACTCGCCAATGCATGCCAGAAGCGCGACACACCAGTAACGCGGCCAGGGCCATACCCAGGGTGCACAGCAAGCAGGCGACGGCCATGCTGGTAAAAGCATTCGGATTCAGCTCGGTGCGGCTGAGGGTGGACAGCACCAGCGACGGGGTACCAACAGTCATCACCACGCGGGCGATGAAGTCGGTGGGGTAATCCAGGCCTTTGCGGGCCCAGGCAAAGCCGATGCCGGCAACGATGAAAACCGGGGCCAGGACTGCGAACAGCGACGCGAACATGGTGGGCCTTCCTTGGTGTGGGTTCAGCATTATGCAGCAGTCCATGAGATGGCCGGGGCTGCTTTGCAGCCCAATCGCCGGCAAGCCAGCTCCCACAGGCATTGCACATGCCTTGGAAATAGCACGCTTCCTGTGGGAGCTGGCTTGCCGGCGATTGGGCCGCACAGCGGCCCCTGGATGTCTGCCCAAGACACATTCATGTCGCCCTTGGACTGCGGCGTCTCGTCGCATGCCGATGCCCCTTGGGCAAAAGCTCCCAAGCCCGTAGAATCCCGCTTCCTTTTCGCCCGTCGCCTTGAACGGTGGCAACCCGCAGCAATGACAGAGTCCGTGCCTGAACACATGAACGCACATGTGAAATAGGCTCAACCCTCCCCGCGCAGCCCTGTTCCCGACAGGCTCAGCGGTTGAGTCTTGCCCAGGTCGCATCCGTGTAGCCACTCGCCCCTTGTCGGGTCGAGCCGGTGTGCGCGTCCGAGAAGGCGCTCATTCCGCTCATCCAACTAGAGGTTCGTATGTCTCCGCGTTTGCTGGCCATGGCGCTGGCGCCCCTGCTCGGGCTGTTCATCATTGCCCTGGGCAACGGCTTCATGTCTTCCCTGACTACCCTGCGCCTGGGCGCTGCCGGTGAATCGGCCACCACCATCGGTGTCGTCTCGTCCACCTACTTCATCGGCCTGACCCTGGGTGCCATCTTCAACGACCGGCTGATCTTGCGCATCGGCCATATCCGCGCCTACACAAGCTTCGCTTCGCTGATCGGCGCGACCATCCTGCTGCAGGGGCTGTTCTACGACGTCACCTGGTGGTCGGTGCTACGCCTGATAAACGGTTGGGCGGCAGTTGGCGTGTTCCTGGTGATCGAAAGCTGGCTGCTGCTGGCCGGCGACGCCAAGATCCGCGGCCGCCTGCTGGCGCTGTACATGATTGCCTTCTACGGCGCCGGGGTAATCGCCCAGGCAGGCCTTGGCGAAATCACCCAGCTTGGCGATACGGCACCCTTCATGTTGGCTGGCGTGCTGGCGGCCCTGTCGGTGCTGCCTATCGTGATCCTGCCGCGGGTATCGCCATTGCTGGACCAGGTCGAGCCCCTCAAGCCCCGCCAATTGCTGGGTGTGGCGCCGTCGGGCCTGGTTGGCTGCTTCGGTTCGGGCGTGGCGATTGCCGGTATCTATGCCCTGCTGCCGCTGTATTTGCAGCGCATCGGCCTGGCGGTGGGCGAGGTCGGCAACATGATGGCCTGGGTGATCCTCGGCGCCATGTTGCTGCAATACCCGGTGGGCCGCTGGTCCGACCGCAAGGACCGCCAGGATGTACTGATCGCCCTGGCTGCGCTGTGCGTAGTGCTTTCGCTGGTCACAGTGTTCCTGCCCTCGGACTCGTTCCTGCTGCCGGCCATGCTGTTCCTGCTGGGTGGCGGCGTGTTCACGCTGTACCCGGTGGCGGTCAGCCATGCGGCTGACCGGGCGCCGTCCGATGCACTGGTACCGATGATTCAAGGCTTGCTGCTGATCAACTCGCTGGGCTCGGCGATGGCACCGGTGGCGATTTCGCCGATGATGACCGAGTTTGGCGAGGCCGGCTTGTTCTGGGCCTTTGCCGTAGTCAACCTGGCCATGGTGTGCTTCTTCATGTGGCGCCGCGGCAAGCGCCCGGCTGCAGAGCACCCGGCACCGTTCACCGCTTCGACCACCTTTTCGCCAACCGGCGCCGAGCTGCGGGTGACCGAAGACCTGATGCATGCGGCGCAGGAGCATCCGCCGCTGGAGCCGGTGGAAAGCCCGACGCCAGCACAGCGCTCAGAATCTCATTGATTCCTGGGCCGCTTTCACAGGAAATCGCATTCCTTGTGGGAGCGGCCTTGCGTCGCGATTGGGCTGCAAAGCAGCCCCAGAAATGACCACCCGTCGCCCAGAAGGCACCACACCTTCCTCCCTTGGCCAAACGAATGACAGATCATCCGCCAAGGAGACGTTCCATGATCCGCATTCGCTCCCTTTCCCTGTGCCTGGCGCTCGCCCTGACCAGCCTTGCCGGCACCACCTTCGCTGCTACCGACACCAACACCGACAGCCGACCGCAGACCGACCAGTCTGGCGGCAAGACCGCCGGTGACGACAGCAGCGTCAACAGCCCCGGCAGTGGCCAGGACAACGACAGCAGCAACACCGGCAGCAACAGCGATGCTGCCGACGGCGCCGCCGGCGGCTCCAACAGCACAGGCGAGGCGACGGGCTCCGGCGCCGGGCACACTGGCGGCACCGCCGAGGACCAGGACAGCCACTAAGGTTCGCCTCGTCTACACTGCGCCCAAAGCCCCGCCAAGGATTCGCCATGAACGTCAAACCCTGGCTGCTCGCAGCCCTGCTGCCCTGTACGGCCCTGGCCAACAGCAGCAACCAAGGCGCGCTGTCGATCAGCTTCTTCGTCGTTCACCGACGGTGGCGTGATCGCCCTGCAACAGGTCGGACCAGACCCGGCCTGCGGCGCCGGCGAAGAGCGTACCCCGCAACTGAGCTGGGAAAACCTGCCCGCAGGTACCCGGTCGCTGGCGCTGATCATGTTCGACCCGGACGGCGGCAAGGGTATCGGCGTGGTGCACTGGGTCGCCTACAACATCGACCCGGAGCAGGATGGGCTAAAGGCAGGTACGGCGGGGCTGAGTGGGCAATACGTGACGGTTGGGCGCAACTCCCGTGGCACCCTCAGCTACCGGGGCCCCTGCCCACCTGCTGGCGATAACCCGCACCATTACGCACTGACCCTCATCGCCACCGACCTGCCATTAGGCACACTGCCCGAGGGCCTGGACCGCAGCGGCCTGTTGCAGTTGCTGCAAGGCCACGCCTTGGGCGCGCAGAGCCTGGTCGGGCGTTACGGCCATTGAACCAAACAGTACAAAAATAAATGATCGGCCCCATAGCATTTATCCATTGAATGGCCCGGTGAAACTGAAGTAAGCTCGGGCTCATTCACTGGAGAGCAACATGCCGAAACACACCCGCAACCACGCCAACCACACCGGTCGCAACCTGCGCCCTGTGCTGGCCGTTGCCGGCTGCGTGGCACCTGCCAGCTATTACTTTGGGTATTGGTTTAGCCACTAGGCGCCGATACCCACACGGCGCCCACCTTCGAGGGGCCGCCGAACATGAGAATACTCAAACCCCCGGTCGGCTCCCCGACCGGGGGTTTTGCTTTTCAGGCCTTTGAACAACACCGATTCATATTGAGGACAGATTCATGAACTACGCCACTTATTACTACGCAAACACCTATGCCTGGCGATTTAGCCAATCCCGTTCGGGCCAGCCTGCCGCCTCCGACCGGTCTTCTACAGGTGGCAAAGCAGCAGCCAATACGAATTCAACGATCTGTCGAACACCTCGATAGGGCCGACCACGCGGGCCAGAACCCGCCGTCCGCCCAGGGAAAAACGCCATGCAAGCTTCCAACCTCGCCCTGCCCCTGACCCAGCCGCAAGCAGCCAACACCACCGTCAGCAAGCGCCTGCCCAGCCCCCACCTGCTCAAGCAGCAGATGCCGTTGTCCAGTGAACTGGCCCAGCAAGTCCAGGCTCACCGCCAAGCCATCCGCAACATCCTCGAAGGCCGCGACGAGCGCCTGCTGGTCATCGTCGGCCCGTGCTCTATCCACGACCCCCGCTCGGCCCTGGAATACGCCGACCGCCTGGCCGCCCTCAGCCGTGAAGTCGATGACAAGCTGCTGCTGGTGATGCGCGCCTACGTCGAAAAACCGCGTACTACCGTGGGCTGGAAAGGCCTGGCCTACGACCCGCACCTTGATGGCAGCGACGACATGCACTCGGGTATCGCCTTGTCCCGTGGGCTGATGCTGAGCATGATCGAGCGTGGCCTGCCGGTTGCGACCGAGCTGCTGCAACCGATGGCCGCCGGCTACTTCGACGACCTGCTGGCCTGGGCCGCGATTGGCGCACGCACCACCGAATCGCAAATTCACCGCGAAATGGTCAGTGGCCTGGAGCTGCCGGTCGGGTTCAAGAACGGCACCGATGGCGGCATCGCCGTCGCCAGCGACGCCATGCGCAGCGCTGCCCACCCGCACCGCCACTTCGGCATGGATGCGCAGGGCCACCCGGCAATCATCGAAACCCTGGGCAACCCCGACACGCACCTGGTGCTGCGCGGTGGCCACAAGGGCCCCAACTACGATGCCAACAGCATTGCCATGGCCCGTCAGGCCTTGGCCAAGGTAGGGTTGCAGGCGCGGATCATGGTCGATTGCAGCCACGCCAACAGCGGCAAGGACCCGGCTCGCCAGCCAGCGGTGTTCAACGATGTGCTGGAACAACGCCTGGCCGGCGACCGCTCGATCGTTGGCGTGATGATAGAGGGGCACCTGTTCGATGGCTGCCAGGCGCTGGGCAAGGGGGCACTGAAGTACGGTGTGTCGATCACCGACGGCTGCCTGGGCTGGGCCTCGACTGAAACCCTGTTGCGTGAGGCCGCACAAAAACTGTAAGCCGAAGCTTGCGAGCCTGGCGAGACATACCCCAAGCAAGTGCGCTAGGCTTGCCTTTTTACCCCAAGGAGCAGTACCCATGGCCCGTGCAACCGCCCGCCACATCCTGGTCAGCAGCGAAGAGAAATGCAACGAACTGAAAGCCCAGATCGAAGCAGGCGCCGACTTCGCTGAAATCGCCAAAGCCAACTCCACCTGCCCGTCCAGCCGTCAAGGCGGTGACCTGGGTTCGTTCGGCCCAGGCCAGATGGTCAAGGAATTCGACACCGTGGTGTTCAGCGCTCCGGTCAACACCGTACAAGGCCCGGTGAAGACCCAGTTCGGCTACCACCTGCTGGAAGTGACCAGCCGCCAGGACTGATTCACCCCTCCCGGTGATCAGATCCCCTGTGGGAGCGGGCGTGCCCGCGAAGAGGCCAGATCAGGCAATATCATTGCCTGCTCTGACGCATTCGCGGGCATGCCCGCTCCCACAGGGTTTGTGCAGCCTGCTTCTGTTTTGTCTTGCATTCAGTACACAGGCGGCTCCCACCCACGCCCTCACCGTCTACGACGAAGCCCCCCGCTACAACGCCAGCTTCCAGCATTTCGACTACGTCAACCCCAACGCCCCCAAGGGCGGCATCTTGCGCCGCTCGGCCATCGAGATCGGCCAGTTCGACCATATCCTGCCATACATCGACAAAGGCATCGGCGTCAGCGAAGTCGACGGCCTGCTTTACGCGCCACTGGCGGTTCGCTCGTTCGATGAACCCTACACCGTCTATGGCCTGATCGCCCGGAACATGGAGCGTGGCCCGGACGATGCCTGGCTGCGTTTCGAGATAGACCCGCGCGCCACGTTCGCCGATGGCAAGCCAGTGCGCGCCGAGGACGTACGTTTCACCTTCAAGCTGTTGATGAGCAAGGGCAGCCTCAAGTACCGCACCCAGTTCGCCGACGTGGCCGGCGTGACTGTGGAAGGCCCGCAGCATGTGCGCTTTGACTTCAAGCCCGACCACGGCCGCACCCTGGCACTGGACCTCGCCAGCCTGCCGGTACTGCCCGAACATGACTGGCAGCAGCGCGACTTCGCCAATGGCGCCGGTTTCGACAAGCCGGTCGGCAGCGGGCCGTATCGCATTGGGCGTATCGACAACGGCCGCAGCATCACCTTCGAGCGCAACCCGGCCTGGTGGGCGCGCAACCTGCCCGCCAGCCGCGGCCGCTACAATTTCGACAAGCTGCGTATCGAGTACTTCGGCGACACCGAAGTGGCGCGGCAGGTGCTCAAAGGCGGTGGCTACGACTACAACCGCGAGTTCTCCGCCACCGCCTACACCTTGGGCTACAACGGCGCGCAACTGGACGACGGCCGCCTGCAACGCGCCCACCTGGGCCCGGCCAAACCACAGGTTGCCCAAGGTTTCGTGTTCAACCTCGACCAGCCGCAGTTCAAGGACCGGCGCGTACGCCAGGCACTGGGCATGTTGTGGGACTACGAGTGGAGCAACCGGCAAATGATGCGCAACCTGTACATTCGCCAGCAGAGCGTGTTCTCCAACACCCCGCTGGCGGCGCGCAAGCTGCCGGATGCCGGCGAGCTGAAGCTGCTCGAACCACTGCGTGGTACTGTACCGGATGAGGTCTTTACCACCGTATTCACTGCCCCGGTCACCGATGGCTCGGGGATTATCCGCAAACAGCAGTTGCAGGCCCTGGAATTGCTTGAGCAAGCCGGCTGGCACCCCGAAGGTGACCGCCTGGTGAACAGCCAGGGCACACCGTTGGCATTCACCTTCCTCAATGGCCAGTCAGGCCTGGAGCGCCTGCTGCTGCCGTGGAAGCGCAACCTGGCACAAATCGGCGTCACCCTTAACATCCGCAACGTCGATTCGGCCCAGTACGTCAACCGGCTGATGGCGCGCGATTACGACATGATCGTCACCGGCTACCCGGTCACCCTGTCTCCCGGGGCCGAACTGTACAACTATTTTGGCTCTGCAGCCGCCCACGACCCTGGCTCGAACAACCTGATGGTGTTGCAGGACCCGGCCGTTGACCACCTGATCGAAGGCCTGGTGCGCGCCGACACCCAGGCCGACATGCTGCACCACGCCCATGCCCTGGACCGGGTGCTGCAATGGAACTACTACTGGATCCCCAACTACTACCCGCCAGGCAGCTCCACCGCCTGGTGGAACCGCTTCGGCCTGCCCAAGGTCCAGGCCGCCTATGACGAGGGCCTGGACACCTGGTGGGAGGTAAGCCCCACCCCGCTGACCAACGCGCAAATGGCCGAACGCCGGAAGGCCTCGCCATGACCACTTACATCCTGCGCCGCCTGTTGTTGATCATCCCGACGCTGCTGGCAATCCTGCTGGTCAATTTTGCCATCGTCCAGGCCGCGCCGGGTGGCCCTGTGGAACAGGCCGTGGCGCGCCTGCAAGGCCTCGGTGGCGGCGCACCCGGCGCCCGCGCCGAGGTGGTGCACAGCGAGTCGCGTGCCACCCGCGGCCTGGACCCGAAACTGATCGAAGAGATCAAGCGCCAGTACGGCTTTGACAAGTCCGCCCCCGAACGCCTGTGGTTGATGCTCGGCCAGTATGCCCGCCTGGATTTTGGCAGCAGCTTCTTCCGCGGCGCCAAGGTCACCGACCTGATCCTCGACAAGCTTCCGGTCACGCTGTCGCTGGGGTTCTGGGCCACCCTGATCACCTACCTGGTGTCGATTCCGCTGGGCATCCGCAAGGCGGTGCGCCACGGCAGCCGCTTCGATGCCTGGAGCAGCGCGCTGATCGTGATCGGCTACGCCCTGCCCTCGTTTCTGTTCGCCTTGCTGTTGATCGTGCTGTTTGCCGGTGGCACCTCGCTGAACTGGTTCCCGGTACGTGGCCTGGTCTCGGAAAATTTCGACGAGCTCAGCTTGTTGGGCAAGGTGGCCGACTACTTCTGGCACCTGGTGCTGCCGGTCGGGGCGCTGGTGATCGGTGGTTTTGCGACCCTTACGTTGCTGACCAAAAACGCCTTCCTCGACGAGATTTCCCGCCAGTACGTGGTCACCGCCCGGGCCAAGGGCCTGAGTGAGCGCCGGGTGCTGTACGGCCATGTCCTGCGCAATGCCATGCTGCTGGTGGTGGCCGGCTTGCCGCAGGCACTGATCACGGTGTTTTTCGCCGGCTCGTTGCTGATCGAGGTGATCTTCTCGCTTGATGGCCTGGGCCGCATGAGCTACGAGGCGGCAGTATCGCGGGATTACCCGGTGGTGTTCGGCACGCTGTTCATCTTCACCCTGGCGGGCCTGTTGATTCGCCTGATCGGCGACCTGTCGTACACCCTGCTCGACCCACGTATCGATTTTGACACGAGGGCGCACTGATGCTTTCGCCCGTCTCGCGTCGACGCCTGCAACGCTTTCGCCGCAACCGCCTCGGCTGGGTCTCGCTGTGGCTGTTCGCCGGCCTTCTGCTGCTGTGCCTGGGCGCAGAGCTGGTGGCCAACGACAAGCCGCTGCTGCTGGGCTACAAGGGCGAGCTGTACGTGCCGGCGCTCAAGCGCTATACCGAACAGGAATTCGGCGGCCAGTTGCCATTTCAGCCCGACTATCGCAGTGCCTATGTACGTCAACTGATAGCGGACCAGGGCGGCTGGATGCTGTTCGCCCCCATCCCGTTCAGTGCCGATACCCCCAACTACGACCTGCTGGTACCCACCCCCAGCCCGCCCAGCACGAGCAACTGGCTAGGCACCGACGACCAGGGCCGTGATGTGCTGGCTCGGGTGCTATATGGCACGCGGGTATCGCTGCTGTTCGCCTTTGCCCTGACCGTAGTCAGCGTGTTTATCGGCGTGGTGGCCGGCGCGTTGCAGGGCTACCACGGCGGCTGGGTCGACCTGCTCGGCCAACGCCTGCTGGAGGTATGGTCGGGTTTGCCGGTGCTCTACCTGCTGATCATCCTCAGCGGTTTTGTCGAACCGGATTTCTGGTGGCTGTTGGGCATCATGGCGCTGTTCTCCTGGCTTACCCTGGTCGATGTGGTACGCGCCGAGTTCCTGCGGGGGCGCAACCTGGAGTACGTAAAAGCTGCTCGTGCGCTGGGGTTGCCGGACACCCAGGTGATGCTGCGGCATATCTTGCCCAATGCCATGAACGCCACGCTGACCTATGTGCCGTTCATGCTGACCGGGGCAATCACCACCCTGACTGCGCTGGATTTTCTGGGTTTTGGCATGCCGGCCGGAAGTGCCTCCCTGGGCGAGCTTGTGACCCAGGGCAAGCAACACCTGGAGGCGCCGTGGCTGGGTTTTACCGCGTTTTTTGCGCTGGCGGTGATCTTGTCGTTGTTGGTGTTTATCGGGGATGCCTTGCGCGAAGCGTTTGACCCCAGAAGATGAGTTTTCACGCCCCGCCTTTACATGACAAGGAGCTTTGCATGACTCTCACAGGCAAGACTGCACTCGTCACCGGCTCCACCAGCGGCATCGGCCTGGGCATTGCCCAGGTGCTGGCCCGCGCTGGCGCCAACATCGTGCTCAACGGCTTTGGCGACCCGGCACCGGCATTAGCCGAGGTCACCCGGCACGGGGTGAAGGCTGCCCACCACCCGGCCGACCTGTCGGACGTGGCCCAGATTGAAGCGTTGTTCGCCCTGGCCGAGCGCGAATTCGGCGGCGTCGATATTCTGGTCAACAACGCCGGTATCCAGCATGTAGCGCCGGTGGAGCAGTTCCCCCTGGAAAGCTGGGACAAGATCATCGCCCTCAACCTGTCAGCCGTGTTCCATGGCACCCGCCTGGCGCTGCCGGGCATGCGCACGCGCAACTGGGGGCGCATCATCAACATCGCTTCGGTGCATGGCCTGGTCGGCTCGACCGGCAAGGCGGCCTACGTGGCAGCCAAGCATGGTGTGGTCGGCCTGACCAAGGTGGTGGGCCTGGAAACCGCCACCAGCAACGTCACCTGCAACGCCATCTGCCCCGGCTGGGTGCTAACCCCGCTGGTGCAGAAGCAAATCGACGATCGTGCTGCCAACGGTGGTGATCCGCTGCAAGCTCAGCATGATCTGCTGGCCGAGAAGCAACCGTCGCTGGCGTTTGTCACCCCCGAACACCTGGGCGAACTGGTACTATTCCTGTGCAGCGAAGCCGCAAGCCAGGTTCGCGGCGCCGCCTGGAACGTCGATGGTGGCTGGTTGGCCCAGTGACGGGCGGCCTGGGCCTGGCAGCGGGTTCGCATTCGTTTATCTGCAAGGAGGCCCTATGCGCCCTACCCCGATGACCGCAATTCTGGCCCTCACCCTGGCTGCCGCCGCGCCTGCGATGGCGGCCAGCCTGAAGGACGTCGCGCCCTACCCAGAGGCAGAAAAAGGCTTTACCCGGCAGGTCATTCACCTGCCGGCACAGGCCGATGAGTCTGCCTACAAACTGGAAATCCTCGCAGGCAAGACATTGCAGGTCGACTGCAATCGCCAGCGCCTGGGCGGCAACCTGGAAGAACGCACCCTGGAAGGCTGGGGCTACAACTACTACCGCCTGGAAAAGGTCAGCGGCCCGGCCAGCACCCTGATGGCCTGCCCGGACGGCAAAAAGACCGAGGCCTTCGTGCCGGTGATCGGTGACGGCTTCCTGCTGCGCTACAACAGCAAGCTGCCGGTGGTGGTGTATGTGCCCAAGGATGTCGAGGTGCGCTACCGCGTGTGGTCGGCGTCCCAGGACGTGCAGAAGGCCAAAGCCGAGTAAGCTCAAAGCCTACGCGGCCCCTGTAGGAGCGGCCTTGTGCCGCTCCTACACAGAGCACGCAATCGCTTCAAAGCGAATCTATCAGGCATAATGCGCGCCCTTTTTTGCGCACCGAAGCACAGGTACCCCCATGAAAGCCCAAGCCCGCCACATCCTGGTCAAGACCGCTGACGAAGCCGAAAAGCTCAAACAGCGCATCGCCAACGGCGAGGCTTTCGATGTGCTCGCCAAAAAGTTTTCTATTTGCCCTTCGGGCAAGCGCGGCGGCGACCTGGGCGAAGTCCGCCCAGGCCAGATGGTCGGCGCTATCGACCAGGTTATTTTCAAGAAACCTTTGCGTGTGGTGCATGGGCCGATCAAAAGCAAGTTCGGTTACCACCTGGTGCAAACCTTCTACCGCGATTGATGGCAGCGGGCCACCTGACATTTTTGCCAGTTGTCCCTTCCCCCCGCATTACATACAACTCAGGCAGGGCCGAAGCCGCCCCACGGGCGTCGCTTCAGGTAGTGGACCCTTCAATGGACCCGGAGACCTGCCTATGCGATGCCCCCGCTTGCTGCTGCCTGTTGCATTTCCCCTGCTGGCTCTGCCATTACTGGCTCAAGGCCAATCCCTTTCGGTTACAACCGGAGAGAGCCTTGGCGCCCTCGTGCAAACCGATGCTGCTGATGACTTCAGCATCAGTGGTGGCTCGGTGCAGTCACTGCAACAAGGCAATGGCGTAGATAACTTCACCATGTCTGGCGGCACCCTAGGGTCGTTGAACCAGGGCGGTGACATGGACACGTTCACCATGACCGGCGGCACCATCACGGGCGCTTTTGAAGACGGTGACACGGCGTGGTTCAAAGGCGGCAGCATTGGCCGAATCGACCTGAAGCTCGCGGACAATTTCCTAGAGATGTCCCAGGGGCTCGGGGTCGAAACGGTTGTTGTTGGCAACGTCGTCAGTGGGCTTGGCAACGACACGATCATCATCACAGGCGGCACCATCGGCGGTGATATCAGTACCAGTAGCGGCGTTGACAAGATAACCATCAACGGCGGCACGCTCAAAGGCGAAATACGCACTGGCAACGGTAAAGACGAATTCACCTGGACGGGGGGCCAGATCGGTAAACGGGTCATCATGGAGAATGACGATGACACGGCCATTGTCCGCGCCCTCGACCTTGCCAACTCGGCCGTTATCCTGGACGGCGGCACCGGCACGGACACGCTGACGTTCGAGCAAAGCCAGGTCGGCCAAGGGGCGTTGTATACCAACTGGGAGTCTATTCAGCTTAAGCAAGGCAGCCAGCTGACCCTCAACGACACCCTCACGCTGGGGGACCTCGGCAGCGATCAGCCACGCGTAATCCCCGCCACTGGGACCGGCACCCTGCAAATCGATGCCAGCAGCTCGCTGATCAGCCACCAGGGCAGCATCGTCAGCATCCAGAGTGGCAGCAAGGCATCGGTAGTCAACGCCGGCACCCTCGACCTGAGTCGTGGCAACGACGCCCAGGGCCGCCTGACCATTCAGGGCGATTACACCGGCAACAACGGCACCCTGCGCCTGAATAGCGTGCTGGCAGGCGATGGCGCTGCCTCCGACCGCCTGGTGGTCAGCCGTGGTGCCATCAGCGGCTCCACTCAATTACTCATCAACAACCTCAATGGCACGGGTGCAGCGACTGCACAGAACGGCATCCAGGTCGTCGAAGCCCGTGACGGTGCCACCAGTACCGCCACTGCATTCGTGCAGACGCAAACGCTATCGGTGGGTGCCTATGACTACCGTCTGTTCAAAGGTGGTGTGACCGCTGGCAGCGAAAACAACTGGTACCTGCGCTCGACCTTGGTAGCGGCACCTGTACCCGAGCCAGAACAACCGACACAACCATCGGAACCGGGTGAGCCACCCGTGATAGCACCTGCCCAGACACCCCCAGTTGCCGCACCGGCACCCGGCCAGGTCGACCTGCCCGCCCCCGTGCAAGGCGAAAGCCTGCCGCTGTATCGCCCGGAGGTCCCGGTTTACGCTGCCGCTCCAAGAGGCGCTGCAATCATCGCCCGCCAGGCCTTGGGCACTTTCCATCAACGCCAGGGCGACCAACAGCTGCTCAAGGGCGAAGGCGGCCTGCCCGCCAGTTGGGGGCAGACCTACGGCGGCGCACTGCGTCAGCAATGGAGCGGTACGGTTAGCCCGAGCCTGGATGGCGACCTGTACGGTTTCAAGGTAGGCCAGGACCTGTACGCCAAAGCGGGTGACAGCGGCTATCGCCAACATGTCGGCTTTTACGTCAGCCACAGCCGCCTGGACGCCGACGTCAAAGGCTTCGCATTGGCCGTGAAGGACCGCAGCGTGGGTGACCTGAAACTCGATGGCGACAGCTTCGGCACTTACTGGACGCTGGTCGGGCCGCAAGGCGCGTACCTGGACGCAGTGTTGCAGTACACCCGGCTCGATGGGCGAGCCCGCTCGGACCGCGGCGACAAGCTGAACATCGACGGCCACGCCTGGACGGCGTCGCTGGAGACCGGCTACCCCATTGCCCTGTCCGAACGCTGGACGCTGGAGCCGCAAGCCCAGCTGATTGCACAAAAAGTGTCGCTCGACAGCGCAAGCGATAGCGTCTCGCGCATCAGCCATGACGCCCAGGTTGAGCTGACCGGTCGCCTGGGCGTACGCCTGGAAGGTGCATTCACGGGGAGCAGCGGGCGCCTGTTGCAGCCCTATGCGCAGGTCAACCTGTGGCACGGCGACGGTGGCCGCGACACCTTGACCTTCGATTATGTAGACAAGATCAAGACCGACTACCGCTATACCTCGGTGCAATTGGAAAGCGGCGTGGTGGCGCAGGTCAGCGAAGCGCTGAGCCTGCATGGCGGCGTACAGTACACCGCCAACCTGGATAGCCGCCAGCAGGAAGCCAGCGGCGTCAACCTGGGGGTACGCTGGCAGTTCTAGCGGCGTGCCGCCAGCAAACCGAGACCAGCGCACCCCAGCAGGGAGGCGCTGATGCGGTTGAACATGCGGCGTGGGCCGGGCTGGCTGAACCAGCGCTGCATGTAGGCACCCAGGCCTGAATAGATGGCAATGGCCGCCCATTCCAGCAGCAGGAACAACACCCCCAGCCAGAGGAACTGCTCACTCACCGGGGTGGTGCTGCCCACAGAGACGAACTGCGGCAGAAAGGCCGTGAAGATCAGGATGGCCTTGGGGTTGCCAGCAGCCACCCAGAACTCCTGACGCGCCAGGCGCCAGGTGCCGCGCGGGTGATCGCTTGCCACCACGGCCTCGCCCACCGGTGCGCGCCACAGTTGCCAGGCGATGTAGAACAGGTACGCTGCCCCCACGACCTTGATGGCCAGGAACAGGTATTCACTGGTGTGCAGCACCACGGCCAGGCCCATGGCCGCCAGGGCGATCATGCCGCTGAATGCCAGGATACGCCCGCCGCCGGCCACGCAGGCTGTGCGCAGGCCGTAGCGGCTGGCGTTGTGCAGCGACAGCAGGTTGTTCGGCCCCGGCGCCATGTTCAGGGCAAAGCAGGCGGGGATGAAAAGCAGCAGGCTTGAAAGGTCCATTGTTGTTTTCCTTTGGCAACAGGCGTCTATTTCGGCGTGTGTCGGTGCTTGCGGTCAAGCTACAGCCAACGATAAAAACTGTATGGGTACGCGGCACCTGTTACGCTGCCGGCGAAATCGAGGACCTTGTGATGCCCCGCTCCCACGCCGCGCTGTGGCGCAACCCTGCACTCCCGCATGTGGAAAGCCGTCGTGCCTGTCATAGCCGAGCCTGTTACAAGGCCCACAGTCACCCGACCTTTTCCATTGGCGCAGTGGACGCCGGCCACAGCCATTTCAGCGGCGCCGCGAATGGGCAGGAACGCCTGGCGCCAGGTACGCTGGTGCTTGTGCCTGCCCACCGCGTACATGCCTGCAACCCCGAACCTGGGCACGCCTGGAGTTACCAGATGCTGCATCTGGATGCCGACTGGCTGACGCAGTTGCGCCTGGAGTCGGGGCTGGGCGGGGCCGGGGCCGGCGAGCCGGCGCGTATTTGCCGGGAGCCGGCGGTGTATGGGCAGTTCTGCGAGCTGAACAGGTTGCTGTTCTCTGGTGCCAGCAACAGTGAGAAGGATGCGGCGCTGATTGCCTTTGTGGGTGACCTGGACGTTTCCGCCCAGGCCACTCTGGCAGCCGCCCCCGCCTTGGGGGCGACTGCGTTGAGCGGGTTGATCGCGCACCTCGAAGGCCAGGACCCCGCGCAACTGAACCTGGAGGTATTGGCCCGAAAAGCCGGCCTTGGGCGCTATCAGTTGATCCGTGCGTTCCGCGCCGCCACAGGGTTTACCCCGCATGCCTACCTGCTCAATGCCCGGGTCAATCGCGGGCGGCAGTTGTTGGGTGAAGGGCTGGCACTGGCGGAGGTGGCCTACCGGCTCGGGTTTGCCGACCAGAGCCATTTCCAGCGGGTGTTCAAGGCCCATGTGGGGGTGACACCGGGGCAGTATCGCGATTTGCGCAGCCCTTGAGATCCTGGGGGCGTTTTGCGCCCCTATCGCGACGCAAGGCCGCTCCCACATTGAACGGCATATGCAGGACCTTTGTGGGAGCGGCCTTGTGTCGCGATAGGGCTGCGCAGCAGCCCCAAGGCACTACCACGCAATATTCTTCAATACGCCCGACAAGCCCGGCAGCAGACTGCGGTTTTCCCGTAGAGCCGCCCCGCCCATGCAGCAGTTCCTGATCATCGCCCTCGCTCACTTCCTCGCCCTGCTCTCACCTGGCCCGGACTTCTTCCTGGTCGCACGCAGCTCGATCAACAGCGGTTGGTACATCGCCAGCGGTGCCTGCCTCGGCATCGCCCTGGCCAATGGCACGTTCATCGCCATGGCCTTCACCGGCCTGTCGGTGCTGCAGGAAGGCAGCCTGCTGTTCACCAGCCTGCAACTGGCCGGCGCCAGCTACCTCTTGTACATCGGGGTGCTGTTCCTGCGTCATGCCGGGCAAGCCAGCCTGCACTCAGTCGCTGACAACCAGCGGGTTCGAGGCTGGTGGCATAACCTGGGCATGGGCTTCTTGTCCGGCATTCTCAACCCCAAGAACGCACTGTTCTATGCCAGCCTGGCCAGCATGGTCGTCAGCGCCAGCGCCGGCTGGAAAACAGCCTACGCCCTTTGGATGTTCAGCATCGTCCTGCTCTGGGACCTGCTGGTGGCCGTGGCCATCGGCAATCAGCGGGTACTACGGCGCTTTGCCCGCAGCCTGCCGTGGCTGGAACGGGCTTCAGGGATCATGCTGATAATATTGGCTGCGGCGTTGCTGCTGCACCTGGCCCAGGGTTGAGCAGTTGCAAGGTGCGCATGTCCATCAGGGTGAAATGGCCGCTAGCCCAGCCCCCCGTATCCAGGTGCCAGACATTGCCCAGCAGCTTTGCCTCCAGCACCGGCGTGTGGCCGACCAACAAGGCACGCAAGCCCTGCACCGGCTGGGTATCGCCTACCTTCAGCCGCCGGCGCGACCATTGGCACACCTCCCGCACTTTAGGATCGTCGTCCAGTTCCAGTTCCAGCCAATTGCGTAATGCTGCCCAATCCGCAAACGGGCTGTCGGCGTGTAGCAGGCCGACCAAACCGTCCGCGCTTTCCACTTCAATCGCGATCGGCAATTGCTCGAAGCGTTCCACGAAGCGCAATTGCGCGGTCCGCGGCAGGTCCAGAAACCAGCTTCCACCCGCTGCGCGGTACATGTCCAGGTCAAGCCGCCCCCCTCGCACGCGGGTAATTGCCAGCGCCTCGTGGTTACCTTGCACCGCATGGAACCAAGGCCGCGCGAGCCACTCCAGTACAGCCTCGCTGTGCGGCCCCCTGTCGACCAGGTCACCCACACTGAACAGGCGGTCTACGGCCGGGTCGAAACCCACCGCGTCCAGGCACTGCTCCAGGCGCTGGAAGTGACCGTGGATATCGCCCACCGCCAAGTCACGTCCCCGGATATTGGCGAGCAACCGCCGAAACCGTCCCATTACAATCTTCCTCTGCAGGCGCTGCCATGGCGGGCGTAAAATGGATGCACCCCCCAACGTACCTGGAGGTGCATCATGCGTACCGCCCTCGTGTGTGCCGTGCTCATGGCGCTGTCACTGAACAGCATGGCACAAGGCGCCCCGGCCGCGCAGGTCGAGGTGCATTTCGACCACCCGGAAAAATTCCGCGACGCCAGCCTGGACAGCCACGGTTATGAGCGTGGCGCCGACGCCTATGTGATGAAATCCCTCACCCAGTACCTGCAGAAGCTCGGCCAGCGTTACCTGCAACCAGGCCAGCAACTGGTTATCGACATCCGCGACATCGACCTGGCGGGGCGCTTCGAGCCCTGGCACAGCCAGGCCTACGATGTGCGCTTCATGCGCGAGATCACCTGGCCAACCATCGACCTCACCTACACCCTCAGCCAGCCGGGTAAACCCGCCAAGCAGGCCGAGGAACGGGTAAGCGACAAGATGTACCTCAGCCGCCCCGGCCGGGTGGCCAGCAGCAGCGACCGCCTGTATGCCGAGAAGGCCATGCTCGACGACTGGTTCCGCCAACGCTTCGCAACGCACCCGGCAACCTGAAAAACCCTTCACTGGTACAGGCGTTGGTGCCGATAGTATGCTCGGCCCTTCAACCTGTACCAGGGAAGGGTTTTTCATGAAACTGTGCGCCGTGCAACTGGCGTCGCTCAAGGGCGATTTGCCAGGTAATCTCCAGCGTCATCTGGCTTGCATCGAGCAAGCCGCGGCCCTTGGTGCCGAACTGGTGGTGTTCCCCGAGCTGTCGCTGACCGGCTATGAGCCAAGCCTTGCGCGCCAGGCCGCCTTGCCGGTCAGCTCCGCACGGCTGGACCCACTTCAGGCTACCTGTGACCGCCTGGGTATCACCGTGGCCGTAGGCTTGCCATTGCCGAGCCCCGACGGTATTCGCATCGGCATGCCCATCTTCAGCCCCGGAGCTTCGCGCCAGGCCTATGCAAAACGGCGCCTGCACGATGACGAGTTGCCCTATTTCACCCCAGGCGATCAGGCATTGCTGCTGACGGTAGGCCAGCATCGGGTGGCACCGGCGATTTGCTACGAATCGATGTTCATGGCGCACGCGGCCGCCGCGCGCGAGCATGGCGCCGACTTGTATCTGGTCAGCGTGGCGAAAACCGCCAAAGGCATCCGCGAGGGCTACGCGCACTACCCAGAGGTGGCTCGTGAACTGGGCATGCCGGTGTTGATGGCCAACTGTGTGGGGCCAGCCGACACCTTCATCGGTGCCGGCGGTTCCGCAGCATGGGACAGCCAGGGGCGCTTGCTGGCCAGCCTGGATGATCACAGTGAAGGGCTGATCATGCTGGACACTGGCAATGCCAGCGCAATAGCCCTGCCCTTGGACCCACACCCAGCATGATCTATCTGTTTCTGGCTTTGCTGAGTTACGCCTGCACCTACTACCTGGTCGGCTTGCTGATCCAGGGCCAGCTCGCCGATGTGGCCGAGGGTTTGCGCCATCGGCCCGATGCACCGACACCCGGTGAGTACCTGCGTGAGGTCAAGGCCCATGCACGCCGCGCCCATCGGCAGTACACCCTGATGGCCGGCTCGGCGCTGACCGTACTGGTTTGCCTGGTCGCCAGCTGGTTCAGCTGATGCCTACAGGTCCAGTGCCAGGCTTTGCCGGCCTTCCAACGCCAGCAGGTACTGCTTGGCCGCCAAGCCACCGGCAAAGCCGGTCAGGCTGCCCGAGGCACCAATCACGCGATGGCACGGCGCGATGATGGAGATCGGGTTGCGGCCGTTGGCGGCGCCTACAGCCCGCACTGCCGAAGGGTTGCCGATCTGCCGGGCGATGTCGCCATAGCTGCGGGTTTCACCGAAGGGTATCGCCAGCAGCGCCGCCCACACCTGGCGCTGGAACTCGGTACCGGCAAAATCCAGCGCCAGCTCGAAGCGCTGGCGTTCGCCGGCAAAGTACTCGCCAAGCTGCCGCGCAGTGTCCCGTAGCACCGGGCACTGGTCGTCACGGTGCAAGGCACCGAGGCGCACGCGGTTTTCCCTTTCCTCTTCCCACAATACGGCTGCCAGGCACTCGCCACGGGCCACCAGGGTCAAGGTGCCGACAGGCGATTGCATAAAGGTAAATGCGCTGGACATAAGCGGGTTCCTGCCAGTGTGCGTTTGGCATACTGTACGCATCCACAGCCCCGCACGCACCCGCTTTCTTGCTCAGGTAATTGCACAACCGGCAATTCGTCGCGCTTCGTTGAGGTTGACCTTGGGGATAAGCTCGGCCGGAATGCGCGAGATCGCCGACAGGTTGTAGACGTGGAAGTGCTCGTTCACAACCTCCCGGGCCATCAGCGTCAGCGACGGCAGGATGCGGCTGTCCCAGTGCTGATCGAGCCCGCAGGGCGAACGCTGGCCCTGGCCTTTTTCGTAGAAGCGCCCCACGGTCTGGTCGAGGTCTACCCCTACCAGCAACACTTCTTCAAAGCCCAGGTGATACGCCAGTTGCAGGGCCACATAGGCCACCGTGCGGGCGTCGAAAAAACCGTACGCCAAGTCTTTGCTGAAGGCGATCGAGCGCGTCCGCTTGCTCCACAGTGCACGGTTGCACACGCAGTTGTCTCCGTGGCCACGCAAACCGTCCAGCAGGCCGGGGGTGTCGGCCTTGTGCAGTGCGTACCGCTCGGTGCTGGCCGGCACATCGGCCCCAACATATTGCTCGGGCCACAGTGCCAGGCGTTCGCTGTCCCGCAGCGCGGTGGCAAACAAGGCTGGCTGTTGCTGGCGGAAGCTCTTGTCGGTGCACACATAAAAGAAAGGCTGGATGCCGTGGTCGGCAGTCATTGCAACCGAGCCATTCATGGCAATGACGGGCAAATGGGCGAACTCGCCCAGCGGGAAATGCTTGGCAGACGCGCCGGAGGCTAGAATCACCACGGGGCCCTGCTGGGTATTGCGACACGCCTCGAAACTGGAGAACGCCCCGCGTTCAGCGCTTGGCTGCGACGGAAGTGTGTTCATCAATGGCATCTTTAACTGGACAGTACAAACCACAATACTGATCCGTGTATATGCCGTGGCCGCTTTTACCTAACTTTACCTGGCTGAACATAAGTCGACCGCCGTGTCCCTGACAGGCGAAATTCGATGGGCTGAACAGCTCCCGAACGGTGCTTGGTCGATACCGGTCGGTCCAGCTGAAGACCTTCACAGCAGACCACCCAGAACAAGGGTTGTTCCCCTCACCAAGGATCAGGAGTAGCCATTACCGCCACCTAGGCGACAGTGGGCTGCGACGCTTCAACGAGGCTGTGTTTTGCCATCCTGATCTTGCCAGCCAGCAATAAGGCGCTGGGCATTGGCTTCGCAGTCCATCCCCTGAGGCTTGTCTTCGATACCGGCAATAACCGCCAGCAACTGCGCGCGGTTCTGGGCCAGGCGCTGCTGCATCGCTTCAATTTCCGCCACCTTGCGCTTGAGGCTTGCCAGCAACACACCATGGCCCCCCTCTTCTGCCCCGGATGCGTCGCCAAGTTTGCGCATTTCTTCAAGGCTGAAACCCGCCTGCTGGCCGCACGTGATCACCTCTAGCGCCCGCACCATTTGCTCCGGGTAATCCCTGTACCCGTTGCCCAGGCGTCGGGCGGCAATCAGCCCACTGGCTTCATAAAAGCGGATACGCGATGCACTAAGCCCCGTCCGTCGCGCCAGCTCACCAATTTTCATCTCGACCTCATTGCGCCTATTGACCTTAAAGTTGACTTTAACCTTAACCTTCTTCCGAGCCCAGCCCACGCCGACATGAACCGATGCGTGGTAGCGCTTTTCGGAGATTGCCATGACCCCGTTCCAACCCCTTCACCTGCCTAATGGAAGCATCATTCCCAACCGCATCGCCAAGGCAGCAATGGAAGAAAACCTGGCTAACCCGGACCAGACCCCGTCCGACCATTTGCTGCGCCTTTACCAGGCCTGGGCGCAAGGCGGTGCGGGGTTGTTGCTGACCGGCAACGTGATGATCGACCCGGGCGCCATGACCGGCCCGGGCGGCGTGATGCTCGATACCAGCCAGCCACTGCAACGTTTTCGCGACTGGGCCCGCACAGGCCGCGCCCACGGCGCGCAGTTCTGGATGCAGATCAACCACCCAGGGCGACAGATGCAGGCGAACCTTGGCCAACCCACCGTGGCGCCTTCGGCCGTTGCCCTGGACATGGGCGGCTTGTCCACGCTGTTCCCACTGCCCAAAGCCCTGGATGAAGCCGAGATCGTCGCACTGGTCCAGCGCTTCGCCAGTACTGCAGCGCTGGCCGAACAGGCCGGCTTCAGTGGCGTGCAAATTCACGCCGCCCACGGCTACTTGCTCAGCCAGTTTCTGTCGCCGCTAAGCAACCAGCGGCAGGACCGTTGGGGTGGCAGCCTGGAAAACCGCGCGCGGCTGCTGCTGGAGGTTGTCAAGGCCGTGCGCGGGGTGGTTACACCGGGTTTCAGCGTGGCGGTGAAACTGAACTCGGCAGACTTCCAGCGCGGCGGCTTCGAACCGGCCGATGCACGCCAGGTGGTGCTATGGCTGAACGAGTTGGCGGTGGACCTGGTGGAGCTTTCGGGCGGCAGTTACGAGGCCCCGGCGATGCAAGGTGATGCCCGCGATGGCCGTACCCTGAACCGCGAGGCCTACTTCCTGGAGTTTGCCCGGGAGATCGCCACCATCGCGACCATGCCGGTGATGGTAACTGGCGGTATTCGCCGCCTGCCGGTGGTCGAGCAGGTGCTGGCCAGCGGTGTGGCAATGGCGGGCATCGCCACGGCCTTGGCCATCGAACCCGCCTTGCCCCGGCGCTGGCAGAACGGTGAACCAACGGCCACCGCTGAACTGAAGCCGATTCGCTGGAAGCGCAAGGCGTTCGCAGCGCTGGCGTACATGGCCCTGGTGAAGTTGCAGATGCGCCGGTTGGCGGCAGGCAACAGGCCCAAGGCGCACGCGTCGCCGTTGCGGGCCTTGTTGCTGGAGCAAGCCTGTACGTTACTGCGGGTCAGGCAGTACAGGCGTATGATGAAAGGCCGAGCGAACTGATGGTGTGGCACCTATTGCCGGGGGCGCGTTGCGCCCCTTTCGCGGCGCAACGCCGCTTACGCAGGAGCACTGCCATGAACAAACCCTTTCACGTGCTGATCCTGGCCTTCGCAGCGCTTTCTGCCTGCTCATCCAGCGCTGCGCTGTACCACGACCAGCCACTGGTGGCCAAAGTCGCCACCGGCATGAGCAAAGACCAGGTCGTACAAATCGGCGGCAGGCCGGATGCCGAGTCCGAGCGGACAGTAGTGCCTGGTACCTGCTTCGACTACATGCTGACCAAGGCTGGTGAACGGCAACCCTACAGCGTCAGCTTCGACGGCGCCGGCAAGGTGGACAAGACCACCTTCATGACCTGCGCCGAGTGGAGCAATGCCCAGCACAAAGCTCGCCTACCCAGCATGGGTGGGGCCAGTGGGTCGGGCTATTGATTCAGTCCAGGCATTCCTTGGCAGCCTGGCGCAACGTGTCGCCAGACAAGAAGCTGCCTTTGTAGAAGGTCGCGCGGCTGCCCTCGCGGGCATCAACCACGTCCAGCACATCGTCAGATGCAACCGCACTTGGGGCCGTAAGCCGGTAACCGTGGGCAATCGACTTCTGCGTGGCCTGGGGCGCCACCGCTTGCCATTTGGGCAACACACAGGCGGCATACTGCTGTGGTGTTTTGCTGGTCAGTTTGCTGGCAGTGGGTTTGCCGGGGGTTGCACAGCCGGCAAGGCTGGCGACTACTGCTGAGGCGACAAAAATACGAAACGTAGGCATTTGCAATTGGCCGTTGAGGATACGCTGCATTCTACCGAGTGTTGCGAGAAGTTACTAATCAACCAAGGTCTTGCTGCAGACTCCGCACAACGTTTACACAATGACAACATGCCAGCGACAACAAAACCACACTGCCGCTGCTTCACTGCGACCATGCAAGCGGGCTTGTTTGTTTGAACGGGCGGAACAAATTCGATTAGCCAGGCTTCTGATTAGCAACTGCCAGCGCCCTTAACGGGCCGGCTTTGCACACCCACATCGTTCAGCGCGCACTTCGCTCAGGAGCATCCCATGCTGTGGTGGCTGGAAATACTCGCTCAGTATGTAACATCAACGGGCCTGGCCGTGTGCTGCATCTTCGTGTTCTGGGCCTTTGGCCTGGCATTCGGCAAAGCCTACATGAAGCTCCTTTCTGGTCTGTTGGCTGCCGTGCTGCTGTTGGTTGCTGCGTTCCCCCATGGCGTGGGCTTTGCGCTGGGCAATCATCTGGCGCCTGGCGACACCAGTGCCTTGCTGTTGTTTCTTGCCGATGCGTCAGGAGTGATCACGGCCGTGCTGATCGCCTCGTTTTTCTCCAGCCCCGACCGTTTTATGGACAAAATCTGACAAGTCGGGCGCACCAGCACCTGACAGTTCTGCCAGCGGCATGGTTCTGTACTTCAGGTACAGGATCAGGATCAGGATGAACAAAACCCGCCGCCCCCAAGAAATGACTGGACCTGCGTTCAGAACTCGACCGTATACCCCAAAATCACCCGGTTCTCATCCGCTGCATCGGCAAAATTCGAGCGCATGCTCGCATTGCGCCAACGCAGCGACACATTCCTGAGCGCCCCCGACTGCACCACGTAGGTAATATCCGTGGTCCGCTCCCACTCCCGCCCTTCTCCGTCACCAGCCGCCAGCGCCCTGCCTTTGGCGCTGGCGATGCGCTGTGGGTCTACCTGGTCGCCCTTCACATAGCGCACATTGAACGTGAGCCCTGGGACACCCAGCGCAGCAAAGTTGTAGTCATATCGCAGCATCCACGCCCGTTCGTTGGCCAGGGCAAAGGTGCTGACCTGCTGTTCGCTGAACAGGTAAGTATCGGTGCCACCCACGTAGGCATATGCCGTATCGCCACGCACCTTCTGATAGCCACCGCTGAACGTGTGGCCCTGAAGGCTGTACCCGAAGTTGGTACTGAGCGTCTGGTTGTCGACTTCGCCCAGTAATGCCCGGCCGTGCTCGCGAGCGTTGAACCAGCGCCACTCGGTGAACACATCCCCGGGCCCGAGACGGCTCTTGAACTTGAACCCGGCAAAATCACGCCGGAACAGGTCTTCGAGCGTGCTGGTGTGAAGGCTGAGGGTCAAGTTGCTCAGCGGCTGGTAATCGACACCGCCGTAGTACAGCCGGTCACTGGTTACCGTCGCCGAATAGGCCCCTTGCTGCGCCATGGCCGTCAGGTCCTCATAGTCGGTAGAGTCGCGCAACTTGGTGGCATCCACCTGCAACAGGGTGAACGTGAACCGGTCCAGGTCCTTGCTCACCAGTTGCACTCCGTTGAACCACTGAGGGAACAAGCGGCTGTTGTTGGACGCCAGCAATGGCAGTTGCGGGCTCAGGCCACCCAGTTTCAACTCGCTCTGCGCCAGCCTGGCCTTGAAGGTGGCCACGGCCTTGGCGTAGTCATCCGCGGCGCGTTTGTCGCTGCCACGTGGCAGCAGGCCGGTGCCGCTGCGGTCGGGAGAAGAATCCAGCTTGAGCCCCAGCATGCCGGCTGCGTCCAGGCCAAAGCCGAGCACGCCGTCGGTATAGCCAGACTGCAAGCGCAACATGAAGCCCTGGGCCCATTCACCGCGCCGTGACTGCGTGGCGCTGTCACCGTGAAAGTCGCGGTCGAAATAGAAATTGCGCAGTTCGAGGCTGCCGCTGGCACCGTCGATAAAGCTGGCCTGTGCGTTTTGACAGGCGCAGCAAAGCGCCCCGAGCATCAGCGATGCTCGCCGGGAAATAATCATCATGGGTGTGCCTTGTTCTTGTTGTTGTTTGAAGACTCAGCGCCAATCAGCTTCGCGGGTTGCGTACGTAACGCATCACCACCAGGCAGGCAAGCAGGATCAGTGGGGCGATGGACAGCATGCCCATGGCGTTGCTGCCGGTGAGGTCATTGATCTTGCCCACCATTACCGGTGCGACGATGCCGCTTAGCTGCCCGACCGAGTTGATGGCCGCAGTACCGGTGGCAATTGCCAAGCCCGAGAAGGTTGACTGTGGAATGGTCCAGAAGATCGGTATGGCGATGAAGGTGCCTGCGGTAGCCAGCACCAGCGCGGCCATCATCGCCAACGACGAGTCGGAATACAGACACGCCAGCAGATAGCCGACGGCAGCCGCAAGCAGGCAGTACACCAGGTAGCGCTTGCGCTCGCCGGTACGGTCGGAGCGACGGGTCAGCAACACCATGCCGATGCAGGCCACCGCGTAAGGCAGCGCCGACAGCACACCAACCCAAAGCATGTCCTGCACACCCGATGATTTGATCAGGTGCGGCATCCAGAAGTTAAGGCCATAGGACGCGGTTTTGATCACGTAGTAGATGAACGCCATGATCGCCACTTCGCGGGTCAGCAACACCCGCCAGATCGAGCCCAGGATCGGTTTTGCGGCGCGCTTGTCCTGGGCCAGGTTTTCCGCCAGCAGGTCCTTCTCCTCACGGCTCAGCCATTTTGCCGCTTCGATGTCGCGGTCCAGTTTCCACAACACCAGCAGGCCCAGCACCACGCAAGGCAAGCCGGACATCAGGAACAACCAGTGCCAACCGGCCAGGCCCAGCACGCCATCCATGGTCCCCAGCAAGACGCCTGCTGCCGGGCCACCCACCGCACCGGCCAGTGGTACCGCCAGGAACCATAGGCCATTCATCTTCGCCAGGTGCTTGCGCGGAAACCAGCATGCCAGGTAGAACAGGATCGCCGGGCCGAAACCGGCCTCCATCACCCCGATCAGAAAGCGCAGGAAATACAGGGTGTACTGGGTATAGGCAAACACCAGCGCCGCCGTCGCCAGGCCCCACGACACCATGATCCGGCAGATCCAGGCCGGTGCGCCATAACGCTTCAGGCCCAGGCTGCTGGGTACTTCGAACAACACGTAACCCACGAAGAACATGCTCGCGGCCAGGCCGTAGGCGGCGTCGCTGAGGCCCAGTTCCTGCTGCATTTGCGCCTTGGCGAAACTGATGTTGATGCGGTCAAAGTACGAGAACAGGAAGCAGATGATGGCCAGCGGCATGATGCGCCAGGCCACGCGGCGGTACAGCAGCAGTTCATTGATGTGGCTGTCGTTGCGCTCACGCGCCAGTTCGCCGGTCATGGCAACCATGGTGGATCTCCATTCTTGTAATTATTGGAGAGCAGCGACGCCTTTATAGTCGTCGCCAGCAGGTTTTCAGCGGATACGGATCAGTTTTTCCTTGAAGCTCTGGCCTTTTGCGACGTACTCGACGGCGTTACGCTGCATGCTGGCGATGGCTTCGGCCGTCAGTTCGCGCACCACCTTGGCAGGCGCACCCAGGATCAATGAGTTGTCGGGGAACACCTTGCCTTCGGTGACGATGGCGCCAGCCCCGACCAGGCAGTTGTTGCCGATGACCGCGCCGTTGAGCACCACCGCCTGGATACCGATCAGCGCACCATCACCGATGGTGC